>JAJZWU010000035.1 GCA_021846515.1 Actinomycetes bacterium
GTTCTACCATGAGTTCAACATCACGGCCACATCTGGCATAGTGCAAAATACGTATACCTTTCAAGCCCACCATGGCCTCAAGAATCTCGCTATGATTAGTTAAGATGAAGGTGCTTCGGTTTTGTGTTTTCATATATCAATATTGGAGCACCTTTGTCCGCGATTGGTGGATAGATACCCTGGAGGCACCCCGCTAGAATCCGAAGAGCCGCCATGATTGCTGCGAAAGGTACGCGAGCAACCGCTAGAATCTGAAGAGCCTTTATACAGTGGTCAGGACCGGCGTCGATCCGGTGACCTCACGGTTTTCAGCCGCGCGCTCTGCCAACTGAGCTACCTGACCATATAATTAATGATACCCTATTTGGGCCGTCTGTTGCAACCGCCGCTATGCCGGTTGATCATGACGAGCCACCAGTTGTTCCAGCACTGAATCTGGAACATCAAGATCTCCGGTTCCTGTTCCGACCGATATTTCCGGTTTGTAGGTACCGTGAAAATCGGAGCCGCCCGTAGCTACCATGTCATAGTTGGCAGCCAGTTTAGCGAGTGAATCCCGCTCATCAGGTGTATAGGTAGAGTAGTATGCTTCCAGGCCGGTGAACCCGATACTGGAGAGATAGTCGACAAGCACGGCAAGCTCATCTTTTGTTAATCCAATACGCAGTGGGTGAGCCAGTACAACCAGGCTGCCGGATTCAGCTGCCAGTTTGGTCAGTCGCTCGGCGGTTAGTGATGTCCTGTGTGCATAAGCGGGGCGGCCGTAACCCAGCCACTTATCGAAGGCCTCCGGGATGCTCTGCACGTATCCCTTCTGCATCATTACCGCGGCTATATGGGGCCTTCCCGTACTTTCCTCATTTCCCGACTCGGCGATAATATCTGCATAGGATACTTCTATTCCATGACTATTCAGCAATTCCACCATGGATATATTTCTTGCCACCCTGCCTTGCCGTACAGTAGATAGCTCTGCATCCAATGGTGTATGATGATCGAGAAAATATACCAGAGCATGAGCTGATCTATGGCCTACAGCATATCTTGCCAAGACAGGCAATGTAAAAGATACCTCACATCCCGGTATGAATCCGATTCCCAATCTTTCGGCTGCAACGCGGGCCTCAGGGATCCCGTCAAGCGTATCATGGTCGCTTAGCGCGAGTGTGCTGCAACCAGCCCGTAATGCCAGTTCACATACTCTGGTAGGACTTTCCGAACCGTCGGAAAATAATGAATGTGTATGTAGATCAATCACCGGCCAGGAGTGTCCTGCAAGCTACCCTAGTCGAAGCCCATTATTGCGCCGATGGATTGACTCCATGACTGCATCATATCATCAAGTGCCAAGTCGACCAAGCCGCTTATTACAAACCTTCTTCCTCCTGCGGTACCAAGCACCTGGCTTGGAATGCCGGCTTCGGTTGCCTCCTGTATCAGGACATCTGGAGTATCTGTACAGATTACTACGCGAGATGGTGATTCGCTAAACAACCCTGTGTGATCTTTTATTCCTTCGACCGATATCCCAATGTCTGACCATACTGACAGTTCAGCCAGTGCTACCCCCAATCCACCTTCTGAAACGTCATGGATAGCAGTGGCTGAAGATGTCTGTTCTCCTGCAGCCAGTGACGTTATCCATTTAACCAATCGAGCGTGAAAATCAAGATCCAGTATTGGTGCCCTACCTCCCATCTTGCCGTAGAGATCAACCGCCCAACGGGATCCACCCAAGGATGGATCGGTAGTTCCAAGCAGTACTATGCTGTCACCTTCTCTGAGATAAGAACGGGTGAGGATGCCCTTGTCACCGCTTAACTCCCTTAGCCCAAGCGTAGTGACAACGGGGGTAGGGTATATATCACTGCCCCTGCTTTCATTGTACAGACTGACGTTTCCGCCAACTACCGGTATTTCCAAGGCTCGGCAGGCATCCGATATACCATCTACCGATCTTGAAAGCTGCCACATTACCTCCTCATGCTCAGGATTTCCTAAGTTCAGGCAATCGACCAACCCATAAGGACGTGCACCGACACAGGCAACGTTTAACGCAGACTCAGCTACGATATGGGCTGCTCCGGCGTAAGGGTCAAGAGCGCAGAGACGTGGTCTTGAATCTGTCGACAGCGCAATGGCCTTAGAGGTCATCTGCGAGTGCCTCTGTCCATTGGCAGTTTGCCATACTCCGGGTATGTCCAATCTGAGCAGTGCGGCATCACCTCCCGGTCCTATTATGGTCGAGCACCACAACTGCTGGTCGTATTGTTCGTATACCCACGATGCATCCAGCATCATGGCCAGTATATCCCTACCGGCATCGCTTGGTATAATGCTGTCCGGGTCATCCTCGGGGCTGGCATCGTGGTGGGGTGTCCTCATCGGCCTGTTGTAGACGATCGCACCATCAGCCAAAGAAGCGGCCGGAACATCGGCAATGGACTCACCGGTTAGACTATTTTTTACAATCAATCTCCCAGCGCCGTCTGCTCCCGGAGCGTATATATTTCCTATGTTGCTTGCGCTCACTTCATGGTGCCTGCAGATACGCATAACCTCGTCGAGATCCTCAGGAGCAACTATTGCCAGCATCCTCTCCTGGCTTTCCGATATGAGGATCTCAAGAGGATCCATCGCCTCTTCCCTCAGTGGCACCTTGGTGATATCGACCTCCATGGTGGTTCCTCCCCGTGCAGCCGTCTCGCTGGTAGCGCAGCTCAAGCCCGCTCCACCCAAATCCTGTAGTCCCTTTAGGAGACCTTCGTTGCTCAGTTCCAAGCATGCTTCTATCAGTCGTTTTTCTTCAAATGGGTCCCCTACCTGTACGCTTGGGCGCTTGTCTCCTGAATCTTCATTGAATCCGGCTGACGCAAGTACACTTACTCCGCCTATCCCGTCGCGTCCGGTAGATGAGCCAAGCAGCACGGCAACTCCACCTTGATAGGATGCTTTGCCGAGTACTATTTTATCCTTTTCTACCGCACCCACACAGACTACGTTTACCAGTGGATTCTGCTCGTAGCAGGGCAGGTAGGTGAGCTCTCCACCCACAGTTGGGACTCCTACGGAATTCCCATATGAAGATATTCCGTTTACTACACCATCAAAGAGCATCCTTACATGATCGTCGGAGAGATCTCCAAAGAATAGGGGATCCATCAATGCGATAGGTCTGGCTCCCACCGACAGTATGTCACGAATAATACCTCCCACCCCGGTGGCAGCACCCTGCTTTGGCTCTATGGCTGAGGGGTGGTTATGACTCTCCATGCGTATTGCTACTGCCAGTCCGTCACCCACGTCAAGTACGCCCGCATTTTCACCCGGGCCAAGGAGGACTTGCGGTGCTTCTACGGGGAAGCGCTTGAGATGAATACGCGACGATTTGTAAGAGCAATGTTCGCTCCACATTACACTGTACATGGCCAATTCCGACGACGATGGTTCCCGCCCAAGTTCCTGCAGCAGCTTATCGTACTCTTCGTCTGTCATGCCAAGCTCTCTATGGAGTGCCGGCTGCAGGATTGATTGCTCAGTTGATCTTACGGGTGTCTCAATTTCAGTACTCATCTATCAGAACCTTTCACAAATAGTTTTAAGGAAAATATACTTAGATTATAGCAACGAGTTGACTCTACATATAAAAGTTGTGTTAGTATTGCATTATGACTAATACAAATAAACGTCAGTATCCAGTATCAGCTGAAAACGATAAGGCCAATTTTAGATCAGCGACTAATATCCGCACTGAAACTGCCATCGTTCGCCAGTACTTGAAGGTATTACAGGAGGAGAAGCCACGTCGCGGAAGACGTAAAACGGTTGAATCGCTACAGCGTAGAATCGATTATATCCGTGCCAATTTAGCAGATGCAAATCCTCTGACAAGGGTTCACCTGCATCAAGAACTGATTGATTGTAAAAAAGAGATTGAACAACTGAAGGCCAAAAATAAGACATCCACACTGGAGAAAGACTTTATCCAAATTGCCAAAAGTTATTCAATGCGAAAATCCATCAGTTATACGGCCTGGAGAGCTTCAGGTGTTCCGGCATCTGTATTGAAAAAGGCTGGCATAACAAGGGCCAAAAATACGGCATAGCCACCAGCTTTCCCTTCTTTTCCACGGTTTAATTTGGGCCGGCACAATCGGTACGCACATTGCGAGCTCTTATATTTCAGGATTGCACATACTTAAGGTGTAGCAGCTGATTGGAGCGAATAAAATGGTAAACTCGTAACCATGAATGGCGACTATAGATACAGGTGACCAATCGTAGTGTGTCGAGTATAAACGGCTTGATAAAAATGACCAAGCACGAGGGCAATGGGAACGACTTTCTGGTCCTTCTGGATGCTGAAGATCGTTTTCATTTTAGCAATGATGCGATCAGGTGGCTATGCGATAGACGAAGAGGGGTCGGTGCAGATGGGTTTATCAGAGGGGTGGGGGTAACTGATGAACCAGCAATCAGCAGTGCGACAGGGAATGGTACGGGGGAGGTGGGCAGTCCTGGTTTTGTGGGCACACAATATGATGCCTATATGGAGCTTACCAACGCTGACGGAACGAGAGCTGAGATGAGCGGCAATGGTATTCGTTGCCTGGTGCAGGCTATTTACGATTTCAGGCATGAGGGGGTTAAGGGCGAGGGCGCACATGAGGCAGAACCCAGCACTATCAGGATCGCTACGGATGCCGGACTCAAAGACGTAGTCTACCAACCTGGTAGTCATTCCGGCAATCAATCCCGCACCTGTTCCGATGCCCAATCTGGCGGAGATGCATGGCTCGGTAGCGCATCGGTGAGTATGGGCAGTGTAACGGTTGGTGATGTGAGCTCCTTTGACTTTTTTAAGGAGATTGGAGTGATTACCGATCGCGAAGCGGTCTGGGTGGATGTCGGCAATCCTCATTTGGTGTTGATAGGTGAAGAGGTGGCTCCCGGAGAGTTGGAAATGACCGCACCCAAGATAGCCAGCTTGGTGCCCGGCGGAGTAAACGTGGAGATATGCTGGCTTGATTCCAGCCGCAAATTTGCCAAGCATGTCCAGTTGTACGGAAATGAGCAGTATGATGAATGGTATGGTTATGCCGTTTATGAGAGAGGGGTAGGGGTCACATTGTCATGTGGAACCGGAGCTGTCGCAGTGTGTGCCGCACTGAGATCAAAAGGGAGATTATCACCGGATGGTTCGACGGTGAACGGATTAGAGAGGGATGACTCCATGCTCATGGTCAGCGAGGGAGGGCCGCTGGAGGTCATATTCAATGGAGCTGGCGCGATACTTCGTGGTCCTGTGAGCAAAGTAACCGATCTCTACATGGATCCGCGTAGGCTGGAGGACTCGTTCATATTGGAGTGCCGTTGACCAACTCCCGTGTAACAAGTCTTATAGAGCGCTCCATAAGAGAAAAAATTATACTGGTGGGTGTCGAGCTCCCTGCTGATTTTCGTAGCACGGTAGAGGACAGCTTGGATGAACTCGCTTTGTTGATAGATACGGCAGGGGCGGATGTAGTCGGGAGAATAATCCAGCGTCGAGAGAGTCCTGATCCTTCTACCTATATCGGTCACGGTAAACTGCTTGAGCTGCACGAGATGTCTGAACGTTTGGACGTCGATACGGTAGTGTTTGATACAGAGCTGACCCCGGCGCAGCAGTGGAATCTGGAGAAGGTTCTGCGAAGGAGCGCTATTGATCGCTCTGCGGTGATATTGGACATCTTTGCACAGAATGCGAGGAGTAGAGAGGGGAAGATACAGGTCGAGCTTGCTCAACTGCGCTACCGGTTGCCACGATTACGCGGCAAGGGAGTCAGCCTGTCTCAGCAGGCAGGTGGAATCGGCACACGAGGGCCTGGGGAGACTCGCCTTGAGGTGGATAGAAGGCGGTTGCTTGCCAAGATGAACAAGCTGGACAGGGAACTGCAAAAGCTGAACAACACCCGTCACAACCAACGCAGGCTAAGGCACCGATCGAGCCAATGTATGGTTACCCTGGTAGGCTACACCAATTCCGGGAAATCGTCTCTTATGAATTGCCTGACTGGGGCAGGTACCGTTGTAGAAGACAGGCTTTTTTCCACACTGGATCCGCGTACCAGAAAACTCGAACTGCCAGATGGCCGTACAGTTCTTCTATCTGATACGGTTGGATTTGTTCGTAAGCTGCCACATCAACTGGTAGAGGCTTTCAGCTCTACATTGGAAATTGCTACTGAAGCAGATTTATTAATACATGTAGTAGATGGGTCATGCGACGATATATCCGATAGAGTGCTTGTTGTGAGAAAGGAGCTTGGGGAGATTGGTGCAGCTGATGTTCCGGAGATCATGGCAATAAATAAGATGGACATCAACGCCGATCGCGCGGAATCATTGTCCCTGAGATACGATAACGCGATACCTGTCTCTGCACAAACAGGTGAAGGCTTGGATCGGCTGGTGGCGGCCATAGAGAAGATGAGCGTTCATGCCATTTAATCTGGAGCCATACCCGTATGATCGCCTCAATGGGATCCGCGAGATTGCATCCAAGCATGCAGGTGGGGCGATAGATCTGTCTGTAGGGTCTCCCATAGATCCTCCCCCTGAGTCGGCTATGCGGGCTTTGGCTATGCCGGAGGGTGTCCGTTCCTACCCTCCTTCTGCGGGAACTTTGACATACAGGGAGGCATGTGCTTCGTGGATAACGAGGCGTTTTGGAGTCTCGATAGATGCGGGCGACGTTGGGGCATGTGTAGGGACGAAGGAGTTTGTGGCTTCCCTGCCTGGATATTTGAAGCTGCTACAGGAATCCAGGGGAGAAGGAGGAAAAAGAGATACCGTTTTATTCCCCGAGTTGTCGTACCCTACCTATTCTATGGGTGCGCGGCTGGCAGGCCTTAGGGCAGTTGGAGTTCCTGCGGGAGGTCGTGCTGCACTTGAGTATATTGCGCCAGAGGATCGTGATCGGGCACTCTTGTTGTGGGCAAACAGCCCCTCAAATCCCACTGGGCTACTCTCCGAGCTCCCTGTCTATGCTGATTGGGGACGCGAACATGGCATTTTGGTGGTTTCAGACGAGTGTTATGCGGATTACATATGGGATGACGAGGGGTGGCCACATACGATACTGGACGGTTCAGACGGCGTCCTGGCAGTGCACTCATTGTCCAAGCGCTCCAACTTTGCAGGGGCCAGAGCTGGATTCTATGCCGGGGATCCATCGGTGGTTGCATTTTTGGTTGAATTGCGCAAACATGCAGGATTGATGGTACCAAGTCCCATCCAGTCGGCCGCTATTGCCGCTTTGGCAGACGACGGTCATGTTCAGCGTCAGCGAGAGATTTATTATTCACGGCTGGTTCGTCTGGTGCGTATTCTTGGCGCGTTGAACGTAAAAACTACCCTGCCACAGGGTAGTTTTTACTTGTGGGTGAGGGCACCGTCCCATATTGGAGACTGCTGGGATATGACTGAGTGGTTGGCAGGGAGGCTTGGGATAGTGGTAAGTCCCGGGGAGTTCTATGGCGCCAGCGGAAAGGGGTACGTCAGGATAGCGGCAGTAGTATCTGACGAGCACTTGGAGATCATAGAGAAAAGGGCTTCAAACTAAAAATATAGCTATTAGCTGCTCAAATGTCCTAGAAGCCGAGTAACATTTACCCAAACACTTGCTTTTTGGTATCCGGGTATGCTAATGTTACAAAATCATGAATGTTGACGTAACAGTGCCCCCAAAGGGTATTTCATGGCAGCGAAGGGCGGCAATAGGCGCATTGGCTGTGCTGCTGGCGGTGGTGGGAGCTATTGGCTCTGCTACTGCGGCAGTGTCCGTTGGTTCAGTCAAAAGTGCATATGCAGCTACCATCTCGGGCGATAAAGCGGCAATATCAAATGTGGACACTCAGTATTTGGCCGAGGAAGGGTTGCTGCACAAGTATTCCGGTCAGTATGACCAGGAACAGTATATATATCAGGGTATAGTCGCAAAGCTCAAGGTGGAGGAGTCCAACCTGGTGGTTGCCCAGAACAACCAGGCAAAGACCCTCGCCGATCTACGTAGGGCTGCCGTAAATGCCTATATAAATCAGGACACCTCACTATCCTCGTTTAGCACGCTGTTTGGCTCCAATCCCAATACATATATGATTCAGTCAGAGATATCGCATGTGGCCAGTAGTCAGCTTTCGAACGATATAGATAGCTATGTTCGCCAAGAGCACAGCATTTCACGAATGGAGCAGGTACTTGTAGGCGAGCGCAACTCTGCCAGTGCCGCGCTGGTTTCGATAAATAAAGATAAGATTCAAGCTCAAACTGCAGCCAATACCGCTATGGTTGAGTTGAATAGTCTGCGGGGGAACCTGACACAGCTTGAAGCTATTCGCCAACAGCAGTTGGCAGCCCAAGCCGCAGCCGCAGCCCAAGCGGCAGCTCAGTTGGCAGCCCAACGTGCAGCCCAGGCGGCTGCAGCCCAGCAGGCAGCTCAGACACCCTCTCCCTCTCCGGGCGGAGGAGGAGGAGGTGGTGGTGGTACGCCGGCACCATCTGGTAACTTCGCACAAGAAGCTGCAATTGCTGTGCAGACAGCTTTGGCGCAGGTTGGCAAGCCATATGTGTGGGGTGGTGCCAGTCCATCTGTGGGGTTTGACTGCTCTGGACTGGTGATGTATGCGTGGGGGGTAGCTGGAGTGTCGTTGCCTCATTACAGTGTTGCCCAGTATAATGACGTTACTCCAGTTTCGTCTCCCCAACCGGGAGATATCGTATTTTATTATTCTCCATACGAGAGTTCGCAGCCAGGTCACGAAGCGTTGTATATTGGCAACGGTCAGGTGGTACAAGCTGCTGATCAGCAGTATGGCATTTTGGTTACTTCACTGACATGGGCCGGCAATCCAATAGGCTACGGCCAACCATAATCAACTCCGAACTGCTGTAACAGTTCATGCATATATTGGTAACCAATGACTTTCCACCGAAGATTGGTGGTATTCAGTCATATTTATGGGAGCTGTGGTCACGTTTGGACCCAAATAGTTTTGTAGTACTGACTGCATCATCCCATGACGGAGCAGCCAAATTTGATGAGGAGCAGGCAGCCAGAGGGATTCGCATTCATCGCTATCCTGCCAAAGTACTTACCCCCTCAGTTGCTCTGGCCCGCGAGGTAAATAGACTGGCTGTTCATTACGGAGCAAATATGGTTATCGTAGATCCCATTCTGCCACTTGGGTTGTTGGGCAGAATGCTCAAGGTCAAATATGCTCTTGTGGCACACGGCGCCGAAGTGACCGTTCCAGCTGGATTGCCTGTAGCGGCTAACGCTATGAAGTATATATTGAAAAGATCAGAGGGAGTAATATGTGCCGGAGAGTATCCTGCGGAGATCATATCCAGGCTATCGAAGGGGGTGCCGCTTCATCAGATTCCTCCCGGTGTAGATACTACCAGATTCCAGCCACTGACAGCTGAGATGAAGTCCCAGGCAAGGAAAAAATTTGGTATTGGCGATGACGAAGAGATTGTTTTGTCGGTGTCAAGGTTGGTGCCTCGCAAGGGCATGGATGTCTTGATCAGGGCGGTGGCGGAATTGAATTTCCCGAGGCTTAGGGTGGTTATAGCAGGTCAAGGCAGAGACAGGGGTAGGTTGGAAAGAATTGCCAGATCTGGAGATGCCAAGGTTACCTTTCTTGGCGGAGTTCCAGATGAATTGCTGCCTGATCTCTATGGCATGGCAGATGTATTTGCTATGATTTGCAGGGATCGTTGGATGAGGATGGAACAGGAGGGATTTGGTATTGTATTCTTGGAGGCTGCTGCTTGCGGCATTCCTCAAGTGGCGGGTAAAAGTGGTGGATCTAATGAGGCAGTAGAGAATCATGTCACTGGATTTGTTGTTGATAGACCCAAGGATGTAGGCAGTGTGGCAAGGGCATTGAGGAGGTTGCTTACAGACGAACAATTGGCTCTCAATATGGGAGAACAATCCAGGATTAGAGCGGAAGAGTCATTTAACTATCCGGCACTGGCAGTTGCGCTTGCAGAAGCACTTAATAAAATAACCTGCAAAACAGTGTAGCTAATGATATTCTACAGGATAGTGCAGGTCTGAGATTAAAGGAGTTGGATATTGCCAGATGTATCTACGGCTAGCGTACAGGTAGGCGCCTCAATAGATAGGTGCTACGAGGTGGTGGCTGATTTTGAGCACTACCCGGATTGGGTTAGTGACCTGAAGGAAGTCATTGTCCGGTCAGTGGATGATCAAAGTCGCCCCAAGGAGGTGTCCTTTAGAGCCGCCGCTTTTGGCCGTTCTACAAGCTACGTACTTGAGTACGATTATTCCAATGCGCCATCTGTGGTCGCTTGGCATCTAACTGAAGGGGATTTGACTACTAAACTGGACGGCTCTTATGAGTTTGAAGCGTTGAACGATTCATTAACTGAGGTGACCTATACCCTGGAGGTGGAGTTAAAGGTCCCGCTGCCAGGGTTTGTCAAGCGCCGTGCCCAGAGTCGTATAGTCCATAGTGCTTTGGAGGATTTGAAAGCCCGGGTAGAGTTACTGTCCAGTGGCCCATCCCGTAAGTAGTGCATTGGCTGCAGTAGGGCTTGATGTAGGCGGCACCAAGATACTTGGCGCCGCAGTTGCCCCGAACGGCGATCTAATCTGTAGCCGTAAAGAACCGTTGCAACCAGAGTTGGACGGCGAAGATGTCATGCAAACTATGGCAAGTGTCGCCGGTGCTTTGGCAATTGAAGCCTACGAAAAGCTGGGCTTGGGGCGGAAGAATGTTCCCTGTCTCGGGTTGGGAATACCTGGTACGCTCACCAAGGATGGGAATTTGACGTTTTCTGCCAATTTGAAGGAGATGGTGGGGATAAACGTTGTTTCTGGTCTTCGGGGGACCCTCGATACACGCGTCTTCGCATCCGATACGCCAATTTATGTAGAGAACGATGCCAATTGCGCCCTTATAGGAGAGGTGGCGCTTGGGGCGGCACGAGGATATGAGGATGTAATGCTGCTTACTCTTGGGCCGGGGAGTGGAGGTGCACTGATGTTGGGTGGGAGGCTGGTGAGGGGGGCGCATGGATATGCCGGTGAGTTCGGGCACATGGTCGTTATGCCCGGCGGCTATAGATGCAAGTGCGGGAGGAAGGGATGCTTGGAGCATTACGTATCAGGTACAGCAAATCGGCGAGTATCTATTGAGGATATGGCAGGTTGGCTGGCACTGGGACTTGCAAATTTAATTCTGGCATTCGATCCGGGAATAATTGTTATTGGAGGTGGTTTTGGTGTGGGTGTGGGCGACAGGCTGCTTCAGCCAGTCAGGGAAATACTACCGGGGATGCTGAAAGAATATAGCACCGAGCAGGTACCCAAGCTGGTAGTTGCGGAGTTGGGTGAGAACGCTGGTGCTGTGGGTGCGGCTATAAATGCTATACAGCATGTAAGCTCGCAAGCGGGCCAGTGAAGGTCGGCCTGCTTCTCAATACCTTTCAGGATTCATTTGACGATGTGCTGGCTAAGGTCAGGGAAGCCGAGGATGCTGGTCTGGACGGAGTATTTTGTTACGATCATCTATGGCCTATCGGCCACCCAGGTATGCCTGCGCTGTCGTGTTTCCCGGTGTTGAGTGCGATGGCGGCATCTACATCCAGAATATCTATCGGCACTCTCGTGGCGCGAGTGAGTCTTTATGGTGACATGATGGTACGTTCATTCGAAGCCATCAATATGGTTGCTTTCGGTAGAGTAATAGCCGGTATAGGTACTGGCGATTCAAGAAGTCAGCCAGAGGATCATGCATACGGAATAAGCCATTTGGATGCCCATGAGAGGCGTATGCTGGTTGTAAGGTCTGCAAGACTGTTGGTCAGTGAGGGCATCGAGGTATGGGTAGGAGCGGGCAGTTCGCTCAAGTCCCTATCCAATAATATTGCTGCGGCCAGGGCAGCCGGGGCTGCTGTCAATTTATGGCAGGCAGATCTGACAACTATTCATGATGCAGCATCTACCGGCATACCGCTTACTTGGGCAGGTTCGTTGGAGAAATTGGCAGCCGGTGCCCAGATTAGCCCCGCCAGAGCGCTTTTGGAGCTCGTTGAAGCTGGTGTGCTGTGGGCAGTGATCGGGAGTGATGACATGGGAAGCGTTGCAGAAGCTGCCGGAGTTATACACCCAACTCCGTGAGGGCATTTTGTATGTGCGATGAGGCATATTCATAGAACGAACTCCATGTATCGGCAGCATAGCCAAACTGAGGAGCTTGACCCCAGAGAGCATTCTCGAGCGGGCCAAGCACCTTTCTTATGCTCGTGATTGCCGGTGGGTCGTCCTCTACCCGTTGCCTGAGACTGTCAAAGCGTTTCCAGATTTTTTCCTGTTCAAGTATTGCCGGTATATGCAGAGGCTTGTCCAGCAGTGCATCGGGTGGCAATACTGGAACGAATACAGAGCAGCATGGGCTACCCAGAGCCACCCAACATAAAGAAGGGGAAGCTTTTTCGGCGGGCAGGAAGGCTATCATGGACGCAGCAGTAGCCTGGTAGCCGCGAATATGCATACATATGCTAACTCCAGTTCCATCAGGAAGAGAGTATTCCGGTGGAGGAACCGCCTGCGTTGCTGAGCTGAGCGGGTTTCCCCAAGGACCGGTTCCGTGATCGCGTAAATGGGCAGCGAACAAAGAGGCAGTTCCTTTTATGGCTTCAATATTGCCAGTATATCGGGTATTGCTTGCTTCACCACTTATCGATTCCAGAAACTTGCGGCTAGATTCCAGGCGTATGTCCGCATGGGCAGTGGGTGCCTCCTTGTTGCGCCATTCATCAAAGTCGCTTCCTACCGGTACATTACTTGAGGAAATATCCCAGTCTGCAGAGAGAGTTACCCTATTGGATATACAGGCGGTTGCCGTGGATGTCTCCTGAAGATCTATACATTTTGCCGCCCATGTCTTTGCAGATGTCTCTACGATCCAAGCTTCGTAGGGATCGGCTATCAGGAACGACGACCAGTACGGCTCCATGGCCTGCCGGTCTGCTACACCTCCCTGCCCATATGCAGAGAGGAGCCATTCTATTTCCCGCAACGCCTCTTTGCTGCACGATGCTCTTTCCAGTGCCAGCCTCACCAAGTCCATCCCTATCAGTGCCGACGGTACTACGTATGGGTCGTCTATTGTATATATTTTTTCATTGCCTACAGCTACATGTTTGGAGTTAATCCCGTGTTCTGCACCCCATAGCCACGTAGGTCTGGATAGGAGGCATGGCAGTGATCCGGTGTCCTCTATGCTTATATATTGAGCGGGAAGAATGTGATTTGGCGGGCGTTCCTCTTCGATGAAAAGAGTCTGCGCCTCTCCGACTGGCCGGTCCGAGTTCTTTGCGAAGAAGGTACCGTGCTCGGTAATAAGACAAAGCGTATCGCACATAAATATTATGATACAGGCTTCAAGTGAAGTTTGCTTGGTTTAGTGAAACGTCGATTGATTCTGGACGGCTGTCCGGTAATCAAGTATAATTGTTATATGATATGGGGTAGGCAACTAAGGTTGGGCAAGTGGAGTTAAGCAGGCAAACTAAGCAAGTGGAGGTGGGCAAGTGGAGTTAGCCAAGCAACTGGCTTTGGATCAGTATGCCACCCATATCAACCCACAAAAGGTGCGTGTCCTCAAGGCTGCAGGGCTGGATATCATAGAGTCCCGCCGAGAGGGTGTATGGGTATACGATGCAGACGGGCGTAGGTTGCTGGATTGCTTTACTTCGGCCGGCTCTTTCAACGTCGGCAGGAGAAACTCGGAGATCGTCAGTGCCATGCATGAAGCAGTGGATAGGCTCGACCATGGCAACTTTCTCTTATGTTCCAGGGAGAAGGCAGAACTGGCCGCAAAGCTTGCTGAAATATCGCCCGGCAATCTATCGTGTGTAATGTTTGGCACAGGGGGCGGTGAAGCGGTAGATTTTGCACTCAAACTTGCTCGGGGCGCCACGAGAAGGCCACGTGTAGTGCATACCGTTAACGGTTATCATGGTCATACCGGCTTTGCCCTGTCTGCCGCGGGGAGAGATGCTTACAGGTTGCCGTTTGAGCCACTCATGCCGGAATTTGTCAAGGTAGATTATGGTGACCTGGACGCAATGGCCGGCGTAATAGATTCCAATACGGCGGCTGTGCTTGTCGAACCAATACAGGGTGAGGGAGGGATTAGGGTGCCGCCCGATGGTTATTTGCGTGGGCTGAGGGATCTCTGTACGGATAGTGGAGCTTTGCTGGTGCTTGATGAGATACAGACTGGATTTGGCAGGACGGGTACATGGTTTGCCTGTGAGCATGAGGGAGTAGTACCCGATATCATGACTGTCGCCAAGTCTCTTGGTGGCTCTATGGTTTCAATTTCGGCAACCATCTTTACGGAGGAGCTAAGAGAGTTCCTGATACCGAATCCCTTCATACATCTGTCCACTTTTGGGGGCTCGGATCTTGCATGTGTAGTAGCGCTCAAGGTTATAGAGATCATCGAGAGCACCGGATTGGTCGAACATGCTGCCGATATGGGCATCATGCTACACTCTGGACTTTCGAGGTTGCAGGGTGAGTATCCCGAAGCCATATTGGAGGTCCGAGGCAGGGGTATGATGGCCGGCCTTAAGCTTGCGGACGACTCTATGGGGCCGAGGCTCTCTTACAGTCTGTCCAATCACGGGGTGCTTGCTATATATTCCGGTAATGAACCGTCTGTGATGAGAATAATGCCCGCTTTGGTTATAGAGCCTGCAGAGATTGATTTTCTGATAGAGGCGTTGTCCGGTGCAATTGGCGATATGCTTTCTGGTAAGGGTCCGGCTGTAGAGGATGGCGGGAGAGTACGCCGTAGGCCTCAAAGATAGTTGGCATGGCGGCAATATGGTTTAGGAGGTAGGAATTGGCCGATTGGGGAGAGCTGGATGAAGCTCTCAGGGACTATCAGATGACATGCAACTCAAACGAGCGTTTGCGCAAGATGCAAAGGGATTGGTCGAAAATACTTCATTTTAACTGCGAAGACAATGGAGTTAAATTCACTATGGACGTAGATCATGGAGAGATCGTCAGTTACCGGGAGGGACACGTTGGTACACCCGATATTATTGTGACGACTAATTCCGAAACGTTCTGCGATATGTTTTGGGGAGACCTTAACCCTGTTCAGAAGTATTTGAGGGGTGAGATAAAAGTTAAAGGGTCGCAAGAAGATGTTATGCGACTTGATGCTATATCGTATGTAATATGGCCGGACTGACATGGGCAGGCTGACATGGCTGAGCTGACCGATTCTGGGAACAGTGCTCATCTGAGACGGTCGCTCAGCCTGACCGGGGCCACCATGACCAGTACTGGGCTGGCTTTCGCTGTCATCGACTATATAGCTGTCGTCTCGATACTGGCTTATACTGTGGGCGTAAGCGCCTGGTTAGCGGTATTGATAGCTGGATTCCTTGTTCTAATCGTATCAGGACTATTTTCTGAGCTCAACGGACTTTACCCGACCGCAGCCGGTATTAGGTTGTACATGACCAGCGCAATGGGTGAGCGCAAGGCTATGATAACCACCTTTACATACCTTACCAGCGTAGTGCTGGTTATAGCGGCTGATGCCTTTCTCATCGGTTCGGCCATCCAGCATGTGCTCGGAGGTCCTTCAGTAGCTGCTTATGCCTGGATTGTTCTGCTTCTGGCGCTGGCTGTCGGCGGTAACCTGCTTGGAGTGCGGATGGCAGGTACGGTGCAGACCATCGTAACCTCTATCGTGCTAGTATCTACTTTTGTCATATCGATAGTGGCTATAGCTACTACCCATGGCAGCTATAGCTATCCGTTGGGCTTGTTCCACAAGGGCATATTTCACGGGGTGCAGGCTCTTATATTTGCGGTATTTCTCTATGCTGCGTTTGAATGGGTGACCACAGCTGCCGAAGAGGTTCATAAGCCTGCTGTCATTACCAGGGCATTGTTTATTGCACCGGCCATCTTATTCGTGGTAGCTGGAGTGTTCTCGGTGGCGCTGGCTCATGCTGTTTCCCGTACCGCCATGCACGGCAGCGCCTATCCACAACTCTTGCTGGGGAAGGCCGCTCTTGGTGAAGTGGGTATGATCTGGATGCTTGGCGCAACTATGGTAGCCGCCATGAATACCTTCAATGGTGGCTTCTTGGTAGCTTCCAGGTTTATCTATGCTGCGGCGCGTGAGGGCATCTTGCCGCGGGTGTTTGCCAGGCTAAACGTAAAAGCTGTTCCCTGGGTTGCTGTGCTTGCGCTTGGGATAAGTTCTGGCGTCATAGCAGCAGCTGTATTTGCTACCAGGCAATGGCTCCTACTGGTCGCGGTCGGTTCTGTTTTGGAGGCGGGGATCTACGCGGTAGCGGGTTACTGTGTTGTCAGGCTGAGAAGCAGGGAGTCTGATCGTGTGAGGCCGTTTACTCTCAAATTCGGACGTTCCCTTGGCGTCTTTGCCATGGTGGTCTTCGGGATTTTAACGGTAATTGGTGCATTCTCCGACCCACGCCACCCCTCACATCTGTCGTTGCTGCCATTCTTGGTGGTTGCCGTCCTTGCTGTGCTTTCTACTGTATATGTGGTTGTGTTTATGCCCAGAGTCAAGGCAAAGGCCGCTGCAAGGGTTGCCGCTTCCAGGCCGCGTCGCCGGCCTCCCAGGGTAACCGGAATTGCCGGTGCCGAGGAAGATTAAAATGGTGTGGCCGGCAGGTTTGTTGCAGTGATTGAGTTACATGAGGTATCGAAGCATTACGGCAGGATGATGGCGGTCGATAATCTGTCGTTCAGGGTGACGGGGTTTCTAGGTCCAAACGGCGTCGGCAAGTCAACGACTATGCGGCTGATTATGGGTCTTCATCGATTGGATGCAGGCGATATAACGGTGAACGGCCAGCGTTTTAGTGACAGCCGTTACCCGCTGTCAGAGGTCGGAGCCCACTTGGAGGCACGTTCTATGGAGGGAGGACGCACAGCGTTTAACCACCTTCTCGCCCTTGCCTATGCCAATGGCCTTTCTCGCTCGCGTGCCGCGGAGATGCTGGAGATGGTAGGCCTTTCGGAAGTCGGGCGGAAGCGGGTAAAGGGCTTCTCGTTGGGGATGGTACAACACCTCGGTATTGCAGCGGCGTTGCTCGGCAACCCTTCTGTCCTGCTCTTTGATGAGTCGATGAACGGGCTGGATCCCGAGGGGATTAAATGGGTGCGAGACCTGTTCAGGGGGCTCGCCGCTCATTTTGTGACGGGTGAGATAATGCTGGTCGTATCGTTTGTGGCAGGCCAAGCTTTGATCGGTTCCAACTGCAGTGCGTCGTTTTCTACGCCTGGTGTGATAAGTGTGCTGGCGGAGTGCATTGTGGGGCTTATACTCTTTGCTCTTCTTGCTCTGGGGATCGGGATGGTTGTACCCAGGGCAGTTGGGACTATTGGGACACTGGTGGCTGTCGTACTGGTTGTGCCCTGGATCGAGCTGGCCATTCTGACGGGCTATACAATCGTGGTACTTGTTGTAGGAACATTGCTTACGCTCCGTAGGGATGTCTGAAAGCAACAGCATTGGAGATCGTTAGCGGCGAGGAGCCATGATACATGGTATGAGCATAAAACGAAAGGCCATTTTAGTTGTCAGCATTCCGCTGGCCATATTTGCGACCTATGTTGCTGTTACCGGTCTTGTAGTCAGGCCATCGATTGCAGAAGCACAATCTGTATACGATAATTCGATACGCTCAGAGAACATCGCGCACGATATAGAATCCGATCTGGGAGTGGTCATGGTCAGGCTGGCCGAACCTCTTGTTGCTGGTACTTCCGGCGGCCCGCAGGTAGCGCAGTCGTTGGCTGTCGTCAATTCTACACGCAGCAATATCCGTGCCGATGTGAAGTCTTTACAGAGAGTCACTTCGGGCAATCGCAGATTATCGGCTCAAGCCTACTCTGTATCACGCCAGTCACTGTCTGTGCTCGCCACCCTGGCTGCTATTACGGGCGATACTTCCCCGGTTGGTTTGCCGGCATCCACCGGCGGATCCGGCAGGGCAGTAGGAGTATCTTCTCTGGCTTTATCTTCGGCCTTACGAACACAACTGGTTGCACTGTTTACAGGGATTGCCGCAACAGAGACCGCAGCCAAGTCCCTTGTAGACACCGAGAGAACGATTATGAATAGTGACTCCATACTGCTGGCCGATCGCCGTGATGAGGGGAATATGCTTTCCCTGCTTGCTCTGCTGATTGCTACTGTGGGCGGGATGGCCGTTATGATGTTCATATCGCTCGGAGTGACGCGCAGGCTGAAGATGATCCAACTGGGAGCGGAAAGCCTCTGCAGGGGAGAACCATTGAATGATCTGCCAACAGGATCAGATGAGATTGGGCAGGTTGCATCAGGCATGGCCGTGGCGTCGCAAGAGCTACGCCGCAGGGAAAATGAGCTTGTAGCCCAGAGGGATGAAATATCTGACCGCGAGCTGTTGATAAGTTCCATATTTGAAGCTGTGCCGGATACCGTCATTGTCCGAGATATCAGCGGAAACGTAATGAGAGTAAGTCCTGAGCTCAGTAACGCACTGGGTGTCGATGAGGATCAGGTGATAAGCCTTCTGGACAATTTTATGCATGTACTGCCGGAAGATCGACCGGCATCTATAGCATTGCAGGCAGCAGCAATTGCATCACCAAACGAGGTTCCGTCTCCAATAAGAGTAGGGATACGGCATCCGGCAGGGGAACTTCGGACGTTTGAGGTTCGTTGCAGGTCGCTTACCGACCGGGAAGGTAAGGTAATCGGTACCGTGACCGCCAGCCGCGACATCACCGATCAAGTCGCAGCAGAGGATGAGTTGAGGCAGGCCAAATTATCGGCTGATCGGGCAAATCAGGCAAAATCCGAGTTCCTCTCCAGAATGAGCCATGAACTGCGTACCCCGCTCAATTCCATCCTGGGATTCAGCCAGCTGATAGAGATGGAGGATATATCTGATTCGATTCGCAATTATGCCAACCAGATAGAGAAAGGCGGCAAGCACCTGCTTTCTCTTATCAATGAGGTCCTGGATCTGGCGCGCGTAGAAGCAGGAAGGTTTAGTTTATCTATTGAGCCGGTGATGATTGTCCCTCTTATCCAGGAAGTTCTTGATATCATCTCTCCGTTGGCGTTTTCCAGGAATGTCTTTTTGGCATTCGAGCACGGTGGTACCGATCGAACGGAAATGGTAATGGCCGACAGCCAGCGAATGACCCAAGTACTGCTGAACCTGCTTGACAATGCAATAAAATACAATACAAGGGGAGGCTCCGTCACCGTCTACCTTGAACCCAGGCAGCGCAATTACAAAGCTACCATGAGAATATCTGTATCCGATACAGGAAGGGGCATCCCAGAGGATGCAATTGATGCCATATTTATTCCATTTACGCGCATCGGGGAAGATAGTGCTCAGATTCCAGGTACTGGAATTGGCTTGGCGCTGACCAAGCGACTTGTCGAAGCGATGGGCGGACGTTTGAATGTCGTAAGTGAGCTTGGCAGGGGAAGCACATTCAGTGTTGACATTCCAGTAGCTGATATTGCCGCCGCTGATATTGCCGCCGCTGATATTGCCGCCGCTGGCATTACCGCAGCCAGCGATGATCTTCCAACAGCTCCAACCCGGCAGCGGATGTTTACCGTACTGTACATAGAGGACAACGTAGCGAATGAACGCCTCATGGAGGAGATACTTTCCAAGAGGCCATTTGTCAGGCTGCTCTCAGCTGCTCTCGGACGGCTGGGCATTGAGCTGGCCCGGCAACACCTCCCAGACCTCATCCTACTCGACTTGCATTTAGAAGATATATCTGGCGAAGAGGTACTTCGAGAAGTAACCTCAGATGCCGAGCTTGCAAATATCCCCGTAGTCATAGTATCGGCGGACGCAACCCCCGGGAGAGTTACACGCCTTCTGAATGACGGTGCTTACCGGTATATGGCGAAACCGGTAGATGTCCAGGCTGTGCTGGATATGATAGACGAGCTACGTAGCAGATGAGGCAACGGGACCCACGTTCGCCATTTGGTCAATCGCTTAGTTTGTCCACGATTTTTTCCAGGAACAGATCGACCAGTGCGGGATCGAAATGGCTGCCACGGCCGTCTAGCATTTCCGCAACTGCCCTATCCACACTCCATGCAGCCTTGTATGGCCTGGCGTGAGTAAGGGCATCGAATACGTCAGCGATGGCAACTATCCTTCCTTCAATTGGTATCTGTTCGGCTTCCATGCATTCTGGATACCCGGTGCCGTTCCAGCGCTCGTGGTGGGTCAGTGCAATCGTATGAGCCATTTTGAGTATGTCTGAGCTTCCCCGCTCGAGCACCGATGCTCCCATGGTGGGGTGGTCCTTGATGATGGCGAATTCTTCTTTTGTCAGGGGACCCGGCTTTAGCAGTATGATGTCTGCAATGCCTACCTTGCCTATATCATGCAGTGGAGCCGCCTGCCGGATGAGGTCTACAAACTGCCTATCCATACCGGCTGCGGAAGCCAGCATGGCAGCGGCGTGTCCCACCCTCAGCGTATGGCCGTGAGTTTCGTCGTCGCGGTATTCGCTTATCAGGTGCAGCATCTCCATCACTTCCCTGTGAGTCAGATCCACCTTATCGTATGACTTCTGTAACTCGGCCGTACGTTCCCGCACTCTTGCCTCCAGTATGGCATTGTGCGATCGGAGTTGCAGGTGGAGGCTTCGTTGCTCGATACAATTTCTGACTCGAAGCGCCACTTCCGTGGCATCGAAGGGTTTGGTAATGAAGTCGGTGGCGCCTGCACCCAGTGCATCCAATCTGAGCTGTGCGGTATTGTCAGCAGTCAACACGATGATGGGCAGGAATGCCTGCCCCGCTGTGCAGATCCTTACCTGGCGGAGAATTGTTAGACCGTCAACCCCGGGCATATGTATGTCCAGCAAAATGACATCTGGTTTGGCTTCGAGAACTTCGTTGACCACAAGGTTCGCGTTGGTGATGCCCTTTACATTATCGAAGCCGTGTTTCCGCAGGATCTCGGCTACGAGAATGACATTGGCTGCTTCATCGTCAACAACCATGATCATCGACGGAGGGGCCATGCTATCCAGTGAGCTATCTGCCACTATGTACCTTCTTCCAAACCCACCTCAATCATTCCCATGCACGATTACTACTCCCAGTATTCTATCGCAAATATTTTACTTTATCGACCGTAATAGCGAAGTACTTAAGGTACGGCTGTTATGACTACCATTTAAGTCAATAACCGTGATGCATCAGTGGATTGTCTCATTTCTCAGGATGATATCCGGGGTGTCTTGGGTCATCTGGGGAAACGAAGTCTCTCTTGGCGGTACCTTCTACCAGTTGCCAGTTTGCATTGGTCTTCAGAGCGTGATGGAAAGAACAGAGACGATCCAGGTTGCCCAGG
>JAJZWU010000036.1 GCA_021846515.1 Actinomycetes bacterium
CACGGTGATTGCATAACAGTTACCGGAAAAACGATAGCAGAGAATCTCTCTCATCTTGCAGGAAAATCCGGTAGGCTCCCCGATCCCGACGGTAAGGTGGTGCATCCAATCACCGATCCTATCCATGAAAAGGGCGGTATCGCCATATTGAGCGGATCGCTTGCCCCGGCAGGATCAGTTGTAAAGGTTGCTGGTCTCGGAGAGATGAGGTTTGAGGGCAGGGCGCGTGTATTTGACGGAGAGCAGGGAGCACTCGACGCCATTCTTGCCGGCAGCATAGAGCCGGGTACTGTAATCGTTATCCGTTATGAAGGCCCCAAGGGGGGGCCGGGTATGCGTGAGATGCTTGCTGCAACGGCAGCGTTGAAGGGCGCAGGACGTGGAGCTGATTGCGCTCTTATCACTGACGGTAGGTTTTCTGGTGGCACGTACGGATTCTCGGTGGGACATGTCGCCCCGGAGGCCACCGATGGGGGACCTATAGCTCTTGTACGAGATGGAGATGTCATAGTCCTGGATGCCAATACCAATACTCTTGATCTGCTTGTAGATGAGGCTGAATTGGAAAGGCGCCGCGCCAAGTGGACGCTGCCTGAGCCTCGTTATACTACGGGAGTGTTGGCAAAGTATGCGTCTCTGGTTACCGGCGCCGACAGGGGAGCAATAACCGAACCCAAGTAAATAACAGCTTATCCCTTGTAGCGTTTCTCGTGCCCGCGTATTCGTCCCCGCTCAGCCTGGCTTAGTATGGCTTTTCGCAGCCGGATTACTTGTGGCGTCACCTCGACGTATTCGTCTTCTGCTATCCATTCAAGTGCCTGCTCGAGGGAGAGCTTAAGATGTGGCGTCAGCCTTTCCAGCTCTTCTGCGGTAGATGAACGCATATTGGTCAGTTTCTTTTCCTTGGTGGGGTTGACGTCCATTTCATCGGCGCGGGCATTCTCACCGACTATCATCCCTTCGTATACTTCTTCGGATGGACCTACAAATAGGGTTCCCCTCTGCTGTAACGACATCAACGCATAGGTTGTGGCAATACCGAGACGATCAGCTACCATAGAGCCGTTCTTCCTTGTCCGCAACTCTCCATGCCACGGTTCCCAACCGTCGAACACGTGATGTGGGATACCTGTTCCCCTGGTGTCAGTCAGGAACTCAGTTCGGAATCCGACCAGTCCTCTTGCCGGGATACGGTATTCAAGCCGTACCCATCCTGTGCCGTGATTGACCATTTCAAGCAGCTTCCCCTTGCGTAGCGCCAAAAGCTGAGTTACCACACCCAGATAATCTTCTGGAATGTCGATAGTTAGATGCTCCATTGGCTCGTGAAGCTTGCCGTCTACCTCCTTGGTGACCACCTGCGGTTTCCCGACAGTCAGCTCGTATCCTTCGCGCCTCATGGTCTCTACCAGTACTGCAAGTTGAAGCTCACCCCTTCCCTGTACCTCCCATACGTCAGGCAATGTTGTGGGTAGAACGCGGATCGATACATTGCCTACAGTCTCGGAATCCAAACGACCCTTGACCAACCTTGCAGTAAGCTTACTGCCATCCTTACCAGCCAGGGGGGAGGTGTTGATGCCTATGATCATGGATAATGTGGGCTCGTCTACTGCTATAGCCGGTAACGGACGCGGGTCATCCGGATCGGATAGAGTTTCTCCGATCGATATATCTCCCACACCTGATACTGCTACAATTTCACCCGGACCTGCCTCATCTATCTCTACACGATCCAGTGCCTCTGTACCATACAGGCCGGTTAACTTTGCTCGCTCTGTGGTGCCATCCAGGCGACACCAGGCAACCTCTTGACCTTGTTTCAAGTTACCGTTATGTATACGGCAAATCGCCAACCTTCCTACGTAGGGACTTGCATCAAGATTGGTGACGACTGCCTGCAAAGGGTGATCCGGTATGAATTTCGGTGGAGGTATGTACTGAATAATGGCATCAAACAGGGGAGCCAGATTGCCGGTGGGTGTCTCCGGGTCGAAGCCGGCCCAACCGTCTCGTGCGCAGGCATACAGTATGGGAAAATCGATCTGGTCTACGGTCGCGTCAAGATCCAGGAATAGCTCTTCCACATCATTGACCACCTCCGCTATGCGTGCATCGGGGCGGTCTACCTTGTTGATCACCACTATAACGGGAAGTCTCGCCTGGAGTACTTTGCGCAAAACAAACCTGGTTTGCGGCAGCGGCCCCTCGGAAGCATCTACCAGTAGCAATACCCCATCCACCATAGTGAGACCCCTTTCCACCTCGCCACCGAAATCAGCGTGTCCCGGAGTATCTACAACGGTGATCTTTACATCATTGTATCGTACGGCGGTATGCTTTGCCAGTATGGTTATACCTTTTTCTCTCTCAAGATCATTCGAGTCAAGAATTCGATCTGCTACGACTGCTCCCGAACGGAATGCCCCAGTCTGGCGTAACATTCCATCGACAAGGGTCGTCTTTCCATGGTCTACGTGCGCCACTATGGCTATGTTTCTCAAATCCTTGCGAATAGAAATTGTCTTATTCGATTGATCTTTGGCAAGGTGATCATGTGCATTCATATAGGCACATCTTATCTTGTTGCAGGCACTGTCTTGGACAAGCGTATATTTGTTAGTTGCGGATTGCTGGGTTTGGCCGGACGGCCAGAGATCCTATGCGAATCTTGGCATCGACTACAATGGCCTCATTGGCCGATACCACGACCTGGTCAAGCGTCTATAATGTCTGGACATGACCAGCGCTGGTTCAGTCACAAGCAGATGTTAACGCTGAACTGGATTTAACCAGGAAATTTCTGTAAAACGAGCAAAATCGGAATCGGCGCTGACTATCTGGAGTCCGTGTTCAATGCATATTGCCGCCAATACGGCATCGGCAACTAAGTTCGCACGCAGATCAAGATCGCGCACCAACCGGCCAAGTATCTCCCGATGAGCACGACCCGGCCCAGGAACCCATACGGTAGGTGAATCAAGCCATTCATCGACAAACTGCCACGCCTCTACCGGAGAGAGTGGATCACGCAGTGCTCGCGAATTGGTGGATATCCTTACAAAAGCGGTGAGCGACATCCATGGAATACCGACACGCCTTGAGCCATTGAGCGCATTCTCCATCCATTCACGCGCTGCCTCATGGAACATGCTTTCTTGATCGACGGCGTATAGCAGGATGTTTGCATCAACGAGCATCTATCTGGCCTTGAGCCCCTCAAGATCCTCTAAAGTGGCAGCCACGTTTGATACGTCTATCCCAATACCAAGGCAACGAGTGCGCTGCTTGAAGCGCGCCACCTCCTCCTGCCTGGGCAGCAGACCTCGTCGGATGAGTTCATTTACGGCTTCACTAACGCCCTTACCCTCCTTACGCCTTATCTCTTCCACTGCCTTGGCAGTGTCATCATCAAACTCTATTGTAGTACGCATACAAATATATTAGCATATGCATGTGTCAATTGTTGCACGTCCATGCGTTAGAGACCCTATGACTCGAAAGCAGAGGCAGCCGTGGTTGTGAAGCTTCATTGCCTGCCACCATCTGCCGTTGCCACCATCCTGCGAACAAGCAGCCGATATACGTAACTGCTGGTGCTGGTCCCGGCCACCCTACTCTTGGATTGATTCCGGTTAAGTTCTAAGCTTACGGATTGCGGGATTTGGCCGTACGGCCGGAGATCCTATGCGAATCTTGGCATCGACTACAATGGCCTCATTGGCCGATACCATAACCGGGTTTAGGTCTGCTTCAAGCAACTCGGGTATATCTGATACCATGCGACCAAATCTATGTATGAGTTCTTCCAGCTTGTCAATATCGCACGGAACAGATCCCCTGTAACCAAACAGCAGGGGTGAACCGCGAGTGGAACGTATAAGGTTGTGTACGTCCAGGTCGGTCAGGGGCAAAAGGGAGAAAGAACGGTCTTTCAGCAATTCCACCGATACCCCTCCGGTGCCAAACATTACCAGGGGGCCAAACAATGGATCCTGCACTGCCCCTACTATTACTTCAATCCCATCAGCCATCTTCTGCAAAACCGCGCCCTCCATTTTGGTGCCCAATGCGCCAGCCATCTTTGAGTATGCCTTGGAAACTTCGTCTGGAGTTTCCAAGTGTACAGCTACTCCGCCAACATCACTTTTATGGATTATGTCCGCGGAGTTTACTTTGAGTACTACCGGATACCCCAACCGACTGGCAGCTTCCAGTGCCTCTACAGCGCTTTTCACAGATATTGTTGGTGCAACGTCAATCCCGTAGAAAGAAAGCAACTCAGTGGCTGTGGACATGTCGAGCCATCCTCCGTCGGGCATGGCTTGCAGTTCTCTTTCTATCAGGCTTGACGCAGCGTTTACATCTATGTTGTCAATGCTGGGTACAGTACCTTCCGGCAGCTTTCTCCATTCAGCGTAATTGGCTACACTTGCAAGTGCTTGAGCTGCAAGTTCCGGATAGGGGTACCAGGGGATAGAGCGGGCAGTTCCACGTAAAGCCTCCAGCGCCCCATGTGCGGTGAGGAAATTTGCCAATACTGGCTTACTGGAACTGGAAGCTACCTGTGCAATGGCTTTTGCTACATCACCTGCCGGGGTTACCAGTGGAGGCGTAAAAATGACGATAATAGCATCTACCATTTCATCCGATAGAAGTACCTCAAGTGCTTTTCTGTAGTCATCAGCGGTTGCGGAAGCTACCATATCTACAGGATTCCCAACTGCAGCCTCGGAGGGGAGGAAACTGCGTAATACTGATTGAGTTCTATCTGAAAGCTCGGGTACTTCCAGCCCATGACCCTCGCATGCATCGCTGCAAAGTACCCCCGGTCCGCCAGCATTACCCAATATAGCTACACGTTTTCCAGCTGGCAATGGCTGATTTACCAGGAGTTCGGCAACATCAAATAGTTCCTGCAGCGTATCGACCCTGATTACTCCCGCCTGCTTAAACAGGGCATCTACAGCAACATCGGGCGTAGCCATTGCGGCGGTATGCGAGCTGGCCCCTCTGGAACCTGCAGATGTGCGTCCTGCCTTTACGGCAACAATCGGTTTCTTGCGAGATATATGCCTGGATAAGGTGGAGAATACTCTTGGATTCCCAAACGACTCCAGGTATAAGAGTATGACATCGGTATCTTTGTCATCTTCCCAATAGGCCAACAGATCATTTCCGCTTATGTCGGCTTTGTTCCCCATAGAGACAAAGCTGGATATGCCGATACCGCGCTCAGATGCTTCCGCCAGAATTGCTATGCCCAATCCCCCTGATTGTGACGAGAAGCCCACCCTGCCCCTGACCGGCTGATCAGGTGCAAAAGTGGCATTCATGGATATGTCCGGGGAGGTGTTGATTACTCCCATGCAGTTTGGCCCTACAAGTCGCATGCCGTGTATATGAGCCCTACGTACCAGGGCTTGTTCTGCCGCAATACCCTGTTGACCGGTTTCGGCAAATCCGGCCGATATTATGACCAGACCACCTATACGCTTTTTCCCGCAATCTTCTATTACACCAGCTACCAGCTGAGCAGGTACGGCGATAACGGCCAAGTCGACTTCATCTGGGATATCTGTTATGGAGTGGTAAGCCCTTACACCTCCGACATGGATGGCTTCGGGGTTAACTGGATACACCGGTCCTGTGAATTCGGCTGCCAGTAAATTTCTGAATAGTTCGTGCCCAATCGTACCGGGAGTACGGCTGGCGCCTATAACCGCAATAGAGCTTGGCCGCAGTATACGCAGCATGGACCGGCGAGTTGCCATCCTGTCTCTTTCTTCAGCCGCAGCCATAGATGCCTGAGTTGGTTCTATGGGGAAACTGACGCTGACCACGCCGTCTGCGAACGTAGCAGTCCTATCAAATCCGGCACTACTGAACATAGAGAGCATCTTGCGGTTATCCGGTAAGGTGTCGGCTGTAAACTCGCTTACTCCTCTTGTGTGCGCTGCTTCAGCCAGATACTCCAGCATGATCGTTCCTATACCGCGACCTTGATGCTTGTCGGTAACCAGGAACGCAGCTTCTGCCTCACCGGTACCCATAATCCTATCGTATCGAGCTACAGCTACAATTGCGTCATCCAGTATACCTACAAGTGCAAATCTATCCGTATAGTCTACATTTGTGAAGCGCTCCAGTTCCCTGTCGCTTAGATTACGGCGCGGGCTAAAGAACCTCATGTATATGGTGGTATCCGAGAGGCCGTCGTACAGTGCCCTCATAGCATCTACATCATCTGGTCTGATGGGTCTTACGTGGATAGTACCGCCGTCTTTCAGGACAGCGTCTACATCAAATTCGATCGGATATCCGGCTGGAAGTGCATTCCCGGCTGATTGATCGGTTGATCTGTCTGGTTCGGCTGTACCCATATAAATAATGATACATTTCCCTGCTCTTCAATGTCACTTCGCAGGATGACCGCTCGGTTGGGTTAGGATATTCGGTATGGACGTAACTGCTGGCAATCAATTATCTGTACTTGAGATAGAGAGAGATGAGCATACTGCAATTTTGTGGCTGAACAGACCGGAGGCAAGAAATGCTATGGCTCCTCAATTTTTCGAGGAGTTGCCGCTTGCTATGGAGAGACTCTCTTCAGATGAGGAAGTCAGAGTCGTGGTCATTGCTGCCAGAGGCGAACACTTTAGTGTAGGTCTGGACTTGAAGGCTGCTGCATCAGGCGGGCTTATGAGTAGCGCGCCAAGCGGCACTACTTCTATGGCGGGACGTGCTGTAGCTACCAGAAAAACGGTACTGCGCCTACAGGCTTCAATTACCAGCGTTGCACAATGCCCCAAGCCGGTGATAGCAGTTATACATGGATACTGCATAGGGGGAGGGCTCGACTTGGCTTGCGCATGTGACATTCGTCTTGCCAGCGAAAATAGTGTTATATCGTTGCGTGAAACCCGTATGGCCATGGTAGCCGATCTTGGCAGCCTTCAGCGCCTACCCTACATCATAAGTAAGGGTCATCTTGCTGAGATGGCGTTTACCGCCGAGGACATAGTAGCTTCCCGGGCAAAAGAGATCGGGCTGGTAAATGACGTATATCCGGACAGGGAGGATACACTATCGGCCGCCAGGGAGTTGGCTGATAAAATTGCAGCAAATTCGCCATTGGCGGTGCAGGGGGCGAAAGCCGTCATGTCCAGGCATGAAACCGCCCAGATTGCCGAGGGTTTGGACTATGTAGCTACCTGGAACGCCGGTTTTCTGGCCTCAAATGATTTGGTTGAAGCTATAGCTGCATTCATAGAAAAACGTGATACTCACTTTAGTGGATCCTGACTTTAGCGGATTCTGAGCCTTCTAAAATATTTTTTACAAAAAACTGGCACGGGCATCGTTTCATGCTATAATAACGTTATGCCAAAACCACCTACTTTGACAGCAGAACAGAGACAAGCAGCCTTGGCTAAAGCAGCCAAGGTTAGAAGAGAGAGAGCAGAGCTCAAGGGCAAGCTCAAGATGGGCAGGGTCACCCTATCGGAATTACTAAAGAAGGCCGGTAGTGACGAAGTCGTAGGTAAGATGAAAGTACTGGCTGTGCTGGAGTCGTTGCCTGGACTCGGTAAGGTGAAAGCCCGGAGGATAATGGAAGAGGTGGGTATCAGTGAAGCTCGCCGCCTTCAGGGTCTGGGTGCAAACCAGCGTGAAGCGTTGCTGGATCGTATAGCTAAATAGCCATCGATCCAAATAACTGTCAGTTCATTGCGTGTCCCGTTCCAGAGATGCAATCGGTATCAGTAGTGTTGGAGACAGCAAGAGTCTTATAATAGTGTTGTGTGGCCCTGGGGGAGTGGGCAAGGGAACGGTAGCGCGTCTACTGGTCGAGGATGACCCATCACTGTGGCTCAGCAGGTCTTGGACTACACGACCACATAGAGACGGCGAGCCGGAGGATGCCTACTATTTCGTGGACAAAAGTGAGTTCATGTCAATGGCAGATAAAGGCGGGTTTATGGAATGGGCAGAGTTCTTGGGCAACCTATATGGTACACCGTGGCCGGACAGCCTCCCTACTGACAATGACATACTGCTTGAGATAGACGTTCAGGGTGCTATGCAGGTGAGAGAGAGGTTCCCCGACTCGTTGGTGGTCCTGTTATTGGCTCCCTCCAAAGATGAGCAACGCAGAAGACTTGAAGGGCGAGGAGACAGTGAGGAACATATTGAACTGCGCATGAAGGAGGCTGCTAAGGAGATCGAATCTGCTAAAGAGATCGCGGATGCAACTGTGACAAATGACTCCCTGGATAGGGTAGTGGGCGAAATAAGTGCTATTATTAATGACCGGAGAGTATCACGATCCGGACAACAGTGAATTGCAGCGATGTATGAAACCGTATATGAATCGAAATTTAGTATCATCTGGATAGGAGGATGAAAATGATTAAACCCAGCCCATCATTAGTGGAGCCACCGATTGAGTCGCTGGTAGAAACGATTGGTTCCAGGTTTGAACTGGCTGTAATAGCGGGTAAACGTGCACGCCAGATAAACCTCTATTATTCAAGCCTAGGCCAATCAATAAGGGGGCTGGTGCCCCCCCAGGTAGCCTCATTGTCTGATAACTCTCTTACTGTTGCTCTTGAGGAAATAGCTGCAGATAAGCTGATATCCAGGAAGGCATCAGAAATACTGGCTGAACAGGATAGCGTATCCGGTAGAGCAAATGAAAATGTCGCAACCGCTGACGACGACAACGCCAACCCAGATACCGACGTATCTTCCGACAGTGACCTGCCTGCCTGACAGGCAAGGTGATTTTACAGTAGTACTTGGCATTACAGGGGGAATTGCTGCCTACAAGGCTGTTGAGGTAGCCAGAAGGTTGATAGACAAGGGTATAGTTGTACTGCCCGTAATGACCGATGAGGCTGCTCAGTTCATTCCACCTCTTACACTGTCGGCGCTCTGCTCAGAGCCCGTTCAATCATCGTTATTTGGATCTCCAGATCCGATACCCCATACTAGGCTGGCCCGGCGAGCTGATGTGATAGCGATAGTACCCGCTACCGCAAACTTTATTGCCAAGCTCGCCTGCGGCATTGCAGACGATCTCCTCTCTACGACCGTACTGGCTTCAAAGGCGCCTATTATCGTCTGTGCAGCCATGCACACAGAGATGTGGGAGAATGCGGCAGTAGTACAGAATGTGAAGGTATTGCAATCACGTGGTATACACGTGATACCTCCCGATGAAGGGAGATTGGCGGGAGGCGATAGCGGTGTAGGTCGGCTGGCTACAGTAGATGCCATTGTAGAGCACATAGAGTCGTTGGCTGGGGCGATTGAAGGTGGTAGTCACGATGTTGCAAGGGATCTGGTCGGCTACAAAGTATTGGTCACAGCAGGGGGAACCAGAGAACCCATAGATGCTGTGAGAGTGATTACAAATAGATCATCAGGCAGGCAGGGATACGCGGTTGCTACCAATGCATATTTGAGGGGAGCGGAGGTAACGATGGTTACTACTGTAGATGGAGTTGCCCCTCCTGATGTCCAGCGCGTATTTGTCGATACTGCAGCAGAGATGGAGAGGGAAACTCTCAAATACTCGGCCACTGCAGACATAATAGTAATGGCCGCCGCAGTAGCTGATTTTCGGCCAATTGCTCAATCAAATACGAAGTTGCACCGTTCCGGCGGTACCCTCCAGCTACAACTTGAACCTACATCAGATATCCTTGCCCGATTGGCCAAAGAGCGTACTCCGGATCAAGTAATAGTCGGGTTTGCCGCTGAGATCGGCCTGGATGAAGAGAGTGCACGAAACAAACTGGTAGCCAAGGGGGTAGATATAATTGTACTGAATGACATCACGCTACCGCAGGCAGGCTTTGATTCGCCAAACAATGAAGTAGTCATCTTGGGTTCAAATGGAGCTAGACTCAAGGTACCGTTATCATCAAAAGATGCAGTAGCCAGTGTTATCATGGATACGGCACTAGAACGCCTGAAAGACACGGACAGATAACAGACAGTAAGGGCAAAACAGCCGTAGGTAGGCTGAACTGGGCATAATTGGGCTGTTGGTATGCGTAATTTTATGAATATGTAGAATGAAGGAGATAAACATGAGCGAGACTCGGTGGAGGTTCACCTCCGAATCAGTGACAGAAGGACACCCAGATAAGATTGCAGATCAGATATCGGATGCAGTACTCGATAAGGTGCTGGAATCCGATACAAGCGGAAGAGTAGCCTGCGAAACGCTGTTAACCACAGGTCTGGTAGTAATTGCAGGTGAGATATCTACAAATTGCTACGTAGACGTGTCCTCCATAGCGCGCCAGACAATCGCCAACATCGGTTACGATAACGATGCCTACGGGTTCAACGGTAGATCATGTGGTGTAATAGTGGCCATTGACGAGCAATCGCCCGATATAGGCCAGGGGGTATCGAACGCTTACGAGATAAGGCAGGGGTTGACCTCAGGATCAGATCCACTGGATGTACAGGGTGCAGGTGACCAGGGGATGATGTTTGGCTATGCCTGTGAAGATACCCCAGATTTGATGCCTATGCCCATATGGATAGCCCACCGGCTTGCACAACGGCTTGCACAGGTACGGCGTGTAGGCGTACTTCCATACTTGAGACCAGATGGCAAGACTCAGGTTACCGTAGAGTACGAAGGCAACCGTCCGGTGGGGATTACTTCCGTACTTATCTCTACCCAGCATGCTGCCGATCTGGATATCGAGACAATGCTTCTTCCCGACCTGCGAGAACACGTTATAGAGCCGCTATTACCCCCCTCGCTTGATACCTCGAATATGAAGGTGCTTTGCAACCCTACCGGAAAGTTCGAGTTGGGTGGACCGGCAGCAGACACAGGGCTGACCGGGCGTAAGATTATAGTGGATACTTATGGTGGTATGGCCCGTAATGGTGGAGGGGCTTTTTCAGGGAAAGACCCATCCAAAGTAGATCGCTCCGGTGCATATGCTGCACGCTGGGTTGCAAAACATATTGTTGCAGCCGGTGCTGCCGCCAGATGTGAGATCCAGATTGCTTACGCCATAGGAGTAGCGCATCCAGTATCAATATACGTAGATACCTTCGGTACAGAACGAGTAGATAAGGACAGGATCGGCAAGTGTGTAGAGGAGGTATTTGACCTGCGGCCCGCCTCAATCATAAAGGAATTAGACTTACTGCGACCTATCTATACAAGGACTGCTTCTTATGGACATTTCGGCAGAAACGATAAGGACTTTACCTGGGAAGCCACCCCAAAGCTGGCTGATGTTAAGCAGTATTTAGGGCTCTGATCCAGCAGGAGCTACCTATCCATAAGGTCTACAGCGGTCGCTTGAATGGGCTACCTCTCAAACGATGACGGGCACAACACTACCTTGCTCAAGGTAGCTGGCGTTCTACCGGATATTCGTGGTCTGGACCGCGAATTCGATTACCTGATCCCAGACGGGATGGAGGATGCATTGGAGATAGGGTCGGAGGTCATAGTACCGTTTCGGAATCGCCATGTGCGCGGATGGGTTACTCAGCTTCGGAATATTGATAATATTGAAGTCCAGCTTTTATATATAGACAGGCTGCGATCTCAAGGGCCTCCTCCACAAGTCGTGGAGTTGGCTCGCTGGGTATCATGGAGATGGGCAGGTAAACTGTCCGGCTTGCTCTCCACCGCGTCATCACCTCGTATTGTACGTGTCCAAGCTGCGAGTAAGAGTACTGGCGCCCAGCCTGTTCCCACTGGCCAGGACGTTACTGCACTGCAGGACAACGGGTATATTATCGATGGAATATACAGTTTTATGGCTGATGCTGGCATGCAGGTTTCAGGCTGGCTGTGGTCACAGAGAAGTAGCACGGTTAAGTACGGTGCATCTATAGTTGAACTGCCGGCTTACCGGGACAATGCAGAGTTCGTCATATCATTACTTGGCAGTATAAACTCAGGCATAGACACATTATCGCAGTCATTACCTTCAAACTATGGGTCTTCAATGGGGGGTATTATAATCCTCTGTCCCACATACAGCGATGTCCGGTATATGTACGCTAAATTGTTGCATGCTGGATTAAAAGTAGCGCGCATACCCGAAGAATGGCATATCGCACGGCAAGGCAACTGTATAGCACTTGGTACACGCCAGGCTGCTCTCTCACCACTTCCGGATATAAATCTTATTATTGTGTTGTCTGCACACGATTCTCTATACCGAGAAGAGCGTGCACCCATATGGAACGCATGGCAAGTTGTCTTGCATCGTGCGAAGATGGCCAATGCGCCCTGCCTGCTCGTTACCCCCTGCCCGACGCTCGCTATGCTCAAAGACTGCGATATAGACATAGCGTCGGATGCGCCGGCAACCCAATCTACAGACATACTGCCAACTCCGCCGGATAGAGTTGGTCGCGCCACATTGGGTAGATCGGTAGTGCCGGTGAGGGTGGTCGATCTGGCCAGGGAAGCTCCCGGTTCGGGAGTCATATCCGATGAGCTGAAATACGCGGTTAGATGGATAATGGCAGATTCAACTCGAAAGATACTTCTGGTACAGAACAGGTTTTCAAGGCTCAGACTGCCGGCATGCTCATCGTGCAATCGTATACCCAGATGCCCTGTGTGCAACAACGTTTTTCAGGTCATAGGCGAGCCCGCTTCAACGCTCTCTTGCTCAAGGTGTGGTTATTCATCATCCTCTACCTGTTCTTACTGTGGCGGGCACGAGATCAGAGAGAGGTCGTCAAGCTTGAGCAGGCTCCAGCAGACTCTATCTGATTATTTTGGTATACAGGTACTGAAAATAGCAGGAGATATTAAGAAGAACGATGATACCGAGGAGCGGGGCAACAGCTTGCTTAGTACCGTTGTCAGATCCCCTGGAGATATTAAGAAGAACGATGATACCGAGGAGCGGGGCAACACAGATCGACTCCCGGCAGCAGGTTTCACAGAGCGGGCACAGGTAGTATTGGGGACAGAGGCTGTACTCTACAGGTATGAAGTTGCAGATATTGTAATTTTTATCGATATCGACGCAGATCTGCTGGCTCCAAGGCTGAATGCACCAGATGAGGTAATGACTATGCTGGGAAGGGCACAGGCAATTACCAGGTCGTCGTTCTATCCGCGCCCCACCATCATCCAGACCAGAGTTACCGACCACCTGTTGATAAGGGCGGTCATCTCAGGCAACTGGACTGGGTTCTTGAGCGAAGAGATGCGTGTGCGTCGAGAACTATTATTGCCACCATATACTGCCGTAGCTCATATTGCAGGTGCAGGTGCACAGGATTTTGTTTCCACGCTGCTCAACGACGCCACCGACTCACCAGGGGGGTGCAATAAGCTTTCCCTGCGCGCCAGCAGGCAACCAGATGATTCATGGCTGGTTATTGCAGATGATCACGATACATTGTGTAATGCACTCTCATCGGCGACTCGTCCTCGCAAGCAGTTGAGGATCTATGTCGACCCACCCTCGGTATAGGGGTCTGTCAAGCAAGGGGGTTGTATGGCGCAGTTTGATAACCTATTTTAGCCATATACACTTTTTCACTTCAGCTTATGGGAGGCTATCTTCTCGTAAGTGGAGCCATGCATTCCGAGTTGGGAACTCATTAGCTCTATAGAGAGTACATCCCAGCTGGCATGTACCGGCAATCCGGCCAGCGAGCTTATAGTATGCCTCTCTTTGGCTCTTGCCAGGGTAATGTGTCCATGAAATGGCCTTCCCAGGCCGGCTGGTAGCTTGCTCCAGGGGAGGTTAAAGATGCTTTTAGCGATATCCTCCAAGCCTGTCACGGGAACCTGCAGTATGTTGGAACCGAGCAATGCGGTAGTAGGTCCGACTGTGGCAGTAAAAACTCTTCCATCGTCTGTTGGCAGAGCGTAGAAAGTCTTTATGGCCATATCCACATCTTCGACCTCTCCCATAAAGGCGAGCGTAATGTGCAGATTATCTATGGGTGTCCACCGAACGCCCTTACGCTCTGGGTGTGGCAGGCTGTGTAGTACATCTACCACTTGCTTTGGAGGGAATACCGCCACGAACAATCGCATACTTTGAATTATACTGCCAATACCGCTCAATACACTATTGAACAGATGATCGGCATATATCCGGGTAGCGTAGTGATTACAGCGCCAGTAATTGGTGCGACTTTTGCAACCCGGCATCGGAAAATAAATCATCACACAGTGGTATGGAGATTAAGCGGATCAGACATGAGCTAATGTCGTATATATGGCAATAGCAAAAGTTTGTGGCATCGAGACAGAGTACGGCATACATAGCAACAACGAGCATGACAACCCGGTGTCGCTCTCTTCTTTGTTGGTAAATAGCTATGTTGCCGATCTGGAGAGAGCCGGCTGGGATTTTGAAAACGAAAACCCTGCAAACGATGCGCGCGGGTTCAGTGCGACAAATGGGCAACCGCCACAGATAGAGACCCATCTCGTCAATGCTGTATTGACAAATGGCGCCAGATACTATGTAGACCACGCTCATCCGGAACTCTCCACTCCGGAATGTGCCAATCCACTTGAGCTGGTATTATACGATAAGGCAGGTGAAGAGATATTACGCAGATCGGCTACGTCTGCAAATAAATACCTGGGAACAGAGTCAACGGTTACGGTAATAAAGAACAATTCAGACGGCAAGGGCAACTCGTATGGCTGTCATGAGAATTACCTGATGGATAGAGAGGTTCCGTTCTCGCGAATTGCCAAGCAGGTAATAACTCATTTTATTACTCGTATAATCATGGTAGGTGCTGGAAAGGTAGGATCTGAGATTACCGGTGATAGCCATACAGTGCCCTTCCAGGTGTCTCAACGCGGTGAATTCTTCGAGGAAGAGATAGGCCTTGAAACCACCCTGAAGCGTCCTATCGTGAATACGCGAGATGAGCCACATGCCGACCCTGCCAGATTCAGGAGACTGCACGTAATTGTAGGAGATGCAAACATGTCGGAGGTATCAACATTCCTGAAGGTGGGAACCACCGCCCTGGTATTGGCCATGATAGAGGACAACTGGCTGGACAATGCCGACATGATGTTTGCGAACCCCGTACATGCCATGCACCAAGTGTCCCAAGACGTAGAGCTATGCACTGTGCTCGATCTTGCCAATGGCAAAACTGCTACCGCGTTGCAATTACAGTGGAAGATATTTGAACTGGCATCAAATTACGCGAAGCAAAATGGATTGCCGGCTCTGGGAGACGAAGAGGTGGGCAAGATGCTAATGGAGAGATGGGAGTCCACGCTGGAATCACTTGAATCTGACCCGATGTCGCTGGCGAACCAACTGGACTGGGTAGCAAAATATCGTTTATTGCAGGCATATATTGACCGCCACGGTATAAGTTGGGCAGATCCAAAGCTTAGGGCAATAGACATCCAATACCATGACATAAACCCAGAGAAGTCGCTATATAGGCGCGTAGGCATGGAGAGACTGCTGGATGATGACGATATTAATAAAGCTGTAGTTATGCCTCCCCGTGACACAAGGGCATTCTTCAGGGGCATGTGTCTTGCAAGGTTCTCGAAGGAAATTGTCAGCGCCAACTGGGACTCTCTCGTTTTCGACCTGAAGGACGGTCCATTGAAACGGGTTCCGATGATGGATCCGCTGAAGGGGACTGCTGATCATGTCGATGCCCTGATACAGAACTGTAGGGATGCGGCCGATCTACTGAACGGACTTGGAGCATAGGAGCCCAGAAACATAAGCATGCAAGCACGACAAAAGGGCGTACTCGCGTAATAATACGCTTTTTATACATAATCACTGTATTTATGTCGATAATTAGTATACAGTGATGGTGGATGAATTACCGAAACGGGTAAGATATAAGATATATAGACAATAGGAGGTGTTGACACTTATGCCTGAAAGAGAACAGAAACATAAAAGTACTTCGACAAAACGTGAAACCGAGGAAGAGGCAGATGAACATTCGGCCTCCACTGCGTCCGGTGAGAAGCTAAAGGCCGAACTGGATGACATATTGGACGAGATAGACGAGGTTCTGGAAGAAAACGCAGAGGAGTTCGTCCGTAGCTATGTACAGAAGGGTGGCCAGTGATATATGAGTCTGCCCATATTCAGCCCTACCGATGATCCCGGGCCAAATTTCATGGCGACCCTGGCCCGTACTTATCAGCGTTACCCCGGGTGGTATCTGCGGGGGAGTGGGATGGAAACCATGGTTGGCGAGCCCGACGGCATCAATTCCTCCCTACCAAGTTGGACAGGCAATCGTATCTCCGATCTCATAAGACACGGTACTACCATACTCGCCTTACGATATCGAGATGGAGTAATTGTAGCCGGCGACAGGAGGGCGACAGAAGGGCACCTGATTGCTTACCGTAACATGGAGAAAGTCATGAGAGTAGATCAATACTCGGCTATGGCAATTGCCGGAGCTGCCGGCCCTGCCGTAGAAATGGCCAGGCTGTTTTCTACTCAATTGGAGCATTACGAAAAGGTGGAGGGAGTTAGCCTGAGTACTGAAGGTAAGGCGAATCAGCTTGGCCAGATGGTCAGAGAGCACTTGGCGCTGGCAATGCGAGGGATGCTAGTAATTCCAATCTTTGCCGGGTATGATTTGCAGGCAGGTAACGGAAGGATTTACACATTTGATGTAACCGGTGGTCACTATATAGAAGGGGAGCATGCAGCGGAAGGCTCAGGCGGCAGGAATGCTAGGTCTGTGCTGAAACAATTCTGGCATGCTGAGATAGACAGGGATGCTGCGCTCGCGCTCGCTATCGAAGCACTGGTAGAGGCGGCCGACGAAGATATAGCGACTGGCCCGCCCGATACCTTGAGGGGGATATACCCGATAGTGGCGACCATTACCTCATCTGGATATCAAGCTATAGATGACGATGAAACTGCGTCTCTGGTGCATTCGCTTTACGACAGGCTGCAGACCAGGACAGAGACTGGTGAACGGAGGTGGCCGAGATGACTATGCCGTACTATGTCTCTCCTGAACAGGTGATGAAAGACCGTGCGGAATACGCCCAAAAGGGCATAGCCAGGGGAAGAGCTTTGGTGGGGACAGTATACGACAACGGCATCGTCATAGTGGCTGAAAACCCATCAAGGTCACTTAGGAAAATATCTGAGATATATGATCGCATTGCATTTGCCGGTGTAGGAAGATACAACGAGTTCGACCAGCTCCGGGTAGCCGGCATCCGTCATGCCGATACAAAGGGGTTTGCTTTCAGCAGGAATGACGTAGAGGCCAGGTCGCTTGCAAACCTCTACGCTCAGTACCTCGGACAGGTGTTTACACATGAGATGAAACCACTTGAGGTAGAGATACTGGTAGCTGAACTCGGAACTGCCCCCCATTCCGATCAGCTGTTTCATATTGCATATGAGGGGACGATTACAGATGAGCAGGATTATGCAGTGCTCGGAGGTGATACAGAGGTAATCAGGAAGAGGATGGCTGAGGCTTATAGACCAGGCTGGAAGCTGGAAGATGCAATCAGGACATGCGTAAGAGTCCTATCCGGGCCGGGTCGCGAGATCACTTCATCAGAGCTTGAGGTAGCCGTATTGGATAGATCCAACGGTGAGCGGTCATTCAAACGCATTTCCCAGGAAGCCATTGATGCTATCATCTCGCCCAAAAAAGCAGCCCGGCCAAAGTCATCTTCGTCAAAGTAGGAATTGGCGTATAACGGTACAACCAACCAACACAGATTCTTGGTTAGCCAGGGGTCTCTGATAGTGCCCGGCAGAGGAAAGGCCTTCAAATGGATCGAAGAATATATGGAATAGAGAATGAATATGGAGTTACCTTTACTCTCCAGGGTCAGCGGCGCCTATCACCGGATGAAGTAGCGCGCTACCTGTTCAGGCGAGTTGTGAGCTGGGGACGTTCATCCAATGTATTTCTTGAGAATGGAGCGAGGCTCTATCTTGATGTAGGGAGCCATCCTGAGTACGCCACTCCTGAATGTGATCACCTGAATGATATCGTTATGCATGACAAAGCCGGTGAGCGGGTAATGGACTCGCTTGCCAAAGCCGCAGAGGGGCGGTTGGTGGAAGAGGGCATGAGAGGTTCGGTGAAGGTATTCAAGAACAATACCGACTTTGCCGGCAATTCCTACGGGTGCCATGAAAACTACCTGACTGGCCGTGAGGATGATTTCTCCAAGTACGTAGACAAGTTGATCCCATTTCTAGTTACCAGGCAGATATATGCAGGCGCCGGGAAGGTTATACAGAGTTCTCGGGACGCGACATTCTGCCTTTCGCAACGTGCTGAGCATATATGGGAAAGCGTGTCCTCGGCAACTACCCGCAGCAGACCTATAATCAATACTCGTGATGAGCCCCATGCCGATGCTGAGAAGTACAGGCGATTACATGTTATAGTAGGTGATTCCAACATGAGCGAGTTTGTCACCTATATGAAAATTGGAGTTACAAGCATAGTGCTCAGACTGATCGAGAACCCTACATACATTATGAGGGATCTCACCCTTGAGAATCCTATAAGGGCTATACGTGAAATTAGCCACGATATCACTTGCAGGCGAAAAGTCAAATTGGCCAACGGCAGGGAACTCTCTGCACTTGAGATCCAGTCTGCATACCTCGATAAGGCACTGAGCATGAGAGATAGGCATGGGCTGCCAGAGGATGAGGAGCGCGCACTGGCCATGTGGCAATACTGCATAAAAGGACTCGAGTCGGATCCGCTCAGCCTGGACAGGGAGTGTGACTGGGTGATGAAATACAACATGATCCAGGCATATCGCAATAAGCATGGCTTGAGCCTTACACATCCACGTATATCCATGATGGACCTGCAGTATCATGATGTCGACAAGAAGAGGGGGATATATTACAAGCTACTGGAACGCGGCATACTGGAGCGTGTGGTGACAGATGCTGATATAGATGGAGCGATAACCAATCCTCCCGTTACCACAAGGGCAAGGCTTAGGGGGGAGTTCGTCAAACGCGCCAAACAGAAAAATCGTGACTTCACAGTCGACTGGGTGCATCTGAAGCTTAATGACCAGACACAACGTACAGTCCTGCTCAAAGATCCATTCAAGTCTCATGACGAGCGGGTAGATAGACTGATTGCCAATCTCTGAGATGCGAGACAGGGATGCAGGGAGCTGTGCATAGCATCGATGACCTGCAGAGGACTCCACAATAGGCTAACTTATAGATATTGTGACTCCCGATACAGATAATGAGACCGACGCGCAGGAAATATTGACAGTACGCGACAATCGTACAATGTCAGAGTCTGAATGCGATCCTATCGGGTCGTCGTCGCCAGAGCGTTCGTCTCGCCCGGCAGGGAGGGTATCTATAAAGCGAAGGCTCATGCATTGGGGTATCATTATCCTGATTGCACTGGGAGTTGCGTTTACAGTGCGCACATGGGTATTTGAGACCTTCTATATTCCGTCAGGGTCTATGGAGCCCACACTTATGATAGGCGATCGCATACTCGTCGATAAACTCTCCTTCCAGCTCGGAGGGCATATAGCTACCGGCGACATAGTGGTTTTCAGGCGCCCACCGCATGAGACCATAATTCCCCACAGCATCAAATACTTGGTGAAGCGTGTGATCGGCCTACCGGGAGAGACAATTTCCTCTCATGGAGGGCAGGTGTATATAAATGGCAAACTGCTACATGAACCGTTTCTGCCAAAGGGGACGATCACCACAGGCATTACTACGCAAAAGATTCCACCGGGGCACTACTTCATGATGGGAGACAATCGGGAAGACTCGGAAGACAGTAGGTTCTTCGGTCCGATATCCGGTTCACTCATAGTCGGCAAAGTGGTGGCGCGTATATGGCCGCTTGGAGCATTTAAGATATTCTGAGATTTGTCTGCGTAAGTGGCTGCGGACGCTGTATCGACAATACTTATGGTATCCGGGCAAGAAGATTGCTAGAATATTACATGGATGCTGGATATAACTCCTACAAAGTTGCTGATTGTTCTGGTCTTCGGATTGATAATCCTAGGCCCGGATAAGTTGCCGCGAGTAGCACGCCAGGTGGGGGAGGCGTGGTCAAACCTAAAAGGATTTAGGCAGCGCATGGAAGACGAGATGAAGGGCGTCTTCCCGCAATTGCCTTCGACTACCGAAATAGCATCAGCTGTGAGATCCCCTATTTCCCTACTTGACAGGCTGGCTGCATCTCATGAGACGTCCAAAGCTGCCGAGAGCAGAGATACCGATACAGTCAAAGACACTGCACTGGACACGGATGCTGATAGCACTGCGGGCGCAGATACTCCACTCGATGGCACAATACCCACTTCAGGCAACTCTGAGGGCACTACATCGGCAGAGGAGCCGGATCCTGCAAGAGAAGTAGTAAGGAGCGTCTACGGACTGTCTCGCTCGCAGGGCAATACTCCTGAATCCATCTCTCAGGCTGCCAATACATCAACAGATGGTGGCAACTTTAGAGATCAGGATAGGCCGGAATCCCGTGAGCCCGCTACCTCCTATGTACCTATACCGCCGGACGATCCTACTTTTAACTGATGCCGTTGTTGCCGGTCGCTCATCCAAGTGTCTACATGCCCTGCAAGGTAGTGACCGAGTTGCGCTATAATGTATCGCGCTTTGATGTTGGGGAAGTTGAAAGCCTCGTCTGTAAGGGCGAGGAGGATGTCACAGGTAGTAAATGACCATCATAGAGCGAATAAAGCATATGAAGAAGACACGTCCGGAGACAATGACTCTGGTGGAGCACCTAACCGAGTTGCGTCGTAGGGTGATGGTAACACTAATCTTTTTCGGGGCTGCGGGCATACTTTGTTTCATTATCTATCCCCAGATACTTCATTTTCTGCAAGAGCCCTACTGCCACATCACTCGATCCTGCAAACTGTATGTTACCGGGCCTCTTGATGGACTCTCTATAAGGGTGGAAATAACTGCCTATGGTGGTGCACTGCTCAGCCTGCCATTAGCTCTATTTGAGGCATGGCGTTTTATTACTCCGGGACTGAAAGCAAACGAGAGGCGCTATACCCTGTTGTTTGTTATTTCGGCCGTCCTGCTATTTTGCCTGGGAGCGATTATAGCATACATTACCTTTCCCCATGCACTCGGGTGGCTGAAATCCATAGGGGGGTCAAGTCTACGTGAGATTTACACTCCTACCAGCTACTTGGGACTTATATTGGCGCTAATGGCCATATTTGGAATATGCTTCGAATTCCCAGTTGTCCTGGTAGCGCTTGAGCTTGCCGGACTGCTCTCCCCCCAAAAATTATCCCATTGGCGGCGGCTATCGGCATTTCTGATAGTGGCGTTTGCGGCTGTTATTACGCCAAGCAGTGACCCGTTCTCGATGTTTGCCCTGGCGGTTCCGATGTATTTCTTTTATGAAGTGTCAATACTCATCGGTCTGCTCATTAA
>JAJZWU010000009.1 GCA_021846515.1 Actinomycetes bacterium
GCGTTGTCGTCCTCAACGTAGTCCCTGCTACGCCTATGTCCTTCGCCTTGCCGGCTGACGCCCCTGACCAGGTGAATACCATCACACTATTTACGAGACACTACACTGGCGTAATCGCTATCTTAAAACGATCTATATTCAAGAGCAGCACAGCACCCGTCAGCGCAGCTAAACGGGGAAGCTATACTAATCTAACTGCCGATAGGTACGGCGGGCAAGGGCAACACGGATAAAAGAAATAAGATGGAAATTGGTACATCACCTGTATGTCACTCGTATGTCACTCCAAGGAGTCTTTGGACAGGAACAGATACTCCCCCCAATCTTGATTCTCTATCCAGGGCTTCCAAGGCAGATGGAATATCCAGATCATTGTCGAGACAATCACGTACATTCTCCAGACCACGATCTCCCTCACCGGCTCTCTTCCAGCGTTCCAGCCTCTCTGCGGCATCTTCAAGCATCCGGTCATCCCAATCCCAATCGGACCTGTAATGGTTCGATATGACAGCCAAGCGGATAACCATAGGATCCCATTTCTCCAATAAATCATGTACAAATACAAGGTTGCCCAACGACTTGGACATCTTTACTCCATCAAGTCCAACCATGCCCACATGCATCCAATACTTGCAGAACGGCTTGCCTGTTGCCGCCTCAGCCTGAGCCATCTCGCACTCATGATGGGGAAATATCAGATCATTCCCCCCACCATGTAAATCGACAGTACCGAGTTCTCGCAACGCCAGAGCAGAACATTCTATATGCCAACCGGGACGACCCGGTCCCCACCTTGAATCCCATGAAGGCTCTCCGGGAAGCGACGGCTGCCAGAGAACAAAATCCAAGGGGTCTCTCTTTGCCGGATCCTCTACCCGTCCACCACGCTCAGCAGCAAGTTCAATCATTGTTTCACGACTGAGGTGTGATATTCCTCCAAACGACGGGAATGAAGAGACGTTAAAGTATATAGCACCTCCAGATTCATATGCATGCCCGTTATCAAGTACCTCTTCAATTAAGGTCAATATCATGGGTATAGCGGAAGTAGCCCTTGGTTCAACGTCAGGCGACAGTAGTCCCAATGCAGACATATCCTTATCGAATCTTGCCATCTCTTCTGCCGCCAGATCCAAATAATTCACACCCAGCTCCCTGGAGCGCCTCAAAATATCATCATCTACATCCGTAACGTTGCGCACACAGCGAGTTTGTATACCCATGTCGTTCAGCCTGCGTTGCAAGACGTCAAAGGTAAGATAGACAGAGGCATGCCCCATATGCGCAGCATCGTAAGGTGTAATCCCGCAACAATAGATCCTCACAGGAGATGACACCTCCATCGTTACAATATCTTGCTGAGCGGTATCAAATATCTTCATCTGACAACTGGGGTTCTTTTGAATAATATGTAGACAAGCGCTTTCATTCCAAACTCCAGCTTAGCGCCTCCAGTAACAACATATGCACCTCTATACTAGACGCTATCCATCACATAAAGCTAGAATGGATGCCGGAAGCGCAAAGGAGCAGTTATGTCAGATATAAAAAAGGGGATAAACGAGAAGGACAAACAGGATAATAGTGAGCAGAGCCAAGACGAGCAAGGGAAGTATGCTGATAGAAACAACACAGCCCAACAGAGTAACGAAACTCCACGGGCAAGTCAGCCGGTAAAAAAGATTAGCGGCAATGGTGGAGAGCTATCATTGGCTGCCCTACTGCAATTTGGCGTAAAAGAAGCATTTACGCTCTCCGGAGGGCACATATTCCCATTACTTGATGCCTTCTACAAACAGAACATACCACTGTACGATACACGCCATGAACAGACTGCTACCTTCGCGGCCGAAGGGATCTCACGGCTGGCAAGAAGACCTGGAGTAGCCCTGGTGACAGCAGGACCCGGTGTCACCAACTCAATCAGCGCACTGGTGACAGCTCAGATGAGTGGTTCACCATTGGTAGTCTTGGCGGGAAGGTCCCCAGATTCTCAATGGGGAATGGGGGCATTACAGGAAATTGACCATGTGCCTATGGTCTCCAGTATCACAAAGAGATCAGCTACTATCCATAGCACAAAAGACATCTTCCCTGTAGTAACCGAGATGGCAACCGAAGCACTTTCGCCAAAAAGGGGTCCGGTATTTGCAGACATCCCCATGGATACTATTTTCTCTACAGCAGAAATCGAGCTGGCGGAAACAGCGACACCTTATGCGAATTACAATATTGCACCTTCTCCTATCGACGAAAACAAGCTGGATGAACTCTGCTCCTTAATGGCGGGGGCGGAAAGGGTTGCTATCATGATAGGCAGTGATCTCTGGTGGGCTGGATCATTTGATCAATTAAAATACCTTGCAGAGGAGGGACAATTCCCCGTCTACTCCAATGGTCAGGGTCGAGGATGCCTACCTGCATCTCATCCTCTATCGTTTTCGCGAACCAGGTCCAAATTGGCAGAGGCAGACTTGGTAATAGTCATAGGAACTCCATTGGACTTCCGGCTCAACTATGGAAGGTTTGGCAATGCCAGGGTAGTGCATATAATGGATGTCGGTGCGCAGACGGGAGGTGTGGCCACGGAAGCACATAACGGCGATTATCACTCGTCTGGACAATCCTATGAACAATCCCAGTTGCACGATAACAGGATATCTATAACAGGAGATATCACAGGAATACTTGCCTACCTGGGAGAACACCTCTCCAGGCTAATGAGCGCTCCTATGCGTAAAGCTCACGCTGAATGGGTCGGCCAGCTCCGTCAAGCTGAAAGCAGCATTAGGCAGGATGAAAAAGCCGATCTGGAAAATGACTCCTCTCCGATACACCCAGCACGTATTTACGGCGAGCTCATCAAGCTGCTGGATAAGGATGCAATCATCGTAGGTGACGGCGGAGACTTCGTCAGCTACGCAGGTAGGCTGGTCGACAGCTACCAGCCTGGGTGTTGGCTCGATCCGGGGCCATATGGCTGTCTTGGTTGCGGAATTGGTTACTCCATCGCAGCAAGAGTGTTATATCCGTCACGACAGGTAGTCTTGTTGCAAGGCGATGGCGCCTTCGGCTTTGCCGGCATGGATGTAGATACTCTCGTAAGGCATAACTTGCCAGTAGTCATTATCGTAGGGAACAACGGTATCTGGGGACTCGAGAAACACCCCATGCAAGCTATCTATGGGTACGATGTCGTAGCAGACTTGAAGCAGGAAACACGCTACGACCTCATCGTAGAAGCAATGGGCGGAGCCGGAGAAACGGTGGAGGAGCCTGATGGTCTTGCGCCCGCGCTAAAACGGGCATTCAACGCGCAGGCTCCTTACCTGATCAACGTACTCACCGATCCACGGGTAGCCTACCCCAGAAGAACAAGTATCGTATAGAGATACATTACAAAACTGCTACAGGATACCGTAACAATTGCGCCCCCGGGTCAGGAAAGCCTGGTAAGGGCTTTCCTCAGATTCCGGATTGCCTGTGCGATACGTTGCTCATTTTCGATGAGAGCGAACCGCACGAAACCATCACCACCGGGACCAAACCCTATGCCCGGTGAAGTGGCCACCTCTGCCTCAGATACAAGATACTTGGCAAATTCCAGCGAACCCATATCCTTGTAGGCGTCCGGTATGGGAGCCCATACAAACATAGTACCCTTTGGCTTGTCTACCTTCCATCCTATACCTGCAAGCTTGTCACAAAGAACATCTCTTCGCGATTGATAGGTTTCATTGACCAGTTTGGGGTAATCGGGAGCCTCGTTCATAGTGACGATAGAGGCGATCTGAATCGGCTGGAATGTCCCATAGTCCAGATAGCTCTTAAGCTTGGTAAGCGCCTGCACTACCTCTGCGTTACCGACCGTAAATGCCACTCGCCAGCCTGCCATGGAAAAAGATTTCGTCAAAGAGTAAAGCTCTACCGATACATCCTTTGCTCCGGGAACCTGCAAAATCGACGGTGGAGAATAGCCGTCAAAGGCGATGTCGGCATAGGCAAAGTCGTGAACCAGTATTACATCGTGCTCTCTGGCGAAGTTGACCAATTTGGTCATCCATTCAAGGTCTACACAGGTAGTAGTAGGATTATGAGGAAACGATAGGACAACCACCCTGGGGCGCGGCCAGGTAGACTCCCATGCCTCCATAAGCGAATCAAAAAATATATCCGGATTGGCTGCCGGGCCAAGCGGCACCTGGCGCACATCTGCTCCGGCAAATACCGGTGCATAGATATGTATGGGGTAGGAAGGAGAAGGGACAAGCACGCTGTCTCCCGGCCCGGAAAGCACCCACATCAAGTGCGACAATCCCTCCTTCGCTCCCATAGTCGTCACCACTTCAGTCTCGGGATCCAGCTCTACCCCAAACCTGCGCAGGTACAATGAAGATATTGCCTGACGCAATTTGGGAATTCCCCTGCTCGCCGAGTAACGATGGTTCCTTGGGTTGCGTGCCGCCTCTATCAACTTCTCCACGGCAAGATCGGGCGACGGTATGTCTGGGTTGCCAAACCCCATATCTATAACATCCTTACCTGCCCGCCTGGCCTGTAGCTTCAACTGATCTATCTGGGCAAATACATAAGGCGGTAGGCCGTTAATTCTCCTAAAGTCCATCTTATTATAGTAGCGTGTCTGCAGTTGTCCCGCGTCACACATTACAGGATTGCCACCGTCACTACGACGCCGGGAGAATTGCTGCTTTGACGCTCGCGTTACAGCTTGAGCGGTTGACCACTTTGAGCGGCAGACGAATATACTGCGTCCACCATGGCATGGACACGTACTGCATCATCGACAGATGGAGATGGCGCCTCACCGGATACTATTGACTCGATAAAGTTCCGGTCCTGCTGAGCATACATACGTATTGCAAGCCCTATCTCTCCTTCGGGCAATGGCAGATCACCAACCCAGGAAGGGGGTGGACACTCTATCACCTCATCACCCTGTTCGCTCAGCTGGTGCAGAGGGCCAATAAAGTCATTATCCAGCCAGACTATGCCATGTTCAAAGATCGCTTCAAGGCGGCGAGTAGATGGCCTGGTTAGTAATTGGTGCCACACGCTAACCAGCGCAGCACGCATTCCTCCGTCAAACTCGAAATTGGCAACAGCAACATCTTCGATACCGGCATGGCCTGCAAAGTTGGATGTAGTAGCAGAGATGCTATTCATCCGGCCAAAGCAATACTGAAGTATATCCAAATCATGTATAGAGTGCTCTATCACAGTGCCACCACCGGCCTGCTCCAGGTCGCCTCTCCACGTAGATGCGTAGTGACCCTGAATGGGAAAGAACTGGTCATCTCTGAACGACGCAGCCATAGGCATACCCAAGCGCCCCTGCTCGACTGTCTCTTTCAGCTTGATAAATACAGGACATGTACGCAACACCAGACCTACCTGAAAAGGTATGCCCGATGTTCGAATACTATCTGCAATAGCCCCAACTTCATCCATACTGCGCCCAAGTGGTTTCTCGCTGAACACTGCGATACCGCGTTCGGCTGCCATCTCGATCAATGGTTTGTGCTGCGCGGTAGGGGTACATATCCACACCGCATCCACACCGCCAAGAGCTTCCTCGGCACTGTGCATGACCTCGCATCCATGAACGGAGGCAAATTGCCCCGAACGGTCCTCATCTATGTCATAACATGATACAATTTTTGCATCCACCACGGAGCTGTCTATCATCGACTTGATCGAGAGTGAATGTGCCCACGATATGAGACCTGTACCCAAAAATGCAATCTTAATCATAGACCACCTCTCATTCTCTCGTTTCCAATAGTTGCCGCTGCGTGCTGCCTATTCATATCAATATCCATACACATAAATATTCTAAGTGATAATATAATCTCATGGAAAGTTCACCAACTAGATTCGATCCTCCCGGTAATCGGAATGTAAGAAAGAATGACTCCGCCAAGCTTAACCCGGGTGGACAACCTGAAGAAGATAGAGACCAGCAGCTATTTGATCGGAGAAAATTCCTTGGAATAGCTGCAGGGGTGGGGGCAATAGGCATCGGAGGTCCCTTACTTCTGTCCAGCTGCTCAAGTTCGTCCTCTAAATCTGTTGCCGAGCCTCTGGGTCATGCCGTAAGCACGCTCCCTCCAAAACGAGGAGGCCATCTTACGATAGGCATAGACTCGGAACAGGCAGGGTTTAATCCCACTCAATCCCCATGGTCGGCAAGCGGGGTGATGTATGCCCGCGCTCTCTTTGATCCCCTCACCATTGTAATGGCCGATGGATCCATCCAACCATACCTTGCTCAATCTATTACACCAAATCCTGACTACACAACCTGGACTATCACCATGCGTCCTGGCGTAACTTTCCATGATGGAACACCTTGTGATGCAAATGCAATAGCATATAATATCGAGACATTCCGTAAATCCTTAGACTTCTCTATATTCACCACCAATATAAAGCACGTAAGTGTAACTGGGCCGCTCACCCTGGATATAGAGATGAACGAGCCATGGGTAGCTTTCCCCGCCCAGCTTACTGGCGCAGTAGGGGCGCAATTGGGCTGGATAGCTGCACCAAGCATGTTGAAAGCAAAAAATGGTGCATCAAATCCAGTAGGTACAGGGCCCTTCCGTTTTGAGGAATGGATACCAAATGACCATATGAAGGCAACCCGTAACAATGCATACTGGCGAAAGGGTATGCCTTATCTTGATTCAATAGAGTACAAGCCCATACCTAGCTCCGCATCACGTTCGGCAAGTCTTCGCTCTGGCGTACTGGGACTCATGCATACAGACACCACGGCGGTCATAGTCACCTACCAGCACAACCCAGGATACTCCTACATAGACGATGCCCACTCTACAATAGGCGAGCCGGATGTGAACTTTGTCATGCTAAACACCAAATCTGCACCCTTCAATGACATACGGGTACGCCAGGCAATGGCATACGCGACAGATACTGCCAGGATGAACACTGTTGTAGCAAACAGCCTTCCGGAGTTGGCTACAGGCCCATTCTTCCCGGGCAGCAAATATTACTCCCCCACCGGATATCCGAGTTATAATCCCACTAAAGCAGCCCAGCTGATAAAAGAAGTAGAACATGATACCGGCAAGCCTGTATCCTTCAGCCTTTCCGCCACAGCAGCCAACACGACCGAAAGCGAGATAGGTCAGCTCTGGCAAAGCATGTGGCAGGCGGTAGGAATGAAGGTAACATTGGAGTTCTACGATGAAGCTACTCTTATCCAAAACGCCATAAGCGGCAAGTACCAGGCAGACAATTGGACACAGTTTGCTGCACCCGATCCGGACTGCAACTGGCCATTCTGGCATAGCCCATCATTTGGCAACTTTACAGGTAACGATGACCCTGAACTGAATAGTTACCTGCACATAGGAAGAACCAATCCAGATCCTACTGCCAGAGCAGAAGCTTACCAAAACGTAGCCAAACGCTTTGCTGTAGACCTCCCCTACATATGGACAAATCGCGGATTATGGGCAATAATAGGTAGGCCAAATGTGATGAACTTCGGAAATCCAACTTCACCGTCGGGCGGGAAAGCTCTGGCACTCGAAGGCGGGGTAGTCTGGCCAACACAGATATGGTTGCAGTAAAAGCCTCAGCGGATATGGCTATCAGACTAGTCATCTTCTATTAGCAGTTGAAAACCCTTGCACTAAAGGTATTCACCAGACTGATCATACTGACAGGCGTGCTGCTTGTGGTCAGCGCCGGGGTGTTCTTTCTCATACATCTGCTTCCGGGTAATCCTGCCTATGCGATCCTGGGTCCCGGAGCAACTCCATCTGCAGTAGCCAAGATAACAAAGCAACTCGGACTCAACAAACCTCTTTTAACCCAGTATCTGACCTGGCTTGGTAGGATGATCCAGGGTAATCTCGGCACCTCTTACATAACCAACCAGAGCGTCAGCTCAGCTATTGGGCATGCCCTGCCGGTAGACATAGAGTTGGTGATTTTATCCCAGATCATATCCTTTGCCGTCGCCATACCGCTTGCGATGGCAGCCTCACAAAGATCAGGAGGTCTGATAGACCGTACGGCAACAGCCATGTCGCTTGGAGGATTATCACTTCCCGCGTTCGTAGTAGGCGTACCTCTGGTGCTTGTATTTGCCGTAATCATACACTGGTTTCCTGCAACCGGATATACTCCTCTGCTATCCAATCCAATCAGCAACCTGCACGACATGATACTCCCATCCATTACCCTCGCTATAGGATCAATTGCTATATACTTCCGCTTACTTAGAAGCGATCTCATAGCGACCCTTAAAGAAGACTTCGTGTCACTGGCGCGTTCCAAGGGACTGACACGACGTCAGATAATGTACAGGCATGTGCTGCGACCATCCACCTTCTCGCTCATGACTGCCGCTGCAATTAACGTAGGCTCACTTATCGGAGGTGCCGTGGTGGTGGAATACCTTTTCGATTTACCCGGAATGGGCCTGCTCCTTGTGAACAGCATCTACGCACGTGACTACCTGATGGCACAGGGAGTTATACTCACGCTGGCAGCACTGTTCATACTGGTAAATTTCATGGTAGACATTCTCTATCATATGGTGGACCCCAGGGTAAGAAATGCTTGAACTTCCAACATCTGCACCCAATAACAAGCCGAAAAAACTAGGATGGGTATTCTGGGTGTCTGCCGGATGGCTGGCAATTGTTATATTGGCTGCTATATTTGCCAACCTTCTCCCACTTCCGTCACCGGATGCAGTAGGAGTTGGAGCGCCATTTGCAGGACCCAGCCTGGCCCATCTTCTTGGTACCGACGAATTGGGTAGAAATATTTTATCACGAATCATATTCGGATCACGGGTATCTCTGATACTTGGATTCTCATCTATCGCAATAGGTACGTTAATTGGAGGAAGCCTTGGTCTGGTAGCCGGATACCTGGGTGGTCCCTTTGATTCCGTATGCAACGCAGTTGCATATATCATCCTGGCATTTCCGCCTCTTCTGCTATTGCTTGCCATCGCCGCATTCTCTCCGGCCACATTGCTCAAACTGGTACTGGAATTTGCCTTTCTCAGTATTGCGCCGTTATTCAGGGTAGTGCGCGCAGCAACTATCTCTGTTGCAACCCGAGATTTTGTGCAGGCTGCCTACGCCCTTGGAGCGAGCCGCACCAGGATATTACTACGTGAGATCTTGCCCAATGTCGCATCATCTATAGCCTCCTACGCTCTACTTGGCGTAGCTATCGTGATAGTCGGGGAGGGATCCCTCGCATTTCTCGGGCTTTCCATCTCCCTGCCGGCTCCATCGTGGGGGAATATGATTGCAGAAGGTCATACTTTCCTGTCGACCGATCCGTGGATATCGCTATTCCCCACAATAGCAATGTTCTCTGTACTACTTGCGCTGAACCTGATAGCCGATAAATTGAGTGCCCGCCTTGATGTAAGAGAGGCGCAGCTATGAGTAGGCGAGATAGTGAGTACGCAACGAAATACAACAGGGCTGGGTGGGTTATACGGGTAGAGGTGCGATAGGGTATGGCGGGCGTAACAGGTAGTCCAGAGAGCCAGCCTCCATTGCTGGTAGTGAAAAATCTTACTACATGCTACGGGATGCCAGCCAACCCAAATAATGAGGCGGAAGCGGGTGGCGGGGTGAGTGGTGGAATGGAAGTGGACGGCGACGGGCTGAGCAGTAGCAAAAGAGTCAAGGGGAACGAGACAAACAACAGTGACGGAGTAAGGGCGAGTGGCGAGAGATCCAATGGCATAAAAGCGGTTGATAACGTCTCTTTTACCTTACATGCCGGAGAAATAATGTCAATAGTTGGCGAATCCGGATCAGGAAAGACTGCACTGTGCCGATCAATAATGCGACTCTTCCCTACCGCTCAGGTGCAGCTAACCGGTAAAGTGATCCTTAATGGAAAGGACCTGCTGTCGATGGATAACTCCCAATTACGCCAAGTGTGGGGGCTGGAAATGTCGATAGTCTTCCAGGATCCCATGACATCGCTCAATCCAGTCATGAGAATAGGGAATCAGGTCTCTGAGGGAATGAGAAAGCGTCAGGGTATGTCAAAAAAGCACTCTCGCGAATTGGCAATATCTTTGTTGAGGTCGGTAGGGATACCAGATGCCGAAGCGCGATACAGACAATATCCGATACAACTTTCAGGCGGCTTGCGCCAGAGGGTTGCTATAGCTATCGCGATATCGTGCAACCCATCCCTACTTATACTGGACGAGCCTACTACCGGCCTAGACGCTACCATACAGGCACATATCATTGATCTAATTGCCAATCTGGTAACAAAACGCAGTATGGCAGCTATATTCGTTACTCACGACATCGGTATAGCTGCGAGCATCTCTTCTTCGATGGCCGTCATGTACGCTGGATCCATCGTAGAATATGGTGCGACAGAAGATGTAATCAGGCATCCCACCATGAGGTATACCAGCGCCCTACTCAATACCGCACCAAAGCTGGATGCCATACCCCATACTCGCCTCAAAACAATTCCAGGACAGCCGCCCAACCTGGCTGCACTTGGTAATGGGTGCCCGTTTGAACCCCGCTGCGATGCCCCCATAGATCGCTGCAGCTACGAACGACCACAATTGACAGACTGTGATACACAGCCAGCTACACATCTGTGCGCCTGCTGGAACCCTCGCATGCCTGCAAACGTACCCGAAAATATAGAGGAATCCAGCCAATGAGTGACACGCTGTCATCTGCTACACCGGCACCGGAAGTACTGGAAGTACGAGGGCTACATGTGGAAATTGCCCAAGGATTTCATAAGTTGGTACATGCTGTATCAGGCATAGATTTTTCGATACATCGCAAGGAAACACTCGGCCTGGTAGGAGAATCGGGATGCGGCAAGACTACAACCGGTAAAGCCATAGCAGGCCTTATTAAGCCCACCCAGGGAGATATCATTATTTCAGGAACCAAAGTGACCGGTCTCCCCGCAAAAGAATCGCGAAAATTACGGCGAAAGGTTCAGTTCATCTTCCAGGACCCGATCTCGTCACTCAATCCTCGCCGGAAGATTATTAACACAGTCATGGAGCCATCATCTATCTGGTCAATAGGAACACCGGATGAGCAAAGAAAACATGCAACCAACCTATTGGAGCAAGTCGGGCTGGATCCCAGGTTGATATCAGACCGTATGCCATACCAACTCTCCGGTGGTCAATGCCAGCGCGTCAGTATTGCCAGAGCATTGATGCTCTCTCCTGAACTGCTTATCTGTGATGAACCCGTCTCTGCGCTGGACGTATCGGTACAGGCAACAATCCTGAATCTACTCAACGATATTCAGGAACAATACCAACTATCAATGCTGTTTATCTCTCATGACCTAGCCGTAGTAAGGAGTATAAGCGACCGTATAGCGGTAATGTACATGGGGAGGCTGTGTGAAACTGCATCAACAGTAGATCTCTTCAACCACGCAATGCACCCTTATACCCATGAACTGCTAAGTTCAGCGGCTTCTTCAAGCATCTACCTCTCCTCTACGGGCACCTACCGCTCTCTCCTCAAAGATTGTAACACGATAAATATAGATGATACTCCCAGCAATGTTGGCAAACAAAATGATGATCTGCCCATCATGACGGATCACGATGAAGACTCAGCAATACCAGATACTGATAAAAAGCTTATAGAGCAAGTACAGCTACATGAGGTTCCCTCTGCCCTTAAGCCTCCCTCCGGGTGCAGGTTCCACACCAGGTGCCCATATGCTGATGATATATGTGTCTCCACTCAGCCCGAGATGCGTAGGCATCCGGTGGATACTTCCGAAAAATGCTCGGCTCATCTGGTGGCATGCCATCATCCACTCAATATCTAGTGTAGTTCCCCGGTTGTGTGCGAAAAGCCGCTCCCCTCATTCAGATGCGAAGAACCGCTTTCCCAGTTCCAGCTGAGAGAGCTGTCATGGGAGCTATGGTAGCTGCGGCAGGAGGGTAATCGTCCTTACAGGATAGCAATTTACTTACCCAGCTCGTGCGATCGCGATGTCGCGCTACGGACGGCGTCTTGAAATGCCAAACGAACTTCCCTCTCTTCTAAAACTGCCAGTCCTGCTTCCGTCGTCCCTCCAGGTGATGTCACTTGAGCTCTGAGCGCTGCCGGATCTTCTCCAGTCTCGACCCAAAGCCTGGCTGCACCCAGGATGGTATTCGATGTCAGTATCTCTGCCGTAGAGCGATCAATCCCTACCGATACACCCCCCTCAATCAACGCCTCTGCTACTAAAAATATATAGGCGGGGCCTGATCCCGATAAGCCTGTTACCGCGTCAAGGTATTCTTCTCCAAGTCTAACGGTTACACCCACTGCGCCAAGTATTTGTTCTGCCCATAAGATATCCTCTTCTACACAGCTGCTGCTTGGGGCAAGTGCCGACACTCCGGCACCAATCAGCGCAGGGGTGTTTGGCATGGACCGAATTATAGGGATGCCGGTTCCAAGCAGGCTCTGCAACCGATCAATCGTAATCCCCGCAGCTATCGACAGCACCCTGGATGGCAGTCGGTCAAGTGCTGCTATATCTCTACAAGCGCTCTCTACATCGCCAGGCTTGACCGCCAGTATAACACCGTCGACAGGATCTCCCAACGAGGCTATATTGCCTACAATTGATACTCCAGCTGGTAAAAGAGCAGCTAATTCTTCCCTACGATCGGGTGTACTCTCTACTATAACCAGATGCTCCGGCGGCACAACACCCGATTTGAGCATGCCGCCAGCCAGCGCACCACCCATTTTCCCTCCGCCCACAATACAGAGAAAAACCGGCTGATGATGATTACTCTGGCCGGCAGCCTTCACTCCGACCGAGTCATTGACATCTCTCACAAAGCTGTCAGATCTATCATCCAGTCGATCTCCCTGCTCAGTAGCTGACACCATAGCGCTCTTTCTGGTCCTGGACATCCTGGCCGACAGTCACTTTATCAAGTGTATCCATGAAATCTCTTGCAGCGGCTGCCCATGTATATCGCAGAGAGCACCAGTTGGCAACCATGCCCATGTCGCGTGACAAGTCATTTTCAGTTATCAAACGATGACATGCAGCTGCAAAATCCAAAGGAGAGTCACTTTCGATGAGAAATCCGTTACGCCCGTCATCTATTAGACTGGTCAACCCACCGACTGCACGCGCCACAACGGGAGTACCGCAGGCCATAGATTCCAATGCAACCAGCCCGAAAGACTCGGATTCACTCGGAACCAGGCATACATCTGCTGCCCGGTAATAGCTGGATAGTATCTCATGTGCAACTGGTGGTACGAACTTTACATACCTTCCAATCTCCAATCTATCTGTCAATTCGTGCAGCTCTCTGGTATAACGTATCCCATCTGTACCGCTAGGTCCACCTATCAATACCAGTCGAGCACGATGGCATCCCTTCATCGTGTGGAGTATGTTTAATACCTTTATAGCTATATGTGCCCCCTTTAGTGACTGCAGCCTACCGGCAAACAAGAGCAATGGGTCACTCTGCTCAGATTGCATAAGGCCAATGGCTCGTCTTGCTTGCATCTTATCGCCAGGCTGGAAAAAGGCATGATCTACACCGGGAGTAACTATACTTGTCTTGTCGGGGTTGGTACCATACAAATCACGAAGCTCACCAGCTTCTGTCGAGGTAGCTACAGTCAGCGCGTCTGCAGTGCGTGCTATTTCCAGTTCTGACTCTAAACGCTTGCGTGAATTATCCTTTCTTACCCTGGAAAGTGTATGGAAGGTACAGACTAGTGGTATATCTAGAATACGGCGTAATGAGAGTCCAGCAATACCGGACAGCCAGTAATTGGCATATATTGCCTGAGGTAACCGCACATCCATCGTAAAGCTATCGGCAACCGATCTGGTAAACTCACCTACTAAGCCATAAAGCGCATCCCTGCCAACTGGCGCCGGCGGACCTGCACGGACGCAGTTGACCCGGAAGCCCGGCTCTACCTCTTGCACCCCAAGCTCCTTGGGGGAGGTCGCCCTGGTGTATACGGTACAATCCAACCTCTGACGCGCCAACGCACTACAGAGAGCTTTCACATATACACTCATACCGCCGCCATCCCCTTCCCCCGGCTGAGCCAGTGGGGAGGCGTGAAAACATAGAACTGCAATCCTGGCAACATCACCTGATGAGCTACCCCTGGATACAAGTTGCCTACTTGTCGTTGCTTTAACCGGCATGCTGCTCAGAGGACTGAGATACTCCGTCTTCCTCGGTTCGATCATTCTCTCGACAGAACGACAGATATATTCTGATAAGTGTCTGCTTCTGCTCCTCGCTCATAAGGTGGTCCTCCAATATAGATCGAACCAAGTCATGATCAGTCCCCTGCGGTTCCAGTATACCTGCTTGAATGTACAGTGTCTCTGCGGATATCCTCAGCGCCCGTGCTATCTGCTGGAGTATCTCGGCAGAGGGCTTACGTAGCCCACGCTCTATCTGACTCAAGTAGGGATTTGATATACCCGCTAACTCAGATAATCTGCGCAAAGACATCCTGGCTGTACTGCGCTGTTCTCTGATAAATGAACCTAGGTCATGAAACCTATCTGGCAAATCTTTGACCATAAAAGCAGTTTAACCGGTAACCATGCCACGTCGTTCATTAACCAAAGAATCTACGGTAACCAGCCCATCTTTATAACGTCTGGCTATCTCACCCTCTAGGGTATCCAATATACCATGCAGCGTGCGCCTCTGGCCGGATAGGCGTGATTCTATTGCAACCAACTTTGGCAAAATGTCGGAAAGTTCTTCTGAACTTAGTTCTTGCAAACGAGCAAGCCTATCTTCACTGATAATTGCATTGAGTTCTCCCATGATGTCGCCAGCTCCAAAATCGGGCACAAAGTCAGGTGAAAACGGCTTAGGTACCCTACCTGGTCCGGGCGGTCTGGATGGACCGGAAGCCATAATAGACGTAAGCCTCTCTATTGAATATTCTTCTTGCAGTGAGTGTTCTGTACTGTTTGAAGAGCTATCCGAGCTATCGAGAATTGACCTAATCAAGTCCAAACGTCCTTCTGTCATCCTACGACCAAATGATAGAACTACTTCTACTCGTTCACATTCGGCTCGCATCTCTCTTAACCTCTGGAGATCGACGCTAAAAATATCACTAAGATAATCAGGGGACAATATTTTGGCAAACTCTTCCTCTACCCAACTCATGCCGATTCCCCAATTACGTATCCCTGGATATACTCGTCAGCAGCAGGTGTCATTTTAATGTCACTGTCAATAGGTGAAACACCATTGGTATCGGTAGTACTACATGTACTGCACAAACGAACAAGCGGGTCAGCCGCCAGTATTTCGTGCTGTATCGCTGCCCCACATAGTTCACACTTGCCGTATACGCCGTCCGATACGCGCTCCAGCGCTCCCGATATTTGAGCAAGCACCTCTGCCGTTCGTGAAATCTCCGCTTGCTCACTCATCGTGTCAAACCCTCCGGCATTGTCTTCCATGAACAAGATTATAGCCGCAATTCTGTCTAGTTGGAAAGCTGCAGAAATATTCTGCCCGGCGTAATACACATTAAGTGATTCTACGCCGTTTTACTGCAAGGAAATTCTATTCAATGCCCTTCCACAGTGATTGGCCTTTTTGAGATAGCCTGGTCAACTCTTCATGATGGAGTGCGGAGAGCTTCTCAAGGATGCGATTACCCTTGGGTGACAACCGCAGCCTTACTACCCTGCGATCATCATTATCTGACTTCCTCGTAATAAGGCCGGCCTTCTCTGCTCTATCTACCAAGCCAACCGCAGAATGATGCCTCAAGAGTAAGTGCTCTGCTACATTACTGATAGAGGGGCCCTGCTGGCCTGGGTACCCCTTAATAGCCAACAGCAACTCGTGCTGAGCCGGAGTAATACCACTGCCCTTAGCTGCATGCTCGCCCCATCTAAGATAGTGCTTCAATCCAGTCTTCAATTCCAGCAAGCGCTGGTAATCTTCATCTTTCAACTGTGTACTAGTATTATTTGCCATATTATCGCTCCAAGTTAATAGTCTGATCCATTACTGTCGTATAAAATTATAGCATACTTCACAGATAATTGTAGTCGCGAGGAATCATGCGACATTATCCAAGTATTTGCTTGTCGATTTTATTCCGTATGACCCAACAGATACAATGGTAACTACTAGTAGAATAGAGAGGTGTAATACAGTGCAATCAAGAATATGTGAGATGCTGGGAATAGAATATCCTATATTGGCTTTCAGCCATCAGCGAGACGTTGTGGCGGCCGTCAGCAAGGCAGGTGGTATGGGAGTATTGGGTGCGGTAGCACTGGGCCCTGAGGCGTTGGATGTAGAGCTGAGTTGGCTGGAGGAACAGCTTGGGGAGACACCATACGGTATTGATGTTATAGTGCCCGCCCATTACATAGGTGATGAGCAGGGAGGCTTGGAGGCAAAAGACCTGGAAGCGTTCATCCCACAAGAACAGCGTGACTTTGTGAAAGAATTACTTGATCGCTACGGTGTGCCTGAATTGCCGAAAGAACGAGAAGCGAGCAGTGGACTTCTGTCCTGGTCGGCAAAGGGAGCTGCAAGCCTGCTCGATGTGGCTTTGCAACACCGTCCACGATTGATTGCCAATGCACTTGGCTCTCCACCTCCGGATATGATTAAAAGGGCACATGATGGCAGCTTGATCGTCGCTGCTCTGGCAGGACGTCCAGAGCACGCCATTAAACACATAAAGGCAGGAGTAGATATAGTAGTAGCTCAGGGATATGAAGCCGGTGGTCATACCGGGGAAATAAGCACTATGGTGCTCGTACCTCAGGTAGTCGATGCTGTCTCTCCCACGCCCGTACTGGCAGCCGGAGGTATTGCAAGCGGTAGGCAGATGGCTGCCGCAATGGCACTTGGCGCAGAAGGCGTATGGACAGGGTCGGTATGGCTAACCACAGAAGAGGCTGAAACGCACCCTGTCGTCAAAGAAAAGTTCCTCGCAGCCACCTCAAGCGATACGGTCCGCTCCAGATCAATAACCGGAAAACCTGCCCGCCAGCTAAAAAGTGCCTGGAATCAGGCTTGGGACAGCCCTGACGGTCCGGGGCCCTTGGGTATGCCACTTCAAACTATGCTCGTATCGGAGGCGCAGCTGCGCATATCCAGAGCAGCGGCCAGCTCCCCGGGAGCAAGAGACTTAATCACCTACTTTGTAGGCCAGGTGGTGGGTCAGCTGAACCAGGTAAAGCCGGCAAGGCGCGTAGTGCTTGACATGGTGGAGGAGTATGCAGATACACTGGCTCGCATGTCGGAGCAGCTCAATTAAGCAGATCTCTCACTATGAGAACCTCTGCCCAAGAAGTAACAACAGGTAACGCTTGCGCTCTCACCTGCCGGCGAAGCCGCTAACCTTATATGTAGATGGATATCAAAGTCGAAACACAAACAAAATCAGCGTGTAATAATTTTTTTGAGGTATGGAAGGCGTTGATTAAGGTACAGAGGCTAATTGCACCTGCCCTAGAATCTGACCTTCAAGCCAGGCATGGCATAGGACTGAGTGAATACGAAGCCATGGAGGAGTTGCGTAATGCAGATGGTGGAAGAATGCGCATGAATGAACTGGCCGCCTCAGTTATGCTAACGCCGAGTGGCCTCACGCGTCTGGTAGATAGACTGGAGGCAGATGGAATAGCTGTACGAGAATCCTGCCCGACAGACGGGCGCGGCTCACATGTGCGGATTACAGAAAAAGGCATGTCCCTGCTTACGCGCGCGGAAGAGACCTACCGGAAAGATATCCAGAGCTATTTTGGTGAACAGTTTACCGGCGCCGCCGCAGTAATAGAAGCGTGCAATCAAATAGTAGAGGCCACGCTATCAGGCAAGGCCGTATAGAAAGCTCAAACTATCCGGTAGGTCTGAACGGCGTGAGCCACTACGTTGCCGTCTGCATCAGTGGCAGTTATCTCCGAGAAGCTCAATTCCTTACCACGTTTGATACATTTGGCATGACAAATCAGGTCGCTCTTCTTGCATGCACCCACATATTGTATGGACATTGCTACGGTAGATGCCCTCGTGCCTTTGTTGAAATCGTGTTTTGACCACACTGCCGCAGCTCCTGCCGTATCCATGACTGCCGCGACCACCCCACCATGATAATAGATGCCGTCATTTGTAAGATCATAGCGAAATGGTAGACGCATTGTCGCCTCGTCGGGAATGTATCTTTCCATAGATACCCCTATGCTCTTTATATAAGGCGTATCAAGCATGAACTTGGGTATTGCTTGACGATATGACTCCTGCTCTTCTTCGCTGATGCCCTTCTTCGCACTGTCCCTAGAATTCAGTGTCTCGTTATTATCTCCAACCATCCGTTCTCCTTCCATCTATACCTTTCGTTATACATGTTCTCGCCCTCTACGCAAGCAACCGTTGCGCTAGTGGCAGCTAGCTGGCTAAGCGCCCTCTTGCCAATAAACAGCAGGACATAACCGCTATTTAATCCGGTGCCCAGTTAAGCTATTGCTACTATATAAGTTGCGAGATTGACCTAATTGACTAATCAGTCTATTATATACTTACACATTGTACAAGCTCCACTCGGCGGTACGGAGAATAGGGTAAAACTGTTGCTTGGAGGCGCGATAGGAGACGGAGAAGACAGGGATGGAACTAAAAGAAGCCGTAAAGGCAGAATGAGGATATGGGGCAAGTTTGACAATAGCAAACTGCTGGAAAGAGGAAGTGGCAGACGAAGCTGAGTGGTTTGGGAGGTAGAAGGCGGATGCAGTGTGTATTGCGTTAGCAAGACAGTTGCATAAGAGGTGCGATAGAAGGTAGGAAACGGATAATGACAATTACACAAAGGAGACAAAATGCTGGGGAAGATTGAGGATACAGAGGAACAGGCTGCTTTCCGCAAAGAGTTCAGGGAATGGCTGATAGGAGAGTTGGGCAGCGCATGGATAGATGCTGTCGACCGTGGAGACGAGGATTCCTTTGAAAAAGCTAAGAACGATGCAAATTGGAACTTCCTGACATGGATGACCACTATCGGCCGTAGTCCATATGCAGCTCCGCTATGGCCAAAAGAATACGGAGGTCTCTCTGGTGAACCCTGGATGCAACAGGTAATTAGGTCAGAATTGTCAAACTATCGCTTACCAATATTTGGGGCAAACCTGCTTGGAGTTGGCTTGGCTGGGCCAACAATAATAGAACACGGTACCGAAGAACAGAAGAAGCGTTACCTGTCAAAGATACTGAGTGGGGAGGAAATCTGGTGCCAGCTATTTTCTGAGCCGGGCTCCGGATCAGATCTTGCATCGCTGGCCACTAGGGCGGTAAGAGATGGAGATGAGTGGGTTGTAAATGGGCAGAAGGTATGGACTACAATTGCCCAATTCGCCAAATTCGGAATGCTACTGGCAAGAACGGATCCCGACGCTCCAAAGCATGATGGCTTGACCTACTTCATACTGGACATGAAGACTCCCGGCGTAGATGTCCGCCCATTGAAACAACTTACAGGCTCCTCTGAGTTCAACGAAGTATTCTTTACAGACGTTCGGATTCCCGACGAGAACAGAGTAGGCAATGTCGGCGACGGTTGGAGATGCGCCAGAACCACTTTGATGAATGAGCGGAGCGCTCTATCGGGTATATCCCTGGATCCTGTCTCCATCTTTGGCGGCACCAGGCGTGACCCCTGGCAGACGTTTCTTGACAGCCTGCCAAATAAATCAGATCCGGTCGCCAGACAACAGATAGCCAGGATGTATATAGAATCAGAAGTCAAGGAAATTACAAACTTCCGGGCAAATGCAGCCAGAATGAGAGGCGCTCAGCCAGGACCGGAAGGTAGCGTCAATAAGGTGTTTAACGCAGAATACAACCAGCGCAAATCCTCATTTGCCATCAACGCCAATGGCATGAACGGCGTAGCATGGCTTCCCGACGATAAGGAGCCTGAAGCAAGAACTCAGACATTCTTACGAGCAAGAGCAGCTACAATTGAGGGTGGCACATCAGAGGTACTGCGCAACCAGATGGCGGAAAGAATTCTCGGCCTCCCCAGGGATCCAGATGTAGATAAAGGAGTTCCCTGGACGGAGATAAAACGAAACTAACGGATGCTAATTACCTGGCTCTTCCCGGCATAATCATGCCATGCCTGCCATGAGCGGCTCCACAGGGGAGATACAGCATTAACTATTCCCGGTACTACGAAAATAAAGAATAGAACTATAAATACGAATCGTCTGACCAATGCTCTGGCAGCACCGAGCTGACCACCAGTATTGGCATCTATTGTAGCTATGCCCATTGCCATCTTTCCGACTGTCTGTCCCCTCTGGCTACCATCAAGAAGTGCAAAATATCCCAGCAAAACAACCATTTCAAATACATACACCATAAAGAAATGTGCGTCAAAAACAGGTAATCCACTCTTAGTGGTCTTCAGATTGCCGGGGAAAAGCAGGCTAATCAATATAGAACTTACGATATCTATAAGTATTATATCGATGATATACGCGACGGCTCTCCTCCACCATTGAGCCAGCGGTCGACCTAGAATATCGAGATGGGATGAACCCTGCATGGGCTGGTACGGCACCCTACCATATCCATTAAACTGGTAGCGGCCAAACTTGCCATATCTACCCTCCTGCTGGTACCCCTGATCGCCATTATAGGGAGCAGGACTATCGCCGCCATAGGATTTACCATTGACACGCGGAGCAGGTAGAGAAGGTGCGTTACCGCCGACATCGTCACTTTCCTCATCATGCCCGCCTCTATCGCCGTAGTCGCCATTCCCCCCATCACCAGATCCCCCCGATCCATAAAACGGTGCACCTTCATAGGTAGGCTTTTGCTTCTCTTTATCGTCATCTGCCATATATTGTTATTTTAGCAGGCTTCTGCTTGCAATAGATAACGGACGCAGGTGGGGTGGGTGAACAGCCATTGGTGGCGGTTTGGATGTGAGCAACGGATGCAGGCGGACAGAAGGGATGTGGGCGGACAGGAAGCACAGATGACAGAGGGGGTTTACGGCAGTAGGATAGGTATAGACGACAGAAGGTACGGAAATTATGGAACCATGCCCGGCTGAATGGCGCTATAGCCAAATTTCGGTCATTATATATATATGACCTGGGTAGACCTTGTAATCTTGGTACTTGTCGGACTGGCTGCAGTAAGGGGACTGCGCCTCGGCGCCGTCCAGCAGATACTCTCCTTCGGTGGATTCTGGCTCGGCCTATTTTTGGGTGCATTGGTTGCTCCTTTTTTTGCACATTCAGTGTCCTCCCCAGCTGCTAAAGCAATAATAGTTATTGTTACGGTACTCGGCGCAGCAACTATAGTGGGCGCCCTGGGGCGTATCGCCGGGTCATTTTTTTCTACGGCATTACGACGCGTGCATCTGGGAGGTGTAGACACTGTGCTGGGAGTAGGGGTTGCCGTGGTGGCTACCCTTCTGGCATGTTGGCTGGTAGCCAGCTTTCTGGTCAACTCAAGATGGTCGGCGCTTGACAGCGCTATAGGTGGTTCGCGAATCGTACAGGCCATGGACAAGGTGCTTCCCGCTCCGCCGGAACTGTTTTCAAAGGTTGAAAGCTACATGACCCAGGTTGGTTTTCCGGTTGCATTTGCTGGCATACCACCACAGGTAACGGGAAAGGTGACACTCCCCAACAATGCTCAGACCCGTTCAGCTGTCTTGGCCGACAGTGCATCGACTGTAGAGATTGAGGGTCGCGCGTGCGGACTTATCCTTGAAGGAAGTGGATTCGTGGTGGCTCCCGGATACGTAGTGACAAACGCGCACGTCATTGCAGGAGAGAGACACACCTACGTACTTGAAGATGGCGGCCAATACCCGGCTACGCCGGTACTGTACGATCCCAAGCTCGACATATCGCTACTAAGGGCACCTACCTTCTCCAAACCTCCTCTCAAGCTGGATTCACACCTGGTAACCGATGGAACAGCAAGTATCGTAATGGGCTATCCCGAAGACGGACCATTTACTTACGGAACAGCCGGGGTAATGGCTCTTTACGATGCGAGAGGTCTGGACATCTACGGCAATACATACGTTACAAGGCAGATCTACGGACTTAAAGCCATAGTAAGACCCGGAAACTCGGGCGGTCCGCTCGCTGAGCCCAATGGAACGGTTATTGGGGTAGTGTTCGCCCGCTCGACTACAAACTCTCAGGTCGGTTACGCTATAGCGTCACCTGCCGTGCTGTCGACTATCTCTCCCGCTCTGCACGACACAGCAAGAGTGTCTACCATGGGATGTACAAACGCATAATCAGCAAACCAGATATAAATTTGATGTCAGGCAAATAAGGTCATACAAACGAATAAAGCCCACAAAAATATGAGAGGAGACAAATGACACTTCCAATTGAAGATTACGGAATTATAGGAGATACCCATACAGCGGCACTCGTGGGCAAAAATGGATCAATAGATTGGCTCTGCCTACCGAGATTTGACTCAGAAGCGTGTTTCGCGGCACTACTTGGAGACGAATCTAACGGCTGCTGGAAGATAGCTCCGGCAGGTGGAGGGATGGCAACCAGGCGCCATTATATGGGAAACAGCCTGGTACTAATAAGCGAGTTTGACACCGAGCAAGGTACTGTAAGGATCATTGATGCCATGCCCATACGCGAAAATCACCCCTGGGTGGTCAGGGTCGTAGAGGGCATATCGGGGAGGGTAGACATGAGCATGTGCCTTACCATCAGATTTGGATATGGTAACACTATACCCTGGGTACATCGTTCAGATGGGTTACTCGTAGCAGTAGCGGGTCCCGATGCGCTGGCTCTGTGGACACCCGTAGAGACCAAGGGTGTTGATTACTCCACAGTGGCAGAGTTCAGTGTATCTGAGGGTCAACGCATCCCCTTCACTCTTTCATGGAGCCAATCACACGACAACCCCCCAAGACCCATAGATGCCTGGTATTCCATAGAGGATACCCGCTCATGCTGGGAGGAGTGGAGCTCCCACTGCAGCTTTGACGGAGAATGGGAGGATGCTGTAACGCGCTCCCTTATCACGTTGAAGGCACTGACCTATGAGCCGACCGGAGGCATAGTTGCAGCTGCAACAGCCGGGCTTCCCGAGACCCTGGGAGGAGAACGCAACTGGGACTACAGGTACTGCTGGCTCAGGGATGCCACCCTTACGCTGGGTGCACTAATGAGAAGCGGGTACCATGAAGAGGCTCTTGCCTGGAGGGATTGGTTACTGAGAGCAATTGCAGGTAGCCCGTCTGATTTGCAGATTATGTACGGGCCAGGAGGAGAGAGAAGACTATCTGAGTGGAATGCTGACTGGCTCTCCGGTTACGAGGGATCTAAACCGGTGCGTATAGGCAATGCCGCATCAGAGCAGTATCAGCTTGATGTCTATGGGGAGGTACTCTCTACAATGTATGAAGCCGCCAAGGTAGGAGACCATCCAACGCGGGCCACCTGGGGACTCACGGAATCTCTAATGGATTTCTTGGAAACCTCCTGGACAAAAGCTGATGACGGCATATGGGAGGTAAGAGGACCCCAGCGACATTTCACCCACTCAAAGGTAATGGCTTGGGCCGGAATAGACAAAGTAATAAAGATGGCAGAAGCCTTTCCGCCTGCTACGATTGGAATGAGCGATGATCTTCCTCTGGATAGGTGGCGCAAGATGCGAAGCGCCATCCACGCAGAGGTGCTGGAAAAGGGATACAACCCGGAAGTGGGTGCATTTACACAATACTACGGGTCGACCGGCCTTGATGCGAGTGTGCTCATGATTCCGCTGGTAGGTTTCCTCCCCGCCACCGATAAGCGTATGGTTTCCACCATAAATGCGATAGAACACGATCTTAATGAGGATGGCTTCATTCTTCGATACATGACCGCCGACTCAGCCGAAGTAGACGGGCTTCACGGAAAGGAGGGGGCATTCCTGGCGTGTTCGTTTTGGATGGCCGATTGCCTTGCCCTTATTGGACGTCAGGCTGACGCAAGAGCTCTGTTTGAACGCTTACTTGGGATCAGAAATGACCTTGGGTTGCTCTCTGAAGAATACGATATTGATGCCAAACGGCTGGTTGGTAACTTCCCTCAAGCATTCTCACATGTATCGTTGGTAAATGCAGCATACAACCTCACCGGCCACCCAACCGCACATGAGCTGCCCGGTAGTAAGCAAATTCTGCACAAGGTCAGACAGGGATCGCGACGGAAGAAATCATCGCTTCATCGCCGCCATAGCATCTCCTAAAAGACACATGTCCAATGTCCGTGCTAAATGGCCGGATAGCAGAGCTTGATATACGCACTGCACCCTCAAGGTGGTAACGGCTCATTATCACCGATAGCAAGCTAGATGTTTTCCAACCGGGGGTTGCTCTATACAGGTCACCGAGGAGTCAGTGCAGCATCTCGCACTGTAGCAGCAAAATCTATAGCCCTCGACTCCAGGTTGGAATGAGGGAACTGAGCCTTTGCAATGACTTTGGCACCTTTCTGCTCGAATGCCTTTGCCAACTCGTCAACCACATTCCTGGGAGAAATACCATAGGTGCAAAATACCGCTACACGTTTACCGCCAAGCCTGGGCAACCCCTCCATCCATGCTCTGGTAGTCTTGGCCGGCTTTATTCCGACAAACACAAACCCCTCCACCCAGGTACCAAGTACGATTAGATCTGCCCATGCAATCTCTGCAAGCCCGACCCTTGAGATAGGTAGGAACTTGACTGACGCTCCCCTGCCCTTTAGGGAGCCCGCAATAACAGAACCTGCCTTTTCGGTGTGACCGGTAAGAGAGTCATATACGACCAGTACACGCTTGGCGCTTCGCTCTTGGGGCATTACAGGCGCTCCTGTGCCGCCCTCCAAGCCACCTACCTCTGTGTCACCCAACCCCACAGAGGATTTATTCGATTCTGTCTTCAATGGTCGAGACGGCTTAGATCTTAAAATTGCCTCAGCTGCACGCTTGCCCTGTGACATGGCTTCTACCACTGTGGACGGCCCTATCAGCGCATCGCCTGCCACCCAGATCCTATCACGCACTGCAAGCGAGGCCGACACTAAACCAACTTCCCTGTTTATAGAAAGGGTACCTACTGGATTGGAGTTACAAAAAGCCGATGCATCGTTGTGAAGAATTCCACTTGCAACCCACCGCCTGTCAGGCATGCCCTTTGCAGCCTTGCGTACAGGGGTGCCGGGCAGGAACTTGGTAAGCTCCTGATCTAGCCTGTAACCCATTGCCATTACTACCAGATCAACCTCTACCGTACGCTTCTTATCTTTCAGCACCTTTGGAAGCTTGGTTCTGTCCTTCTGAATGGTGGAAGCCAATACTGCCCTCTTCACCCTGCCTCCCTCTCCCTGGAGTTCTACCAGCGTGCTGGAGAAGTTTGCCACTACACCCTCAGATTCAGCCTCGGCCAGCTCATCGGGTCTCACCAGCGCAAACTTCCTGTCCAGCCAATCGACACAGGTAGCATTCGCTGCTCCCAAACGCATGGCGGAACGGGCTACATCCATAGCAGTATTGCCTGCACCAAGTACGAGTACTCTAGGCCCCTTGGAAGACTTCCCCGCAACTCCTGCCAGTCCGACTTCCTCTATACCCTCTCTTGCAGCCAGGGCATCTTTGGCGCGCTTCAAAAACCAGGTTGCATCCACTATCCCGTCAAGGTCGGCTCCGGGAACCGGAAGCCTAATAGGAATGCTTGCGCCATGACACATTATTACGGCATCCATCTCCTTGAGCAACCTATCCATATCGCCATCCTTCACCTCCACGCCCAACCTGGCCTCCACCCCGGCGGCCCTGAGAGTCTCTACAGGCCTCATAGCCACTTCGTCGGGCAGAGTGAAGTCGGGTATTCCCCATCTGGGCAATCCGCCGGCAATATCATCCTTTTCATAAAGAGTCACCGAGGCTCCTGCCTGCACCAGAGTAGACGCTGCTGCAATTCCGGCCGGTCCCGCACCGACAACCGCGACAGACAAGCCCTCACCATCGTTCGATACGCGCTGCAGGGGAGGTACGGGCTCATTGTCGGTAATAAACCTCTCTATGAGACCTACAGCCACCGGCCTCTCTCCCGCAAGTGACCATGTACAGGATCCTTCACACTGAGCTGCCTGGTCGCAGACCCGTGAACATATATCGGGCAAAAAGGAGGTGTTGCGCAATATTGAGTGTGCACCGGGGAGGTCACTGTCACGAACAGCTCGCATAAACCCCGGAATATCGTTGTGCGCAGGACAACCCCTCATGCAGGTAGGATCGGGGCAGTCCAGACAGCGTTCCGCCTCTTTACGGGCAGCTTCAAACGACTCTATTCCCTTACGTATCTCCTCGTTGTTGCCGAGCACTGAATCGAGGTGCAGCTCCTTACGCTCCACTCTCTCACCTGCCAGCACCGGGCCGTCGATCACTATAGCGGAAAACGGGCAGGTGCGCTCACACTGCCTGCAACCCACGCAGAGACTGTCGTCACCCTTGGCGATCCAAAGGTCAGTATTCATGGTAAGGGCACCCTGGGGGCACCTGATTACGCATTCCTGGCATCCGGCACAGCGCTCTACTAATACGTGTATAGATGGCGTTGCCACTTCAGAGCCGCCAACCACCTTGTATGCCTGCCTCTCTTCTGTTACGGTCATATCTCAAAATCTCCTTTCTTTTTCCGTTCCGTCACGACGCAGCATGCATCGGGATATAAAGAAGTAACATACTCATACCAATGGCCAGGACCATAAATATCGACATCATTTTGGCTACTGCCGGGCGATCGGTCAACATCGCAAGATCCCGCTTAAAGATCCTCTTCATGACCCACAACGATAGAGCCAGGCCTATAGCCATCACTCCAAGCTGAATGCCGACTATCTGCCACCCAATATATGAAGGCAGGTTGTCAAAGCTCTTCACATGCTGGGCAAATATAGTCATATTATACCAACCGGTATGCACTCCAAGCTCGCCCAGCACCGAACTCACCACCCTGGGGGTATGCTTGATAAACCTGGGCAACTGCCTGGCAAGATAATCTGCGGCAGTAACAGGTATAAGAGCATAGGCAAACGGTACGTACCACTGCTTCCACGAGGAGGCAATCTTTTTCTTGGCAGCCTGTGGATGCAACCCCGTGTTGGCGCCTGGGCTTCCTGTCCTGTCGCCAGCCTGCCCCAGGTCGGCCAGACCATCACCTCCCAGGCTGTCACCACTTGGGCATTCGCGTACCAGCGTACCGATTCCTCCTCCCGTCATGCCCGAGATAGATTCTGAACCTGCTCCGGCACCGGCGTAGGCTAATGCAGCCGATGAGGTGTTTATCAGGAGTCCTTCACTCACCTCGCCGTATGCCGTAGTGTGTCCGTTAAGATTATGTGCTTCGGATCCGCTGTAAGCTGCATTCACACGCTGCCTGCGCGCTGCCAGCGCCCGTATGGCCAGCCCCGCACCGACTACCACCAGTGCAAAGACTGCTATAAGCCCTAAGTAGTCTATAGGATTAGGGTAGGGGATGCCGGTATACTTGGTAAGCCAGGCATCTGCGGTGGCATATATATTGAGAGCATTTACCTGCTGAAAGACGACCAGGCCGATCAGTAGTGCTATGCCCAAAGCAATGTCTACCCGGCGCTTGGATGGAGCAACCACCGATGTCAGTGGCTTTTGGATAAACAGGCCGACGTTGTCGTAAGGACAGGCCTTGTAACATTCGCTGCACAGACCGCATAGCAGGTTCGAATCGGCACTTCCGGGCCACGTATACCACGGGCAACCAAATCCCTTCTCGTTGCCCCTCATGCAGTCCTTTGTCGGACACGATATGCACTTCTCTCGATCTCTGGTGCGAAATCCTGCCACAGACCCCATAGCCCCGACAGTTCCTATAAGGGAAGAAAGTGGACAGATGTAACGGCAGAATGTCCTGCGCTCAAAGAGGAGAAATACCATGAGGGCAGAGCCGACAATACCCATTACCATGAAGCTGGTGTCATACGCGGGACCTGGAGCAGCTATATTGAAGAACTCCTCTATCCAGGTAAGGACTATGAATGTGGCTACGGATATGAGTAGCCCGTATCCCGCCCACTTCTCAGGAAGCTTCCAACCCAGACCCAATGCCTTCTGGGTACGCTTGAAGAATGCCTTGCGCTGTATCCACTCGCCAAAGCCGCCAAAGGGACACATCGAGCACCAGGCTCTTCCCACGACAACCATCATCACAAATACCAGGCAGAACCAGACGTACCAGGTAATGGCGGCTCCGAAACTACGCCCTGGGAGCAGACTGGGGAAAACCAGGCCCAAAACGATCACCGCCCAGAAAATTACCTGATTGGGCAGTATGAGGAAGAATTGAAACTTTCTCGACTGCATCGCCCTAGCCAGTAGCTTGCCTACAATAGGAATGCGCGTAACGTCTATGGGGGGGTCAGTCTCTGCAAACCTTTTTCTTGCAGCTCTTCTCTCCGGAGGACGCAAACGCACCCTTATCGGAGCCGGACCTGGAGATGGTTGTACCGTAGAATTCTCCTCCGGTGACCAATTCTCTATGGATACAGTATCCTCTGCTCTTCTTGTCTGTGTTTCCTCTGTTACAGTCACTCTCGACTCCTTTCAAGCCAATTCCCAGTGCAGCACCAAACTTATTTACTTAAAGGGGTGCCCAACCGAGTCCGTTCCCTATACTTATATATTGTTATTGTGCGCCTACGTGAAGTCGATATACAGGGTATTAGCTCCCTTACGTAGTGACTAATTACGTAGGGGACTACCGCAATACGTACGGTACGTATACACGTACGGTACATCCACGACCTGGAGAGGAATGTACGTATAGGTTTCCGCCTATGAGCTGGGCACGCTCGTGCATACCGAGCATACCAAAATGCTCGCCGTGATACACTCCTACGACCCCCTGGTGATTGCTACCGCCAATCAGAAAGTCGTCCGATACAGGGAATCCAATCCCGTCATCCGCCACCTCCAGCTCTACGCCGGATCCACCAAATCGAAGCCTGACATAGCCATGACGGGCACGGGAGTGCCGCTGTACATTTGACAACGCCTCCTGAGCGATACGGTATAGAGCCAACTCGATGTCGTCGGGAAGATGTAATGGCTCGCTACCCACCTCTTCAAACTCTACGTCAAGGATTTCGTTGGACACATCTTCTGCCAATCTCGACAACGCCACCTCCAAGCCCAAATCCTGCAATGCCGGAGGGCGAAGTCCCTTGACCACCTCACGCAGTCTCCTTACCGACTCATCCACGAGTTGGCGCGATTGAATAAATGCCTCTTTTGCGTCCAAGGGGATCTCAGATGACTTGGCAACTGAAGATATTTTTCTACCCAGCTGTATCAAGGTCTGCAATGTCTCATCATGTAACTCTCTGGCTATACGGCTACGCTCCTCTTCAAGGCTGGAGAGTACAGTTTGGGCATATGCCTCGACTTTTTCCCTGGCAGCGCTGTAGGCATCGTTCAGGTCGTGTTCACGTTGCATCCTCCAGCCAGCAAACATTCCTACCGCAACAACCACACCTATCATGACTATATCGCCCGACATATCAAGAAATTCGCCGTGACTATAGTCTGTTACGAAATCGGGCAGCCATAGGATGGTCACCCAAGCAGTAAGCAGAGTCGAACCAACGAATCCAAATCTTAATGCTCCATACAGTATCGGCAGTATAAGTAAGGCAGGTATCACGCTATCGGGAAAGATATGAAACGAGTGACTGTCGAGAAACATTTGAGCACCCACTACCGCTGCACATACCCCAGTTACCAGCCAAAACCTCCAATTCCTGAGTGGAGCAAGCGCCATACCCCTAGATATGAGCATCTCCCGCCTCCTCCGTCTATCTATAGCTCTTACCCCCACCTGCCTTATCATTCACCCGAGGGCGATGTACCAGTGGGCGTAGACGAGAATGTTGTGACAGGAACGCTGGATGCATCAGGGCTGGAGGCATTCTGGGGCGGATTTGATGAGCCAACCAATCCCCTCTCCATTGCAAGCACAGATAATTTGGTTCTTGAGTTAACTCCGAGTTTGTCAAATATATGGCGTATATGGGTTTCCACAGTACGCCTCGATATTTCCAATCTGTCAGCTATCTCCTTATTCGGCAGCCCCTCCACTACCATTTTTACCACCTCCATCTCGCGATCAGACAGGGTGGATGGCTGCCCGCTCGGCTCCGGGGGAAGCTCGTCTGTGCCCTCCCTGAGTCCCATTGCAAGCGATCTATCTACCACTACCGCCCCCGACCTCAAGGCATATACTGCATTTATAATCTCTTCATCCGGAGCGCTTTTCAGCAAATAGCCAGAGACTCCCGCAGAAAGAGCTGACCTGAGATAATCGCTATCTCCATACGCAGACAGGATAAGCAATCTCATCCGTGGAAACTCTTTTGACAGCCTCCTCGAAAACTCTATGCCGTTCTCACCCGGCAAACGGACATCGAGCACCATAATGTCGGGCTGGCTGTCTGTCAGCAGTTCGTAGGCATCCTTCGTATTGCTGGCCTCTCCTATCACCACGACATCGCCGCTCTCCTCAAGAATCTCCCTTGTACCTTGACGGACTACCGGATGATCGTCCACCAAAATTACGCTAAGAGGATGATGTTCCACAAGCATATCCACCTTCTCTCACTGGGTATATAAATTATACCACTATCCATTATGTGTTCTACTTCATTATGCTACAACAACATCGCATGCACAACGGTACCATCACTGATATCCTATGCGTGTTTACCCCGATTTTCCTCATAGGCATTTACCGCAATACTGGTCTTTCTACCCAGGACGACCCTAATGGATGGAGCAGGCACCTGAGATGGTGCTATAATTGTTCCAGTGGAAGGATCTAAAGACTCAGCAGATCGGGAGGTTGGAATAGGGAGTCGTCCATCCAAGCGAGCAGGGCAAGGCGGAGAGACCAGCCGGAGTGCCCGCACTACGACGGCAACGCAGCAATACGAAGCTTCAGGGACGAGGCGCCCGAGATCCCTATCCGCTGAGTCTCCTATTACAATATTACTTGCAGACGACCATGCCGTAGTGAGAGAAGGTATCCGGCAAATTATCGAAAGAAGCCCGGACATGGAGGTTGTTGGGGAAGCCGGAGATGGCGAGCAGGCAGTGGAAATTGCTCGAAGTACTATGCCGGAGGTGGCATTGCTGGACATAAAACTGCCTGGCATTACCGGGATTGATGCTGCACAGCAGATCACCAAAATATCACCCAATACCAAGGTATTGATATTAAGCGCTTACGCAGAAAGAGCTTACGTAGAAGCCGCCATGGATGCAGGGGTACACGGCTACCTGCTGAAGAGCGCCCCCGGTAGGGTGTTGCTCGATTCAATAAGAGCGGTACGCTCAGGTGCTATGGTATTGGACAGTTCGTTGCCGAGAGGACCAATAGGCCACTCTACGGAGTCTCTATCTGAGCAGTCGGAGGCTCCAACCCTTACTCCTCGTGAAATAGAAATAGTCTCCCTGGTTACAAAGGGATACCGCAACAAACAAATTGCAATTGAACTGGGAGTATCCCTGCGTACCGTGGAGAGCCACCTTGAGCATGTATTCGACAAGGTCGGAAGCACGTCGCGTACCGAGCTGTCGATGTACGCCGTAGCGCATGGGTGGGTGGACCCCTCCACTGATTAGCCGGAGACCGGCTATGGTGACCGACTAATGGCTACCAACCCCATACATCACACAGCTGACGACACCGGCAACATACTGTGGCCGCCTCCAATTGGTAGCAGCCGTTTCTGGATAGTGCAGGTACTTGTCGTGGGTGTGGCAATAATTCAAGAGTTGCTGTGGCTACCTGGTATCAAGGGATGGGGTCTGAATATACCTCCATTCATAGCCGTAGGGCTGTTCGGCGTACCTGTTCTCTATGCTGCATTGAATTATGGATTCGCGGCATCCATGGCAACTGCCACTATAGCTACGGGAATAACAGCCATGACGGTAGCAATAAACGGAATACTTGGGATGTTGCCGACACTATACGCTTGGGCATATGCAGTAGAACTGGCATCCCTACTGGTTGTAGCAGCCTCCGTCGGCTCACGATTCGAGCGTGAAACCCTGGCAAGAATTGAGATAGAAAGAGCTGCCGCTGCTGCTACGGCTGCCGAACTGCGTTACCATTCGCTCTTCGAAGCAAGCGCGGCTCCCGTATTGCTGGTAGATAGCAACGGCGTCATACGGGAAGCAAATGAATCAGCACGAAAGATATTCTCTCCCAGCACCATGTTTGGAAAGACGCTTGAAGAAGTCACGGGCAATAAGGTATCACTAACACTTCTAAATCGCAATCGGCAATTATCTGCTCCTACACATCTGGTTACGCCTGAGGGTACGCAGTATATGCTCCTGGCTACAACAGTGCCGCACGACATTACGTCAGAAATATCAGGAGAATCCAGCAACGAACAACAACGCGAGATGATACAGGTTATCTTTCAGGATGTAACCGAAGAAGTGGAGCAGCAACGGCGTACAGAGGCATATGCAGAGCATGTTTTGCGAGCGCAGGAAGAGGAGAGAAGAAGGATAGCGCGTGAACTCCACGACGAACCGGTTCAGTCACTGGTACATCTATGCCATAGGATAGATGCAGTAATGGATTCGACTGATCTGCCCGAAAATACACTCGTAGAATTGGAATCTACGCGCACATTGACGGAAAATACAATTACCGAACTTCGCAATATCGCGACCGCACTGCGACCTCCAGCCCTGGACGACCTTGGCCTAATGGCATCGCTACGCAATCTCGTAGCAGAGTACCGTGAACGCAACACGATCAAGATATGGCTTAAAACTGCCGGTACAATCCCAAAACTCGACAAATGGCAAGAACTGACGATCTACAGAGTCGCTCAAGAAGCACTTTCAAACGTTGAACGGCATTCAGGGGCTACGCAGGTGACAGTGTCGCTAAAGAGCACGCCATCCATGCTCAGGCTGGTAGTTGCGGATAACGGCCATGGGTTTACAGGTGCGGTTTTTGATGGTTCCATGATCGCCGATCAAATGATACAGAACCGTACAGGCACTTACTCCAAACGAAATCGATTAAGAGGCTCCAATGCCACAGCCAGCAAAGCTACAGTCGGCAATGCTGTAACCGGTGATATATCGTCCAATGATCGCGCCCATCTCGGCCTATTGGGTATGACCGAACGCGCTCAACTGGTCGGCGCCCATCTCGGAGTAGTATCACATCCAGGCCAAGGTACACTGGTAAGCCTTAGACTGAGGTATGATCATTAAGTTATGCCACAACCAGCAAATACACCCAAACAGGGGAAGGTGAGTTCCATCACCTCCCAGCAGGCAGACTTTCCGGCTTGGTACCAGGACGTCATCTCCAAAACCGAATTAGCCGACAATGGCCCCGTGCGAGGCACAATGGTAATAAGACCATATGGATACGCGCTATGGGAACGAATCCAGGGCGAGTTGGACGAACGTATAAAGGCTGCCGGAGCACAAAACGCGTACTTTCCGTTACTCATACCCGAATCTTACCTGCATCGCGAATCGGAGCACGTAGAAGGTTTTAGCCCGGAGCTTGCTGTAGTAACTCACGGAGGAGGCAGGGAACTGGAGGAACCGGCCGTAGTAAGACCGACAAGCGAAACTATAATCAATGCCTACTTTGCCAAGTGGATACAGAGCTATCGTGACTTGCCGCTACTAATAAATCAATGGGCAAACGTAGTTCGCTGGGAACTGAGACCAAGACTTTTCTTGAGAACAACCGAGTTCCTCTGGCAGGAAGGCCATACTGCACACGCATCTGCCGAAGAGGCGCGTGACTATGCAATAAAGATACTGCAAGAGGTCTACGAGGACTTCATGGTGCACGTCATGGCAGTGCCTGTTATCACGGGTCGCAAAACTGCCAGAGAACGCTTTCCCGGCGCCGAAGAGAGTTGGACATGTGAAGGCATGATGCGCGACGGAAAGGCTCTCCAAATGGGAACCAGCCACGAGCTTGGGCAACGATTCTCCAATATGTTTGGTACGACCTTCCAGACTCCGGAAGGAGTCGATACTCATGTGTGGCAAACATCCTGGGGGGTATCCACACGCCTGCTGGGGGCGCTTATAATGGCGCACGGTGACGATTACGGATTGCGCCTGCCTCCAGAGCTTGCCCCTATACAAGTAGTCATAATACTAATATCACCGGACAGCACCATAGAAGCAACCGGGATGCAACTGATGCAAGAACTCAAAGAAGCAGGTTGCCGTGTAGAGATGGACAGTGACACCCATACCTCTTATGGCCGCAGGGTAACTAATTGGGAGCTCAAGGGAGTTCCGGTAAGGATAGAGATGGGACAACGCGAACTGGATACCGGCAATGTAACTATAGCATTGCGCGATACAAGAGAGAAGCAATCAATTCCAGTAACATCTACTGTCACCGTAGTGCCGAAAACCCTGTCTTCCATCCAACACGGGATGCTTAAACAAGCACAATCATTTCGCGATGAACATACCTATCCGGCTACGACCCTGGAAGACGCCGCAGAAAAAGCCATAGAGGGAAAGGGCTTCGCGACCATCCCATGGAGCAAAGTAGGAGATAAGGGCGAGGAGCGGCTGGCAGAAAGCGGATTAACAGTACGTTGCCTCGTCACCGAAGATGGATCACTTCCGGTGGGTATGGACGAGAAAGACCTGCTGGCTATCATTGCCAAGGCGTATTGACTGAGCTTAACGTGTTTAGGCTCTCTGAGAAAAGTTGGGTGGCCTCTTTCCTTTGACCGCAGCAACGCCCTCTTTCACGTCCTCTCCAAGAAAACAGAGCATCTCAAGTGCAAGAGACTCTCCAAAAATTGGCATCGACTGCCTGTACCAACCATTGAGCGCTTTTTTGGTCCATTCAATTGCCAGCTGGCTTCCTGCAGCCAAGCGCTCCGCAATTGCAATTGCTTCCGGCAATACCTGGTCATCAGGAACACACTTGGACACAAGACCAATTCGCTCAGCTTCACGACCGTCCAGAAAATCAGCAGTCATGAGGTAGTACTTGGCTTTCGCCATGCCACACAACATTGGCCAAACTAATGCTCCATGGTCGCCCGCAGCGACTCCGATACGGACATGACCATCGGTCAATCTGACAGATTCACCCATGACGCTAATATCAGCCATCAATGCAATAGCGAGTCCGGCCCCTACGGCAACTCCGTTTATGGCAGACACAACAGGCTTTCGCGAAGAGATCAGTTTCTCTACGATTGCTCCTGCATCTCTCCACTGAACGAGCATAGCCTCATATGAAGAGGTCATCTCCTCAATCATCCCCATGTCTCCACCCGCGCTGAACGCTCGCCCCGCTCCGGTAACCACCACACACCTGACCTGCTCGTCGGCATCCACCACGTGCCATATTTCAGACATCTCACGATGAAGCCTCACGTTGGCTGAGTTGAGAGTATCAGGTCTATTGAAAGTAGCTATTACAACACCGTTGTCGCGTCTATCAAAATCAATGTATTCAAAATCTTCATAACTTGAAAAATTATCTACTGCCATACACTGAAAGGTATACCTGATACACCCATACTTGCAAGTCGTCCGCCGTCCTATTGTTACGCGCCTGCCATATATACCCTGTATTCCCAATTGCACTTCGAGATATTGTGCCGGCCATACTACTGCTTGCGTCAATAATATACATGAGGTATCATCTAAGCATGACTACAGTTCCCCCAAATAATAAGAATAACGAACTTAACGATAGGGCTTCTCTCATTGCCTCACTGACGGCATTCTCGCTGCAGCACATCTTACGTATAATTATAGAGTCATCTCAGAATGGTGAGCTTTACGTCGGTGGCACAGACCAGGATGGTAGAGCTTGGATTGATAATGGCAAGATAACCGGCTTCTCTGTCAGTACTCTGGACAACTCAGTAACCTCTGCCGAAAAAGCCCTCTTTGAGATGGCACTGTTCGACAACGCTTGGGCATACTTTACCCTGGGGCGCGCTGCTCCCACAAATACCTGTTCAGAGGAGCTGAAGGGTATCGTAGATCGTATAGGTCCGCAACTGGAAGAGTACCACTCTCTTATTAAAAAGATGCCGCTCAATGCAACTGTACGGCTGAATCAGGATTCTCCTTCCGACTCTGTGCAAATGTCTTCAGCGCAGTGGAAAGTCCTTACCAAGATAGGATCAGGAACCGGACAACAGGTCCGTGACATAATATCCAGCACAGATGTATCGCAAGTAGATACCCTGAAGATACTGGACCAGCTTGTAGCGGCACAACTTATTGCGGTCGAGAAAGCTGATGAGTCCACATTCCCTAACGCAGCAGCGAATGCGGCTCCCTCGGGTAACAGCAGCAATGTTGGCAATGCTTCAATAAGCAATCCTGCCGAGACTATTACTGTGTCAACAATACCCTCTACCACAACAATTCCTCCTGTGGGCTTGCCAACGGCACTTTCAGATGAGACTCCACCGGTATTGGCATCTTTGCCTGCTCCTACACCTGTACCACCTTCGGCTTCAGGAACCTCCGCAGAAAGCACCCCTACCGATCCCGGATCTATGCCCACATCCACTACGACTACTCCACCTGCTGGCTCTACACCCCTCAGCTCAGTAAACACATCAGAACCGGATCGTGAGGTAGTAAATGCGCTAAGAGAGACGGTAGACCCTCTCGGTGGGTTCATCCTTGTAACCGATTCACCGGCCAGGTACGACACAAGGCCAGAACAGCAATCTATCGATCCCAGTAAATCAAGTGATGCGCAGTTCCCTACTGGGCTTGGAGATATCAGCTAGAAAGACCTACTCTGCGCCGCATCGGTCCAACTCTATTAGCGAAACTTCATTAGTGCAGATCCCTGGATCTAAGCCTTGTGCCCTCGGCGGTGTCCTCAACTATCCAACCCCTTTTCACGAGTTCGTCTCTCAAGGCATCCGCCTTCTGCCAATCACGCTCGTTGCGTGCAATATCTCTCTCTCTCGCCAGTTCCAGGGTCTCCTCGTCAAATGCTTCTTCATCCGTACTGTCAAATACAAAACCAAGGGCATTGCACAATACCTGAACTGTTATAGCCAATTGCTCACCACGTCCGATATCACCGGCATCAAAGGCGCTATTAGCCCGTCTGGCAAGTTCAAACACGCTGGCAAGTGCTGCCGGGGTATCCAGGTCGTCATCCATATGGCGGCAAAATTCGTCCAGCTCATCTCTGCCTGCACCCATTCGTACGGCCTCTTCAATGGTAATAAACGTTGTCGCCAACTCCGGTAATTCTGCAACGCCCGATACCGCTTTGTATCTTCTTACCAGCAAATCAAGTCGAGCAAGAGACTCCTCAGCATCAGATACGGTACGTGGAGTCACTTCCATGGGAGATCGGTAATGGGATCGTAATACAAGCAGCCTGTAGGCACGGGGGTCTGACCTGGAGAGAAAGTCACTCAACGAGGTGTAATTCCCCAATGATTTCGCCATTTTTTCACCACCGACGGTGACCCAACCATTATGCACCCAGTGACGGGCAAAGCTTTTCCCCAACGCAACTGATTGCGCTCTCTCATTCTCGTGATGTGGAAATGCCAAATCGGCGCCTCCCCCATGAATATCAAATCCTTCTCCCAAGATACCGAGGGACATCACCACACATTCCGTATGCCACCCGGGTCTCCCATCCCCCCAGGGAGATGGCCAAGATGGCTCCCCCGCCTTTGCCCTCTTCCATAAAGCGAAATCCAACGGAGATCGTTTCTCGTCGTTCTCCTCAACTCGTGCCCCTGCCCTCAACGTGTCCAGCCGCTGACGAGCCAACAGGCCGTATCCACTTATACTACCAGTGGAAAAATAAATCCCATCGCTAGCCTCATAAGCGTAACCCTTATCTATCATCTCACCAATGGCCTCTACCATAGACGGCACGTAACTGGTAGCGTGTGGTATATCATCCGGCCTAGCTACCCCCAGACTATCCATAGCAGACCACCACACATTTTCAAATTCCCTGGCCACTTCCGTATACGACCTATTCTCTTGTTGCGCTCTCATAATGATCTTGTCGTCTATATCGGTGATGTTAGAAACATAGTGCACCCTGTTTCCAAGGAACTCCATGTAACGCCGGAGGATGTCGAACACAAGGGCAAAACGGCCATGTCCCAAATGGGGTACGTCGTACACCGTGGGACCACATACATACATGGCAATCTCTCCAGGTCTACGCGAAACTATACTTTCCTGTTTCCCGGTTGCAGAATCATAAAGATTGATCACCATGCCAAGATAACACTTATACGACCAATGTGCAGGCTGATCCAGAATGAACCTCCGAACAGTGCATTAAACGGTGCTGCTATCACCCTGAGACTCTCCAATAAGGTATCCTGTAAATATGGCAAAATCACGTATACTGCAATTCCCCGGGAAGCCGAACGTCCCCGAACGTCCATCTATTGATGGACTATCCGAGAAGTGGCCTGGAAGATGGCAGGAGGCAGGAGTCTATAAGTTTGATGAGCGCTGTGAACGCTCAGACGTATTCTCCATAGATACCCCCCCGCCAACAGTATCGGGATCTCTTCACTTGGGCCATATTTTTTCATACACACATACCGATACGATAGCCCGATATAAACGCATGAGAGGCTACGAAGTATTTTACCCGATGGGGTGGGATGACAACGGCCTGCCGACCGAGAGAAGAGTGCAGTCCTATTACGGGGTGGCTTGCGATCCCTCTCTGACGCCCGACCTTGACTTCGTGCCCCCAAGCACGCCATATACTCAGACGAAATCTATATCACGCAGAAATTTCATTGAGCTCTGTAATCAGCTGGCATACCAGGATGAGCAGGCATTTGAAAGGCTGTGGAAGCATCTGGGGTTGTCGGTAGACTGGTCACGCACATACGCAACAATCGACGATCGTGCTCGTCGCATATCCCAGTTGGGTTTCCTGGAAATGCTTAAAAATGGTCACGTATACTCGGCGGAATCACCTACGCTATGGGACGTAGACTACCAGACGGCAGTGTCACAGGCAGAGCTTGAAGACAGGACGGTTATGGGGGCATACCACAGGATAGCCTTTACCGCACCGGATGGCAGCCGGGTAGAGATAGACACCACACGACCCGAGCTACTGCCAGCATGCGTGGCTCTTGTCGCTCATCCGGAAGACGACCGCTACAGGCACTTGTTTGGCACATCTGCCGCTACCCCATTGTTTGATGTAAGAGTTCCCATACACCCGCATCCTTTGGCCGATCCTGAAAAAGGTACCGGCATAGCGATGGTATGCACATTCGGAGACCTCACAGATGTCACCTGGTGGAAGGAATTGTCTCTCCCCCTACGAGATATAATGGCTCGTAATGGAAGATTGACTGAGGTGGACTGGGGTAAACCTGGCTGGGAGTGCACAGACCCTGAAGTAGCCACGCGCTATTACAAGGAGTTGACAGGGCTGCCGGTTGCAAAGGCCAGAAAGAAAATAGTTGAATATCTGGCTCAAGAGGGTTATTTACTTGGAGACCCCATGCCGATTACCCACGCGGTTAAGTACTACGAGAAGGGAGATCATCCTCTGGAGATAGTATCGTCTCGCCAATGGTACATACGGACCTTGAACATCAAGGAAAGGCTGATGCAATTGGCGCATGAGCTGTTATGGCATCCACCTCATATGGTACATCGTCTCGAGGCATGGATCGAAGGCTTGAACTCTGACTGGAATATATCTAGGCAGCGTTATTTTGGGGTACCCTTCCCTATATGGTACGGGGTATCTGCTGATGGCAGCATAAATTACGATGAAATATTCACGCCAGATGACCTACCGGCTGACCCGTCATACCAAGTGCCTCCCGGATTCGAAGAAAGCCAACGAGGAAAGCCAGGAGGGTTCGTCCCGGATCCTGACGTAATGGATACTTGGGCGACTTCTTCATTGACACCACAAATTGCTGGTGGTTACTCTCTCGATCCGGATCTGTTCGCTAAGGTCTTCCCGATGGATTTGCGCCCGCAGAGTCACGAAATAATACGTACATGGCTTTTCTCCACAATGGTGCGGTCGGAGTTGGCTTTTGGAGAGCTTCCGTGGAAACACGCCGCAATATCAGGATGGGTGCTTGACCCCGATAGAAAAAAGATGTCAAAGTCAAAGGGTAATGTAGTCACGCCACTGCCGCTACTGGAATCTTACGGCCCTGATGCACTACGCTACTGGTCATCCAGCGGTAGGCCGGGAGTAGATACCGCAGTAGACGAAAACCAGATGAAAGTCGGGCGAAGGCTCTCAATCAAGCTGCTGAATGCCTCTAAGTTTGTCCTTGACAGAATAGCCAATTCGCTCGATGATCGTCCACTTGGCGATCCGTCACCACTGGTTACTATGCCTCTTGACCTGTCAATGCTGGCATACCTTGCAAGATGCATAGATGATGCAACAAAGTCATTTGACGAGTTCGATTACGCAAAAGCATTGGAGATAACAGAAAATTTTTTCTGGGATTTTTGCGATGACTACTTGGAGTTGGTCAAAATAAGATCTTACGGCGATAGCCACAACGAGGGAACACTCAGCGCCCTATCGTCACTGGGTATTGCTCTATCCTCAGTACTCCGGCTATTTGCGCCTTTCCTGCCATTTGCAACAGAAGAAGCATGGTCATGGTGGCACAACGACTCTATACATCTATCCCCATGGCCAGAAACATCCAACCTCCCTGCACTATGTGAAAGTGCAGATCCAGAGCTGTTCAAGACAGCGTCTACCTTGCTCACTACGGTCAGGCGGCATAAATCAAACAACAAGGTATCCATGCGTGCCGAGGTTGCATCCATACATATACTTGCACCTGGAACTACCATCGACATGGTACCCAAAATCGAAGATGACCTGAAGGCCGCCGGCAACATCAACCAAGTATCTACCGATATAGCAGATGAGTTATCTGTGGATATAGAGCTGAAAGACTAGCGTTTTCGGTTGATTCGGTAAAACTTGCAATTTATGCAACCTGCGGTATTTTGGTATAGAGTAGTTTAATATGACAAAAAGCGTTCAGGCTCCCGACCGTAATCTGGCTATGGAATTAGCAAGAGTGACAGAAGCAGCAGCCATGGCTGCCGGGAGGTGGATGGGACGGGGAGACAAGGAGGGAGCTGACGGCGCAGCAGTCAACGCCATGCGCGTAGTGCTGCAAACTATCTCCATGGATGGCATTGTAGTGATAGGAGAGGGAGAGAAGGACAACGCTCCAATGCTTTACAATGGCGAAAAAATTGGAGACGGCACACCACCTATGACTGATATCGCCGTAGACCCAATTGATGGTACCACCTTGACTGCACTTGGCCGTGGTGGCGCGTTGTCGGTAATTGCCGTCTCTGAACGGGACACGCTGTTTGATCCCGGTCCTTGCGTATACATGGAAAAGATCGCTGTTGGCCCCCAGGCTGTCGGCTCCATAGACATAAACGCCACTCCGACAGAGAATATAAGTTCCATTGCCAAAGCACTTGGAAAATCAGTGAGAGATGTTACTGCTGTCATACTTGAAAGAGACAGGCACGCTGATCTCATTGAAGAAGTGCGCTCGACAGGCGCACGGATAAAACTCATCACCGACGGGGACGTCGCTGCGTCAATATCTGCCGCATGGCCTGAGTCCGGAGTAGATGTCCTGATTGGCATAGGAGGTACTCCGGAGGGAGTAATATCTGCCGTTGCACTAAAGTGTCTGGGCGGAGAGATGCAGGGCAAACTATGGCCGCGCAATGACAGGGAGCGCCAACTTGCCATAAATGCTGGGTACCAGCTCAATGAAGTACTTACAACTGATCAGATGGCCAAGAGTGACAACTGTTTCTTTGCAGCCACCGGCATTACCGACGGTGATCTCTTGCAGGGCGTGCGTTACTATGATTTTGGCGCCACCACACAATCTATCGTCATGCGTTCAAGGTCAGGAACTGTACGATTCCTGCACTCAAGGCACCGGCTGGCAAAGCTGAACTCTTTCTCTGAGATATCCTTCGACTGAAATATCTTTTCGCTGGTCGGTTTCACGAATCGACTGACCTGACCGCAAGAACAATCCCCGTCTTTAGCCATAGGAAGGAGGCCAAAGGGTATGCTATTTCGCTACCGGCAAGCTCATGCAGACAAAAAACAACTCCCATGCAGGGCAAGCACGGGAGTTGTTTGGTTTTGATAGCAAGGAGATTTATTAAATTATCGAGTAGGCGCACCTCCAACGCTGCCCGCCCCAGATGGGTAGCTGCTGCCGCTGTCGGAAGAGCTGCCCGATCCTGACGGAGCGGCGCCGGTACCGGAGGGTTGCCCGGTGCCGGAGGGCTTGCCGGTGCCGGAGGGTTGCCCGGTGCCGGAAGAGCTGCCCGATCCTGACGGAGCGGTGCCGGTGCCGGAGGGTTGCCCGGTGCCGGAGGGTTGTCCCACACCGGAGGGCTTGCCGGTGCCGGAGGGTTGCCCGGTGCCGGAGGGTTGTCCCACACCAGAGGGCTTGCCGGTGCCAGAGGGTTGACCCACACCAGAGGGCTTGCCGGTGCCGGAGGGTTGACCCACACCAGAGGGCTTGCCGGTGCCGGAGGGTTGCCCCACACCAGAGGGCTTGCCGGTGCCGGAGGGTTGCCCCACACCAGAGGGCTTGCCAGTGCCGGAGGGAATCTTACCCTGTCCGGGTGTCACCGAAGCACAGAATGTCGTTATGCTCTCTCCCGCCTTACCTGCAGCCTCCAAAAGGTTCCTGAACGCAATGTCATTGGCGCTCGTATTACCTTTGGTTGCTACATATGCATGGCATAGCCCGTAAGCTGCCGCCTTGTTTGCATTTGGTCCAACTGCCTTTGAGTTGTGCGATGTGGCAGTAGTACTGGTAGTGGTCGTTGGTGAACTGGGCTTTCCTGACGTAGTATTCGGATTCGGAATCGATATACCGACATGTGACAGAGCGCTGGAAATAGGTGCCTGTATGGATGCCGGCAACGAGCCTGTAGCTGCAGCGGCACCTCCACCTACTACCGCAGCAGCAACTATCCCAGATGCCACCTTTGCACTAAGTAATTTAGCTGATAATTTTCCTATCATGGTTTTTCTCCCTATTGTCTTTCTCCCGAGCCGGGCAATTTCTTTACCTGCCTGGATGTTGGGAACCGCCCGAACGGCTGCAGACATAGCGGATATAGCATGCTCGCGCCCTACCATTTCAGCAGCTTGCACGGGTGCCTTGGCTGCCCTTGCAAGACTTGCCGTCCTGGCAAGGCCAGGGGGTGCGTCCTCAGGGTGCATGAGGCCATTGAGCAACTTGTCTATGGTGCTGTCGTCAAGCGATTTCCCAAACATCACACTATTCCAATCGCACGAGAGGTGAAAAACGTTACAAGTTCAATCAAAGTTTTTCTCCGTTTCTGTCTACCTCACCAATATTGCTTCTCTTGCCGCCCCGACCAGCACCTCCAAACCTGCCACCAGCACGCCCAGGCTGTCCGCCAATATCCCCTGACAGTTGCTGTAGAGCTCGATGCTGCAGTACCCTGATCGTTCCGGCCCGTTTGCCGGTAATCTCTGCAACGTCGTTTACTCCAAGCCCACCCAGCACCCGCAATATAATGACCTCTGCCTGATCCTTGGGTAAGCCGGCTACCAACTGATTCACAGCTTCTTGCGCGGACATGGATTCAATGGCATCTTGTGCTGTGTCGTTTGCCGAACTATATACATAAAGCGTCTCAGGAACAACGAATGAGACCTTACTGCGTGCCCGTTTGCGCTGCATGTCAATCACGCGTCGGCGAGCTATCGTAAACAGCCACGCCTTGAAATTCCGCTCGTCGCCCTTGAACCGTTTGACGTTTTGAGCAACTGCAAGCCATACTTCGCTTGCAATATCATCGGTTTCCCGCGGATCCTGCCACTTAAGGTATCTGAGTACAATGTGGTGATAGGTGTCATACAGCCACGCCACTCCCTCATTGTCACCTGCTTTGGCGAGTTCGATCGCCTGGCTAAAATCGTATACCATTGCCTCATTCTATCGAGAGGAAGCACAGATAACTTTAACCTGCATCAACAATTATCTCTCGCAACAATAACCCCTCTCAGCGAGATGTTATGCATAAGAGGAAATGAGACACGCAAATAGATTTAAGTTGTCTCGGCTACAGGAGCAGAAACAGTGACCACCTCGCCATCTACTTCGACAAATCCACGCATCTCCTGTATGGCGCTCATCGCATCATCACCGCCATCGAATCTGACCGAGCCGCCGGGAACCAAAGCGGCTATAAAAGGAGTGTGCCCAGCCAGAAATGTGGCATCGCCCTCAAGAGTTCTCACCACAACTCCGGTTACCTCACCCTCGTAAACTATACGATCGGGCAAAACAAGCCTACCTAACACTAGCTCGCCTGCTTTTCCAGCTCATGTGACTTGGCCAGCACCGACTCGACTCCTCCGACGTTCAAGAATGCCTGTTCGGGTACATCATCCAGTTCACCGTTGACAATGGCCTCGAACGACTCTACCGTCTCCTCTACGGGAACATATATACCGGGTATACCGGTAAACACCTCACCCACAAAGAAGGGCTGTGACAGGAATCTCTGTATCTTACGCGCCCTGGATACCACCACTCTATCGTCTTCCGATAATTCATCCAATCCAAGTATCGCAATAATATCCTGCAACTCCATGTATCGCTGGAGAACCTCCTGCACTCTACGTGCTATATCGTAATGCCTCTCACCTACTATTTCCGGCACCAAGATATTGGAGGTAGAAGCCAGTGGATCTACTGCCGGATAAATACCCAGGGCAGCTATCTGGCGGGATAACTCTGTGGTTGCATCCAGGTGGGTAAAGGTGGTAAACGGCGCCGGGTCGGTATAGTCGTCAGCAGGAACATACACAGCCTGCAGGGAAGTAATGGACCTTCCCTTGGTGGATGTGATCCTCTCCTGCAGCTCGCCCATCTCGTCTGCAAGGGTAGGCTGGTATCCCACTGCCGCAGGCATTCTGGAAAGAAGTGTGGATACCTCTGATCCGGCCTGGACAAAACGAAATATGTTGTCAACGAAGAGGAGCACATCCTGGTTTTTGACATCCCGGAAATACTCCGCCATGGTAAGTGCAGCCAAGCCAACCCTAAAACGCACACCGGGAGGCTCATCCATCTGACCATAGACAAGGGCAGCCTTCGAGATTACTCCAGACTCCTGCATCTCCAGCCAAAGGTCATTACCTTCCCTTGTCCTCTCACCTACTCCGGCAAAGACTGAAACACCACCGTGTTGTGTGGCTACTCTGTTTATCATTTCCATGATCAGAACGGTCTTTCCGACTCCCGCACCACCAAACAAACCTATCTTTCCACCCTGGACATAGGGTTCGAGCAGATCTATTACCTTGATACCCGTCTCGAATACCTGAGCACGCGGTTCCAACTCGTCAAAGCTCGGCGCGAGCCTATGTATCTCCCAACGATCTTCAATTCCGCTAACATCGTCCGTATCAAGGGGCTGACCCAGCACATTGAATACGTGCCCAAGCACTGCATCGCCTACCGGTACTGTAAGCCCATGCCCAAGATTGCGGACAGCAGTACCGCGCTGAAGGCCATCTGTTGGCTTCAAACAGATACATCGCACTCTACCGTCTCCTATCTGCTGAGCTACTTCAGCCGTAATCGTCTCCGGATTACCGTCAAGGGTAAGATCAACTTCCACTGCATGCTGGATCTCAGGCAGGGCGTGAGGGGGAAACTCGACGTCTATTACGGGTCCGGCTATGGCTACTATCCTGCCATCCGGCCTGCTCCCATTCATGCTCGTATTCTCAGTGTTCATTACATACTCCTCTCATCTATTGATGGCTTACTTTGCATATTCATCAGCATCTCTCGCACCTTGGAACTGTTCACTGGATGATCATTCTGCCTAATCAGCCCGAGATGCCTGTCTCAATGCCTCGGCGCCTCCGACTATCTCCATTATCTCAGTGGTAATCGCATCCTGCCTGGCCCTGTTTACCGCTCTGGTAAGAGTCTTTATTAGCTCGTCTGCATTCTCGGTAGCTGCTGCCATCGCTCTTTGACGTGCAGAGTGCTCACTTGTAGCTGCCTCCAATAGCGCTGTAAACAACTCGGATTCTACATACCGCCTGATTACTATCGGCAACAATTCATCCGGCTCAGGCTCAAGTTCCAAATACCCGGATCGTGCTTTTTCCAATGCTGAATGCTCCGCCCATTCATTCAAAGCCAGCGCCGTTGACGACCCGGAGTCCGATCCCGAAGCCGGATCCTGCCCTGAGTGGCTGCCGGCAGATCCTGAGTCATGCCCGGAAGCATGGCTCACGCTGGTATCTACAGGAAATATTTTACGAACCTCTACCACCTGCGAACCGGCAGACCTGAATCTGGTAGACACCAAATCAATTTCTCCAATTTCTCCTGCATCGAGTAGCTCAAGGATGGGATTGGCAATCTCTGTTGCATCCTCGTAAGATGGTTTATCGGAAAACCCAGCGAACGAAGCAGTCAATTCCTGCCCGCTGAACTTGAAAAATGAAGCTGCCTTCTTGCCCACAGCCACTACTTTGTACTGCTTCGATAAACCTGTGATCTCTTCAAGCAAATGCGTCGTAGCACGTAGTACCGACACATTGTAACCTCCGCAAAGACCACGATCGGCAGCTATAGTGCATACCAATACAGAACCTTCAGAAGTCGCGGTATTGCCACTCTCATACATAACCCCACGTAAAACATTCTGTACAGCATGGCTGTAGGGAATTGCGGATTCGAGGCGTGCCCTCGCCCTCATGATCCTTGATGCGGCAATCAACTCCATTGCCCGTGTGATTTTCTTGGTTGCCTGCACGCTCTTTATGCGGCGACGCAATACACGCTCTTGCGCTCCTGGCATAGGCTAACCTACCCTCGTATCTGTAAAAGACATATATTAAGAGCCCTCCACATCAAAGACTTTTTGGAATTCCTCTATTGCGTCTTTCAGCTTGTCGCCATCTGGTAATGTCCCCGTCTCTCTAATATGCGACAGCAAATCTGCGTGCTGTGCTCTCATATACTTGAGCAACTCGTGTTCAAACCTCTGCACCTGGCCGGTTGGGATCCCATCCACGTAACCACCTGTCCCCACATATACTACAACTACCTGCTCTTCTACCGCCATGGGAGAATGCTGAGACTGCTTCAATAGTTCGGTTAGCCTGTACCCACGCTCCAACTGCGCTTGGGATACTTTATCAAGCTCCGACCCAAAGGTTGCAAAAGATTCCAACTCCCTAAACTGCGCCAAGTCTATCTTGAGGGTTCCAGAAACCTGCTTCATGGCCTTTATCTGGGCATTACCTCCAACCCTTGACACGGATATACCGACATTCATAGCAGGCCTTACACCTGCGTAAAATAGTTCGGTTTCCAGGTAGACCTGCCCATCGGTAATGGAAATTACGTTGGTCGGTATATAGGCAGATACATCTCCTGCCTTTGTCTCTATTATAGGAAGCGCAGTGAGGGATCCACCACCAAGGGCATCTGATAGCCTGGCTGCACGCTCCAGCAACCTGCTATGCAGGTAAAACACATCGCCTGGATATGCCTCACGACCTGGAGGTCTACGCAACAACAAAGATAGCTGGCGGTACGCCTCAGCCTGCTTGGACAGATCGTCATACACTATAAGCGCATCTTCACCTTTTTCCATCCAGTGTTGTCCCATGGCACATCCGCCATATGGGGCAAGATACTTGAACGGCGCCGGGTCTGATGCGGGAGCGGATACCACTACCGTATAATCCATGGCGCCATGCTCTGTAAGAGTAGCTACCGTACTGGCTACGGACGATCCTTTCTGCCCGACTACCACGTATATGCACTTAACACCCAGTCCCTTCTGGTGGATAATCGTGTCTATGGCCACTGTAGTCTTACCGGTCTTACGGTCACCGATTATAAGCTCTCTCTGGCCACGGCCGATCGGCGTCATGGCATCAATGGCCTTTATTCCCGTCTGAAGTGGTACTGATACAGGTTGGCGATTGACCACGCCAGGGGCCTGAATCTCCATGCGTCTAAGCTCCTCAGCCTGTACCGGACCCTTGCCGTCTATAGGCTCACCAAGTGCATTTACCACCCTTCCAAGCAGTCCGTCGCCGACAGGCACTGAAAGGATCCTGCCGGTGGCCCTGACTATCTGGTCTTCTTCGAGATGCTCGTCACCTCCCAGAATAACCGTACCGATTACGTCTTCCTCCAGGTTCAGTGCAATCCCCAATGTCCCGTCCTCAAACTCAAGCAGCTCATTCACCCCGACACCCGGTAAACCGGAAACTCTTGCTACGCCATCACCCACCTCCATGATGCGCCCAACCTGTTCCACCGAAGCCGTCGCGACCTCTCCGGTAAGATACTTATTCAATACACTTTCAATCTCTTTGGCATCAATGGTTAATTCAGCCACATCCATCTCCTTTCACGCTAGTAATCCTACTCAACTCCACCTGCAGTGCCCCATACAATGTCTGGCATATCTCTGCCACCTCTCTGCACTATGCCATCTCCCATTTGGAACCACTGCATTAAAGCAGGCATACCCACAGATGCAGATGCGCCCATAGCACCGGCAAGAGCACGGCAACTTATCATAGCTATGCAGCACCTCGATCTGCCGTACCAACACTGACAGCCTGATGAACGGCGTCTCTACCCAGCAACGGGGTTCCGAGCGCCTCCAGATAGCGGCGTGCACTGGAATCTACCACCAGATCACCTATACTTACAATTACCCCGCCCAATAAAGAACCGTCCACATCCACCTGAACGTCTACCGGGCAACCTGCGACATCTTCAAGAATACCGGCAAGCATATCAAGTTCATCGGCGCCAAGAGGCCTGGCAGATCGTACTCTTCCTATGCGCCAACCGCGAATAGCGGACACAAAATCTGCCAGCCACATAAGAGTCGTCGCCATGTCTCTCGGCCTTGACGATAACGAATGAACTACTATCCTTACCGTAGCAGAGCTCACCTTCCCATCAAGCAGCTCAAACATGGCACGGCGCCTTGCAAGCAGTGGAATAGACCTGTCGATAAACGTAAAACCAGGAAACGTATCACTACCAAACAACCTGGCAAGTGCAAGGACTTCTTCCTCGATAGTTGCCAAGACATCAGCATTGTCTACTTCATCCAGCACCGCTCTACAGTATCCACCTATGTATTTACGTGCCGCCGAACGAGAGAGGTCCTCTTCCTCTTCTGCGGCAACTCTTGACATCACTATCTCCAGATGGCCGTAGGAAGCACCGGAACTACCTCCCACCTGCTGGGAAGATATGTCTTGCGAAGATACTTCGTCTATCAAATTAACTACCTCCGCCATCTCGGCAAAGACTACCGGAAGATCATCTGCCGGTTCTTCCAAGACTGCCCGCTGTATGATCCGTAAGGCATATTTATCCATACGTGACACCAATAAATCGGTCAGTATGCTTTTACGTACCAAACTACCAATACCGGAATCGGTAACCACCGCAAACAATGAAGAGTTGGTAAGGATAAACCTGTTGAATGAGCTCAAATCCGATGCCACCCGGCCAAGCGCTTCATCCGATGATGCAGACTCAACCACTGCATGTACGTATCCTTTTAGGGAGGGGATCATCCAAACAGTCTATGCACTTGTTGAGGAGGACGTTTCTGTCCCGGTTGATACCAATGCCGATACTTTGAACGCAGCAACCGCCTCTTCAATGAGATCACGATGGCGTTCAGTGTCCATCTCCCGGCCTACCACTCTCGCGGCCAACGACATCGCCAACTCCCCCATCTTGGCAGAGAGATCTTCCACTGCCAGAGACCTGTCCCTGGCTATCTCAGACTTTGCCGCCTCAACAAGGCGATCAAACTCCGCCTGCCCTCTTTGTTCGCCCTCGGCACGCAATTGATCAGCAACCCTATTTGCCTGAGCAATCAATTCTCTCGCCTTATCTCTGGCCTCACTGATAATCTGGTCCCGCTGGCTACGTATCTCTTCAGCTTCCTTCTTTGCCTTACTCGCATCATCCAACGAAGTCCTGATGAGATCCTGGCGCTCTTTTATCTTTCCATCCACCCATGGTATCACCCATATAGCCAGCACAAGCAGGGTCAGTATAAAGGCGCCAACCTCTACTATTATCGTACCATTTGGCACCAGGAAGTTACTTGCCACCATCGGTAATGACAACAACATGGAACTATTTACTTCTTATACAATGAGAATACGAACAACGCTGTAAAGGCAAGGTTGATGAAGTACATGGCCTCCACCAAACCAACCGTCAAGAACATAATGGTGAACAGCCTTCCCTGTGCTTCAGGTTGCCTTGCAACTCCCGCTATGGTCTGGCTTCCGGCCAACCCATCACCTATGGATGCTCCAACCGCACCCCCACCCAAAGCCATACCTCCACCAATCATTGCTCCAGCCAATTTTATAGCGTCAGCCGTAGCGCTGGTACTTGCTGCCATTTATCACACTCCTTTACTGGTCAATCCAATGTGCAGTAGATGGTATTTTTAGCACATAACAGGTATGCAATGCAACCTGGCGACCAAAAATATTAAAAATATTCTTACCGGCTACCTAGTAGCCACCAAGCCATCAACCACCCGATACATCTCTGACGCTCTTACGGCCAGAAGATATAAAAGGCATCATCTTCCTGAGCTCTGCACCTACCTTCTCTATAGGAGCCTCGGCAGCCTTACGCCTCATCTCATTAAAGTTTGGGCGTCCGGCCTTATTCTCAGCAACCCATTCTTCTGCAAACCTCCCGGAACGAATATCCTCAAGCAGGCTACGCATAGTCTCACGCACATGCTCATCAATTACCCTTGGCCCCCTGGTCATATCTCCGTATTCTGCCGTGTCCGACACCGAGTAGCGCATACCGCTAATCCCCTCCTCGTATATCAGGTCCACTATCAGCTTCAACTCATGGAGACATTCGAAGTAGGCAGACTCAGGCTGATACCCCGCCTCCACCAAGGTGTCAAACCCAGCCTGTATAAGCGAAGTCACCCCACCACACAAAACAGCCTGCTCTCCAAATAGGTCGGTCTCGGTTTCCTCTGCAAAAGTGGTGTCCAGCACACCTGCCCTGGTGGCTCCTATACCATAGGCATAAGAGATAGCAAGCTCCCTTGCCTTGCCGGAATGGTCCTGCGCAACCGCTACCAATGAGGGCACTCCACCTCCCTCGGTAAAGGTTCTCCTGACAAGATGGCCGGGACTCTTCGGTGCAACCATGGCTACGTCTACAAATGCAGGCGGCTTAATCTGCCCAAAGTGGATATTAAATCCATGCGCAAAGAAGAGAGCATCTCCTTCATGCAATGCCGGTTCGATGTCGCGTATATAGGCTTCAGGTTGCTCTGTATCGGGCAGAAGAATCATGATCAGGTCAGCCTCTTCGGAAGCATCGCGCAGTCCCAACACCCTCAATCCGGCCTCTTCGGCCTTTTTCCTGGAAGAAGAACCTTCACGCAATCCAACCCTGACATCCACCCCCGATTCAGCCAAGTTCAGAGCATGTGCATGCCCCTGAGACCCATAGCCGAGAATTGCCACTTTTCTCCCTTTTATGAGAGATGTATCGGCATCCTTGTCGTAGTACAAAATAGCCATTTAATTACTCCTTTCACTTCTTGTCGTCATTGTCTATTTACAGTTCCGCTACAACTATAGCCTAGGTAGAGCCACCCTGCCCGTCCTCTGTATGTCCACTATCCCGTAGGGTCTGATCAACTCCTCGAAGTTATCGAGCTTGCTGGGATGACCGGCAAGCATAATAGTCAGACTGGCAACTCCCACATCTACTATCTTTCCCTCAAATACCCCAACCAACTGGATAATCTGTCCTCTCGTGTCGTTATCCGATTTAACTGTAGCCAAGAGGAGCTCAGCTTCTATGGCATCCGAGGGAGCCAGCTCGCTTATAGATACGACATTGATCAATTTATCCAGCTGCATAATAATCTGTTCCAGCGGAGCGGAATCCAAATCGACAACTGCAGTCAGCCTGCTAAATCTCTTATCATCCGTGGGCGCTACCGCAAGAGAATAGATATTGAATCCCCGTCGTGAAAAAAGACCTGCCACTCTCGCAAGTACGCCGGATTTGTTCTCCACAAGAACAGAGATAATGTGAAGATGCTCCATGCCGGTTACTGTTTTCATCGTCTCTCAACCTTTCCTTCGTTAATTTCCTGGACATCCGTAGTAGAATCTTCGTACTGCCCGGGAAACAGAATAATATCGTCATTAGATGCACCTGCCGGCACCATAGGATATACTTTTTCAAAAGCGTCAGTACGAAAGTCTATGACAACAGGACGGTCATCGATGGAATTTGCCTTCTCTATGACCGGAGCAACGTCATTGGGTGAATCCACGCGCATTCCGACACAGCCCATAGCCTCCGCCCATTTAACGTAATCGGGCAAATCAGGTGAGAGATACACCTCTGAGTAACGCTCGTCATAAAAGAGCTCCTGCCACTGACGCACCATTCCGAGATAGGCGTTGTTCAAGATGGCGATCTTGACCGGGATACCCTCAGCCGCAGCGGTAACCAGTTCCTGGGCGGTCATCTGGAAACATCCATCACCGTCAATTGCCCAAACCATCCGTTCAGGATGACCCACCTTTGCGCCAATTGCCGCAGGTACTGCAAATCCCATAGTGCCCAGACCACCGGATGTAATAAACGTCCTGGGCATCTTGAACTGCCAAAACATTGAAGCCCACATTTGATGCTGGCCGACACCGGTCACCAGAATCGTATCATCTGGAGTCAACTCCCGAAGCATTTCAATGACCATCTGTGGCTTTAGGAGTTCACCCTCTTTGGACTGCTGATACACCAACGGATATCTTTCCTGCCATTCATGAATATCGTCCAACCATGCAGAGATATCTCGGCGAGTGTCCGTACCGGTGGTATTCCCGCTTTCTGTATCTCCTAGGATGCCGCGTTTTTCCAGTGAATTGATAATCTCTCTTGCAACCAGCTTGCAGTCGCCACAGATAGACACATCCGGCCTACGGATCTTGCCAAGCTCGGCAGGATCAATATCCACGTGAATTACCTTTGCCTCCGGTGCAAATGCGTCCACTCTCCCGGTAACCCTGTCATCAAACCTGGCCCCAAGTGTAATGAGAAGATCTGATTTTTGCATAGCAGTTACTGCCGTATAGTTACCGTGCATACCGGGCATCCCAAGGCTAAGTGAATGTGCGCTTGGAAATACACTTCTGGCCATCAGGGTAGTGACTACGGGAATCCCGGTCATCTCCGCCAACTCCAAGAGTTCGTCAGATGCGTTGGACTTGACAACTCCTCCTCCTACATAAAAAACCGGACGTTCGGAGGCGCAAATCAAATCGACAGCCTGTTCAATTATATCTTGGTCTACTGCACCGGCCGGATGATATCCAGGGAGATCCAGCTCATCAGCAGATGACGGCCAATGCCATTCCATCATTGCATTGGACACATCCTTTGGCAGGTCGATCAAGACGGGACCCGGCCGGCCGGTAGTTGCAATGTAAAATGCTGCCGCCACAATCTCCGGTATCTCGTTTGGGTCAGTAACAAGCCAGTTGTGCTTGGTTACTCCCATGGTAATACCGGTTGTATCACTTTCCTGGAAAGCATCTGTGCCGATAAACGGGCGGGCGACCTGTCCGGTAATTACCACCAGGGGGATAGAATCCATATAGGCATCCGCCAGGGCCGTAACTATATTCGTTGCGGCAGGACCGCTGGTGACAATCGCAACGCCGGGACGTCCCGTGGCATGTGCATATCCCTCTGCCGCATGACCCGCACCCTGCTCATGGCGGACAAGTATATGGCGAATTGACGTATCCAGCATTGGATCATATACCGGCAGTATCGCCCCACCCGGCATACCGAATACTACTTCTACCCCTTCCATCTCCAAACTCTTAACAAGGGCCTGTGCTCCAGTAATTTCCACTCTACTCTCTCCTTTCTTCTATCGGCGTAAAATTGATTTGCGTAGAACCTTCCAAATTGCACTAAAAAACCTCCCTTTCGGGAGGTTCAGCGTACGTGTCTAGGCGGCAACGTACGCTATGTTGTCAGTACTACTACAAGAATACGTGCCGAGCTATTTTTCATGTTACTTTTTATATTACCACATAATTAGCTGCAGTGTGCAAGCAGGAAAGCAATTTTTACTCGTTTCTTGTCCGGCACAATTTTCAGCCGGCACAATCTTTACTCGGCATGAATAGTGCTATAGTATTGGAAAATGCACAATATCATAGTAGTAAGTGACGTCCCCACCATAAGGCAGGCAATTAGACAGGCAATTGAATCTACAGACATTTCTGTGAGGGAGGCCAGCTCGGGTCAGCGAATGCTGGATATGATTGCAAACGAACCTCCAGATTTGGCCATTCTTGATATGCAGGTTGGCAGCATGGGAGGAATCGCAATTGCTCTCGAAATGAGATTAGAGGAATCCTACGGACACCTGCCTCATATTCCGATATTGATGCTGCTTGACCGGAGAGCAGATGTATTCCTGGCTAAACGCATTCACGTTGAAGGCTGGATATTAAAGCCTCTTGACCCCATACGGATAAAAAAGGCTGCAGAAACAGTACTTGATGGAAGGACTTTTTATGACCGCCGGCTCACCCCTGTTCCGGTGTCGACTCCGGCATTCCATGCTCTTAACGCTACGGGGAGTCGTTAATCCTGATCCACAGGCACAAAAATACTGCAAACCGTACCTTGCATGGATCCGATCAAGCCACTCAGCAGGAACAGTATATTCTGTCTACCCTAAACGACCTCAGGGAGATGGAGATACGGGAGGTCATGACACCCAGGATGAACGTCATAGCTCTGGCTATTCCGGTAAACTCATCAGGTGTAGCCAGGGCTGTTAAAGAGACCGGGCACAGCAGGTTCCCTGTTTATGATGGAGACCTTGACGACCTAATAGGAGTACTCTTCGTAAACGATCTTTTCAGGGCTGGGTGGGAAATAGACAACAACCCCAACGACACCTCGTCCAGACACAAGCTCTCCCCTCTGGACATTTCAAGACGGATTCGCCAACCCTACATGGTTCCCGAGTCGCGCCACGTACTGGACACGCTGGCCGACATGAGACACGATAGGCGTGCGTTTGCAATCGCAGTTGATGAGTACGGCGGAGTAGCTGGAATAGTCACTCTGAACGACCTGTTGTCTGCCCTGGTGGGTGACTTGAAAGACGAATTGGACCAGGTGGGAGAGCCGGAAATAGTGCGGGTAGACCACGAACGCTGGCTGGTAAACGGCGGATTGAATATAGACGATCTCCGTGAGCGCCTTTCTATCGAAATTCCTGATGGAGAATATGTTACTCTTGCGGGATTCTTACTGGACATCCTCGGTCATATTCCAGAAGAAGGGGAACAGGTCACCTATAATGATTGGACGTTTAAGGTCCAGGAGATGGATAAACGGAGGATTGCCATCGTAGTTATAACCCGGCCACCTCTTTCGGAAAAAAGCAGCGAGGCGCCCACAGGAAACCTCAATTTTGAGCAATAATGGTAATGTGACAGTAAAAGCTGACTGCAGGCACTATCTGATGCAAACCGCATCCAACGGCGACCGGTTGGAAAAATGTCGCTTGGGCGCTAACGAACAGATCCCTTTTGCCTGCCCGGAAGGATGTGTGCTCTACGAAAAAAGCAAGCTATCCCAGGTGGGATGGCATATGCCCGATAAAACTCCCAAAAAGCACGATTGAACCGATTAACAGCCGTGTCCTTGAAAACTTTTAGAATCTGTATTGCCCGTATTGCAATATGAGCATGAATATACGTATTTTAGAAGCCACTTACTCGGACATATTATCACTGGATTCAATCAACTCTCTTCTCGCCAGCCTATCGCCGGATGCCCCTGCCATCACAGATGATGTACTGAGGGAGTTGATAGAGGGGCCGGTCACCAGGCTTCTACTGGCAACTATAGATTCTCCTACCGCCAAAGGAACAGCAAATGAGGATACTCCGACGGTTACTTCATCAGGAGAAGTCTTAGAAAATGAAGATAGTATGCCACAAATCGTAGGGATGCTGACATTGGCAATATTTCGCATCCCCTCAGGGATAAGAGCATGGATAGAGGATGTAGTGGTGGATACGGAGATGCGGGGCAATGGAATTGGCGCCGCACTTGTAAGACAAGCAATAGAAATTGCCCAGCGCAGTGGAGCAAGAACAATCGACCTTACCTCGCGACCAGGCCGAGAAGCAGCCAACAGGCTATATCAGAGGCTCGGCTTCAAGCAACGTTCAACCAACGTATACAGATACACTATTGACAATTAAGTAACCTATCTGGGTTGCCGGTCGATACACTGCACTAGATACTCCGCTTGAAGAATAACTTCGCGCAACGGCATACCGGTCTCCGCAGCCACTTTGGCTGCATCCGATTGCTCTATCTTGACTCGGTGGCCTGCCACTTTGGTCCTCACCGGAAAACCCTTGACACTAACGATCATTTCATCCCTGGCCGATGGCCACCTCTGAACCATGATTCCCCTAACTCCAAGTGTGCCGGTCTCTCTGCGTAATATGTCGCGCAAATAAGCAGCACTACTTGGATCACATAGAACGCTGGCTACAAACCCCGGGCGACCCTTCTTTGCCACAACAGGCGTCACCCAGGCATCATATGCACCTGCATCCATCAACGACGAGATAGCCCAAGCCATAGCTTCTCCGCTTACGTCATCCACATTGGTTTCAATCAACATTGCATCCATGCCACTACCTGCTGTATTTTCTTGATCGCCAGCCGACTCACCAACGATTACCTGCAACAAATTTGGCAACTCTTCTATTTCCCTATCGCCAGCCCCATACCCGGATGCAACAATATTCATTGGGGGAATCGGGCCATAGGAGTCTACAAGGGTACGTAATATCGCTGCACCGGTAGGCGTAGTCAACTCATAAGGCAATGAGCGCCCATAAACCGGTACTTTTTCCAGTATCCTTAGCACTGCCGGAGCGGGATTGGGCAAGTGACCATGCGCACCACTAAGTGCACCCCCCAGCCCAAGGGCTACGCCGGAAGAATAGACTTTTGCGGTTCCAAGTATCTCCACGGCGACCATTGTACCCACAATGTCTATAATCGCATCGTGACCGCCAACTTCATGAAAGTGTGTACTTCCAATATCACCGGAGTGAACAGTAGATTCAGCTTCTGCCAGAATACGAAAACAGGCCAACGACCTCTTTACCACCTTGGGAGACAAGCTTGATGTGGCAATCATATTCACTATATCCGTGTAGCTGCGCACCGTAACGGGATCGTCAACCGTTACATTAACAGAAGTCGAAGCAATCCCTCCACGCATAACCTTATTGGCCGATAGTTTCCATCCCTTAAATGGCAATTTCTTAAGCTCTGTCTCTACCTGCCCAATATCTACGCCTGAATCTACCAATCCCCCCAAAAGCATATCTCCCGATACCCCCGAAAAGCAATGCAACCAAAGTGCCGTTTCGGAAGTGGACGGTGCTTTTCCGGAGTCGGATAGTGCCGTTTCGGAGCCAGACAGTGCCTGGATGGGGTCGGTCTCTGATCGATCGGTGGACAAGTTCATAGTATGATTCTATTGCAGCTATTATAGTTATGCCATCGCTGTAGAATAACATTAGAATATCTTGAGCATGGTTGCTGCGGTGACTGGCTTCAATATCGCTATAAATTGGCTTAAAGGCGCCTCGGGAGGGGTGGCAGAGTGGACGAATGCGAGGCTCTTGAAAAGCCTTGACCCAAAAGGTCCGTGGGTTCGAATCCCACCCCCTCCGCTTATTCACCCATGCAGATTCTATGTCCCCTCAAAACGTCGTCTCTGGCGGCTTGGGCGATGCTATGACTGACAAAACCTGGATTTATCCTTATTATGCCGTCCCATACCGTCTGAGCTGGGTTCTCCACAGCATGGTGACGATACAAAATACCTGGTAATAGGCACTTGACAGAGGGGTTACAATAATGTATGGAAGCATTCCAATTTACTCTGGATTAACGTGCATAATTCAAGTACCTGAAGAGGTGCCTCTATGCATTTAGCTGGGTTCGTTTGATCGCATGAGATGGCGGCCGTAAGAATTAAAATAATAATTGGCAAGTGGCAGGGCAGTCGAATGATGACCGCTACGTCCGTGGTGGCGGTGGTCAAACCCAAAGTGGGAGGCCGGTGGCAGGGCAGCCGGATGATGACCGCTACTATAGAGTGTCGATAGTGACAGTAGAGACGGCTGGTAGAGAGAGAAAGGTAGTAAAGGATAGAAGTTGGCCAAAGAACGCATAGATAGGGACGATGAAGATCTTGTCAGGCTATACCTTACTGATATAGGTCAGTATATGCTGCTGAGCAAGGATGACGAAGTGCATCTCGCTCAGATCATGGAGATGGGGAGGGAAGCGCAGAAAGAGATTGAGTCTGGAGCCAAGAACCTTACCCCTGCGCGTAAAAGGGAACTAAGGCGAATGCTACGCCAGGGTGAAGAAGCTCAACAGGCATTCGTTAAATCAAATCTACGCTTGGTCGTGTCAATCGCCAAGAAATACCAGGCATCGGGACTGCCACTACTCGACCTGATACAGGAAGGCAACTTGGGTTTAATGCATGCAGTCGAAAAATTCGACTGGAGAAAAGGTTTTAAGTTTTCCACTTACGCGACATGGTGGATCCGTCAGGCCATAACCAGAGGTATAGCAAACACCGGTAGAACCATTAGGTTGCCCGTACATGCAGGTGACACCCTGACTCGCGTACAAAAAGCACAGGCCAGGCTGGAGCTTAAATTGGGTAGACCTCCCACGCTGGACGAGTTGGGTCTTGAAGTGGAGTTGGCAGGGGATAAACTGGTAGAAGCTCTAAGATTCAGATCTGAGCCGCTTTCTCTGTCAGATCCATTAAGAGAGGACGGTGATGCGGAACTGGGAGATGTGGTAGAGGATCGCTCAGCGGAATCACCCTTTGAAGTCGCCGCTATGACTATGCTGCCCGAAGAGATAGATAAGCTTCTATCCCCGCTTGATGAACGCGAACGTGAGATACTGAAGCTGAGGTTTGGATTGGATCGCGGAGAATCGCGAACTCTCGAAGAAGTCGGAGAATACTTCAATCTGACCAGAGAAAGAATTCGCCAGATAGAAGCCAGAGCGATGTCCAAGCTCCGTCATCCATCTTCAGATACCGGAGCAAGGGATCTGCTTACGGTCTAATACCGCTTAAATCTGATATTCTCTTCCAAGACTTGACCTACTGCCAAATAGTGCTATGATCGTCGATATGAAGAAACTTTTATTTTTACTCATAGTAGCTGGATTGGGTGCAGTAATAGCCAAAAGGCTATTGGACGCCTGATCAGCCTGGCCTGATTATTCAGTAGCTATTCACAGCTGCCCATCAGCTGGCTGGGCGTAATTTCATGGGATGTCGTCGTGAGCCGTGTTTCCACATATATACCGCGGCTCCGGTTGCAGCTGCAAGTGCTACCCCGGTAAACGCCATGGCCTGGATACCTGAGGGAACGGGCATCCTGTCACGCAACCTTACCGGACTGGTAAAGTGCAGTATCCCCCATCCCTTATTGGTTGCTGTCCTCGCCAGGTCGCGATCAGGGTTAACCGCGTATGGATGTCCCACAGTTTCAAGCATAGGAAGATCAGTAATTGAATCACTGTAGGCATAGGATTCACTCAAATCTATCCCCTTGGCGGCAGCCAGAGATTTGATGGCATCTGCCTTGGCGGCGCCGTACACATATACCTCCAGTTCTCCCGTATACCTACCCTCTTCATCAACTACTGCCCTACTGGCAATAGCACCGTCAGCTCCCAAGTACTCAGAGAGCGGGATAACAATTTCTTCCGGAGATGCAGAGACTATATACACCAGGCGCCCCTCTGCCCGATGACTTTCTATAAGATCAAGGGCTTCTGCAAAGATTATCGGCTCTATGACCTCGCCGAGCGTCTCTCTTACCAGCCTGGCCACTTCTCTTCTGTCTGCCCCTTTTGCGGTTGCAAGTGCCCTCTCTCTTATCTTTGCCATCCGCTCCTCACCAGCGCCATAGTGAAGATATATAAGTTGCATAGCCAGCGCACGTACAAGAGTCCGTGTAGACAAAAGACCTTCTCGCAACAGTGGGCGTCCGTAAGCAACCATTGAGGCGCGAGCAATAATAGTCTTGTCCAGATCAAAGAATGCAGCCTTCATATATATACTATAGTAGTAGAGAAAATGTCCTGGTTGGGCGATACCCTGAAAGTTGTTCTATAATGCGACTCTATGACAATAAGTCTATAATGTCAGAAAAGTCTTGCTTTCTGATGCCGAGTGGGGCTATATTGCGTTATTGCACTTGTTGTAATTTTTGGGCTGATAGCTGAAGTACCGACTCGGGTGCTGTGACGCTATGGATTATGAGTCTTGATATGTATAAAAAGGAGAAAATGATATAAGTGAGTACCATACTGGCAACTCAGGGTAATTACCAAAGCTTTACTATGAATTCTGCTGACCGAGCATGGTTGATATTTGCTCTTGTAGCGGCAGTAGCAGCTTTAGCGGTCGGCTTATGGCTCATGAAGGGGATCCTGCGGCGCGATCAGGGAACACAAAAAATGCAAGAAATCGCCAAGGCGATACAAGAGGGCGCAGTGGCTTTCCTGAAGAGGCAATTCAAAACTATTTCACTGATTGTTATACCACTGGCAGTTCTTATCTTCTTTACAGCCACGAAGGTAGTGAAACCTGATCATGTCGTAGCTCTCAGCTTCGCAGACGTAGGGGGATACAGGGTACTGGCATTTCTATTTGGCGCCGCCTGTTCGGGATTGACCGGTTTTGTAGGGATGTCATTGGCGGTCAGAGGAAACGTAAGAACTGCCGCAGCGGCAAGATCGGGAACGTTGCCCAGTGCGCTCAAGGTCGCCTTCCGTACGGGGGGTATTACCGGCATGTTCTGCGTAGGACTGGGGCTGCTCGGAGCATCTACCATAGTGTTTATTTTCCAGAACATGGCAACTGCTGTACTGGTCGGTTTTGGATTTGGCGCCTCGTTGTTGGCTCTCTTCATGAGGGTAGGTGGAGGTATATTTACCAAGGCAGCCGATGTCGGCGCTGATCTGGTTGGTAAGGTGGAAGCAGGCATCCCCGAGGATGATCCCAGAAATGCAGCAACTATCGCAGACAACGTGGGGGACAACGTCGGGGACTGTGCAGGAATGGCGGCTGACCTGTTTGAGTCATTTGAAATAATGATCATAGCGTCGCTGATCCTGAGTATCACCGCATTTCACTCCATAGGAGTAAAGAATGCTGCTCCTGCTCTGATCTTTCCGTTGATAGTTCCTGCCATAGGCATACTGTCATCTGCCATAGGAATCTTTTCCGTAAGAGCAAGCTCTAAAGACAAGACAGCCATGGCGCCGATAAACAGAGGATTCAGGCTTGCAGGTCTGCTTACAGTAATTGGGGCGCTACTGGTCGCTCATTTCTACGTACACAACTGGCTGGTATTCTGGGCGGTGTTCACAGGGGTAATCCTGGTACAGGTAGCCAGCTTGATCACGGAGCACTTTACTTCTACTGAAAGGTCGCCGGTTAGAGAAATTGCAGACTCCACCCTGACTGGTCCGGCCACTACAATACTCTCCGGAATAAGCTCGGGACTGGAGTCGTCGGTATGGGCGATCATAGCTATTGCTGTTGCCCTGGCGGTAGCCGTACTGCTCGGGCATGGTAATGTGGAGCTGATCCTCTACCTGGTCTCGTTGGTGGGAATTGGCATGCTGTCAACTACCGGAATGGTAGTATCCGAAGACAGCTTTGGTCCGGTAGCAGACAACGCTGCAGGCATCGCTGAGATGGCCGGAGAATTCGGCGGGGAAGCTGAATCGATTATGGTCAACCTGGATGCAGTAGGAAACACAACCAAAGCTATCACAAAGGGTGTGGCCATCGGGTCGGCAGTTATAGCTGCCGTGGCTCTATTTGCCTCGTTCGTAGAGACAATCCATTCGGAGGGTGCCCACCTGTCAACCGTTGTCAACATAGCCAACCCCACTATATTCATCGGCCTGCTGGTTGGCGGTTCAATAGCTTTTATGTTCTCCTCGCTCACCATAAGAGCAGTAGGCAGATCGGCTGGAACGGTAGTCCAGGAGGTTCGCCGCCAGTTCAGAGAGCACCCCGGCATCATGGACGGCAGCGAGAAGCCTGAATACAGCCGGGTAATCAGTATTTGCACTGCCGGTGCCCAGAGGGAGCTTGCCACTCCGGCGCTATTGGCCGTATTGACTCCAGTTATTATTGGCTTCGGTATTGGCTATCTGGCGCTGGGGGCGTTCGTGGCAGCCGTCATCCTCACCGGTCAGCTAATGGCAAACTTCCTATCCAACTCAGGTGGCGCTTGGGACAACGCCAAGAAATACGTAGAAGACGGCCATCTCGGCGGTAAAGGCTCAGACGCACATAAGGCAGCCGTAATAGGTGATACTGTCGGTGACCCATTCAAGGATACTGCCGGCCCGGCGATGAACCCAATGGTCAAGGTAATCAATCTTGTCTCATTGCTTATACTCCCAGCAGTCATTACAACGGCACACAACGATGCAGCGCGGTATTCAATTGCAGGAGTCGCCCTGGTGATTGTGCTGGCTGTGATAGCCATATCCAAGCGCAAGGTCGATAGCATGGGAGCTTACCCCAATGACTCATCTGAGTCTGGTGGTCCCAAAGCTGAGGTGGCAGATGCTGTTTCCGCTACTGCCGAATGAACTCTTCTGCCATTGCACGCCGGCTTTTCGCCTACTTGGTGCTGTCCGTATAGCGTTGAGGTAAAATAATTTGGCTAAGGGCAAGAAAACTTCTACCGCAGAAAATGACCAGCCAGAGGATACGCCCAACGGCTCATCATATGCTTCGTCATCAAATGCTTCATCGGGAGCAAAGCCTCTGGTCATAGTAGAATCACCCACAAAAGCGCGCACCATTAGTAACGTACTCGGCTCAGGATACCTGGTCGAATCATCAGTAGGTCACATACGCGATCTGCCGCGAAATGCTGAAGAGGTTCCTGAATCCATGAAGGGACTGACATGGGCACGCTTGGGTGTAGATACCGATAATGAGTTCAAGCCACTCTATGTAATACCCAAGGAAAAAAAGCAGGTCGTATCCAAACTAAAAAATGTCGTTCGCCAGGCAAGCACTATATATCTTGCAACAGATGAGGACAGAGAGGGCGAGTCTATAGCATGGCACCTGCTTGAGGTACTATCTCCCAAGGTACCGGTAAAACGCATGGTCTTTCACGAGATTACGCCATCAGCCATACAACACGCAGTCCAAGAGTGCAGAGACTTGGACAGAAAGATGGTTAAAGCCCAAGAAGCCAGAAGGATACTGGATCGCCTCTACGGATACGAACTATCTCCGGTACTATGGAAAAAGGTTATGCCACGCCTGTCGGCCGGCAGGGTTCAAAGCGTTGCATGCAGGATACTGGTAGAAAGGGAAAGAGAAAGAATTGCCTTCCGCTCCGCTACCTGGTGGGATTTAGATGGCATTTTTTCAAAGGAAGCCACCGGCAGCCAATTCAAGGCAACTCTTATCTCTATAGGGGGTGATACCGTTGCCACAGGAAGAGATTTCCAAAGTGATGGCTCCGTCGAATCCGGCAAACACGTAAGGGTAATAGGTGAGGAGGAAGCTGCAAACATTGCTGAACGCCTCTCAGGCACTTTGTTCGATGTGATATCAGTATCCAAAAAGCCTTACCGTAGATCTCCCGCAGCGCCATTTACTACGTCTACCCTCCAGCAGGAAGCAGGACGGAAGCTGAGATTCAGTTCCAAGCGCACCATGCAGGTAGCCCAGCGCCTGTACGAACAGGGATGGATTACCTATATGAGGACTGACTCTACAATCCTATCGGAAGAAGCCCTTGCTGCGGCCAGGAGTCAGGCAATCTCTCTCTATGGCGCAGAATCGGTCTCCTCGGCGCCTCGCATTTACAAAAACAAGGTAAAAAACGCCCAAGAAGCACACGAGGCCATTCGCCCGGCTGGAGAAAGGTTCAGGACGCTCGACGAAGCAAACCAACAGCTTCAGGGTGACGAGCTCCACTTATACGAGTTGATCTGGAAACGTACCATAGCATCACAGATGAACGATGCTACCGGTACTACGGTACAGGTAAGGCTCCAGGGAATTGACCCGGAGACATCTATTCCTGTCGTAATGTCTGCCAGCGGCACAACTATTACACAGATGGGATTTTTGAGTGCTTACGAAGAGAGTACCGACGACCAGATACCCGGGAACGATCAGGGCATAAATAATGAAGACGCTAGCGGGAGCAACCGCCTTCCTCCCCTGGAAGAGGGCGATAAGGTAACTGCAGTATCTCTTGAAGCCAATTCTCATACAACTCAACCACCCCCCCGCTTTACCGAGGCATCATTGGTAAAATCACTTGAGGAAAAAGGTATAGGCAGACCTTCTACGTATGCCAGCATTATATCCACCATCCAGGACAGAGGATACGCGTGGAAAAAGGGGAATGCCCTGGTACCGTCATTCGTGGCCTTTGCCGTAGTGGGTCTGCTGGAGACATACTTTCCTCACCTGGTAGATTACGGTTTTACCGCCGCCATGGAAGATGATCTCGACAACATTGCAATAGGAAACCAGAACGTCGTTCCCTGGCTGAACAAGTTTTACTTTGGCGACAATTCACCTGGGGAGCCTACATGCGACCATTCTGAGGACAATGCAAATGATAGTGCTCGTGGACTCAAATATCAGGTGGCTGCAGAGCTGGAACACATAGACGCCAGGAAAGTTAATGAAATTGACATTGGAAACGACAGTGCTGGAAATAGTGTTCTGGTTCGTGTAGGTCGTTACGGTCCCTATGTGCAGCGTGGAGAGGATAGGGCGTCGGTTCCTGAAGATATGTGCCCAGATGAGCTCACCTTGGACCAGGCACTGGAAATTCTTGAAAAGCCAGAGCAGGAAAATGCTATCTTGGGAACTGACCCTTCAAGTGGCCTGGAAGTTTCCCTCCGTAAAGGTAGGTACGGTCCGTACGTACAGCTGGGCGATGACCATTATACGGATTCTACCAAGGGCAAAAAGGGCGAACCTGCCGGAAAATCTGCCGGAAAAGACAAACCAAAGCGTGCCTCGCTATTTGCTTCCATGTCACCGGCAGATGTTACTCTTGAGATAGCTCTTAAGCTGCTCTCGCTACCCAGATCCGTCGGCATGGATCCTGCAACCAATGAAGAGATAGTAGCCAAAAATGGTAGATTTGGTCCGTACCTCGAAAAAGGAACAGATACTCGAAGCCTCGACAATGAGGAACAGCTCCTATCCATCACCCTCGATGAGGCCTTGGAGCGTTTCAGTCAACCCAAAACCAGAAGGGGCAGGCAGGCAGCTTCTCCGATAGCAGAATTGGGTGTAGACGCGAACTCGAATAAACCTATTACCCTACGTAATGGCAGGTACGGTCCCTATGTCACCGATGGAGAGGTAAATGCATCGCTAAGAGCAGGTGACAACCCCGAAGAAATGACTCTGGATCGGGCAATCGAGCTCCTGGCTACACGTCGCGCTGCGATAGAAAGTAATGGCTCTACAACAAAGCGCAAGCCTGGTGCAAAATCCAAATCTGGTGCAAAATCAAAGTCTACCACAAAGTCCAAATCTGCCGACAGCAGTAGCACTAAATCCAGTAAATAGGATCCCAATAGCTATTGCCGGAAATACTAACTATGGCTGGGAATACGATATTACCAAATTGCGGCAACAATAAAATCCGCGAATACAACCGTGCCCAATTATCTGCCTCCCGTGAGCCCAGCTGATAGTCTTTACTGCAGATACGATGACAGGTAAACTAATTGCGCTGGAAGGTATAGACGGCTCTGGGAAGAGTACCCAGGCCAAATTGTTGGCACAATCCATAGATGCCGATACCACTTTTGAACCAGGGGCTACTGAACTTGGAACGATAATTAGAAAGTCTCTCTTACACAGCTCATCGAAAGATCTTTCCATCTCCGTTGAAGCGGAGGCACTGCTTATGATTGCAGACCGTGCACAAGACATTGCAGAGAACATAACTCCAGCGCTCTCTTTGGGCAGAAATGTCGTAGTTGACAGGTTCTCGGGCTCGACAATAGCTTACCAGGGCTATGGAAGGGGCATTAATACAGAAAAACTACAGGATGCTATAAGGCTGGCTACCGATGGTTTGGAACCTACCTTGAATATTCTATTGGACATTCCAGCCGACCTGGCTATGGAGAGAGTGGCAGCAACTGGCAAGCAGATTGACCGGATGGAAAAATTAGGAATAGACTTCCTGAATAGGGTACGCCAGGGGTACCTCTCTATGGCATCAGCAAATCCAGATAACTGGTATATCCTGGATTCCGATCGTCCGATCGATGATATCGCTGAACTAATATTATCGCGAGTAAAAGATCTACTATGACCAATCAAGTAGAGTGCTCTTGTACGACTTGTATAATGACCGAAAATAAGTGAAGAACCTACTATGACTGAAACTTATTACGATATGGACGTTGAGCTGCCTTCTCTGTCGCTCTTTGAGGGTGTGACAGGTCAAGACAAAGCAATAAGTCTTCTGCGAGCATCTGCACGCAACCCAGTACATGCGTACCTTCTCATGGGGCAATCTGGCAACCACCAGAGAAAGCTATGGCGTGGGTTTGCTGCTGCCCTGCTCTGCCCCGACGGTGGGTGTGGGCATTGTGAATGGTGTAGCAGGTGTATTCGGGGAAACCATCCAGATCTTACTGAAATGGAAAGTGCCGGAGCTGCCTTATCGGTAGAGGAAGCACACCAGTTGATACGATTAGCCCAACGCACCCCACTAGTCGCCAAGAGACAGGTGCTGATTGTGCCAGATATATCGGATGCCCATCTGGCTGCGCCAGTGCTACTAAAGACACTGGAAGAGCCTCCGGGCAAAAACATATTCGTACTGACTGCAAGCACCCTGCCGCAAGAAATTGTAACCATTGCTTCTCGTTGCCTAAAGATTGAACTGGCATCCAATCAATCAAGACCTATTGCTGCAGGTGGTAATGGACCATCTATCACTCATACACGCCAGAAAGCCAACAGAATAGGGGACATGGATGAGGTTGAGGGAGCAGTGGTGGCTGGGGGGAGTGCACAAATGGTCACAGAAACATGGTCGTCTGTTCCCAGTAAGTTATCCGCAACTGGCTCTACAATTGCAGGTCTTGTAGACGAAATGCTACTGGCCATAGATAATGCCCTCAAAGATGTGGAGGAACGCCAGGATAAAGAGCTTAAAGAGTTTGACAAGAGCACAAGTGATCTTGGCGCACCCAACCCCGCCATGCGCAAGCACTTGACAGAACGCCACCATCGTGAACTACGTAAGGAGCGAGTAACATACATCCGCAATGGCTTACTTGCACTGTCACGCGAATACGAGAACAAGCTTGCACAACTTAACAGCATAGATACTCATACGGGCACTGACGGCGGTTCGGTATTCAGCGCCGCTACCGGTCACGCCGCCCAATCCGCCATGCGCTCTTACATACAGGCGATAGAAACCATACACGAAACAAGCACTCAACTGGTTAGGAATCCAAATGAAAAGCTCCTACTCCAAGCACTTTTAATAAAGTTGGCCGATATATAAAACGATCACCATGACCGACCCAACTGTCAGGGATCCCTGGAAGTAACCTACAGGGATACAATGATAGCTTTCGACTTGGTTGGCTTCACCGAATTGCCATACATTGGCTACGTGCTATCATGTAAGTAGGCCTTAGAGGTAATAAGGTTGGCCAGTTGTTCCGTTGGTTAATGAAACTACGGGGACGTAGCTCAGTTGGTAGAGCACCTGCTTTGCAAGCAGGGGGTCGGCGGTTCGAGTCCGCTCGTCTCCACTCCATAAGTGCTGGTCAGATGGCCTATCATTGTAGTTGTTAGCACTAGGTCGGTTACGTCGTGCAGTGAACGTGCAGAATTGACTAACCTATCCATCTTGCATTCAGCTTTTGTGTAAGTTCCTCGTCCAGGGTAGGGAACAGATGACCATAGGTGCCTAGCGTAACGTTGATACTAGAATGCCCCAGGCGTTCCATTATTGCCCTTGGATGGGCGTTCTCGGCAATCATGAGCGCTGCTGCTGTGTGGCGTAAGTCATGAAACCTGGTATTTGCCGGTAATCCAGCTCGCAACACAGCAGGCTTAAAATGCCTATTGTAAAAGTTCTTCCACCGCAGGGGTTCTCCCTGACTTGTCCTAAACACATAGCTATCGTCATTACCATCTAACTTCGATAGGTACTCTCGTAGCTCTTCAATAAGAAAATCCGGTAACGGCACAGACCTGGCCTGATAGGTCTTCGGAGGTACAGTATGTAGATGTCCATTTACCTCTGAGAGCGTCTCTGTGACCCGTACAACGCCATTGTCCAAATCAACAGCTCTAATCTTTAATCCCGCAATTTCGGCTGCCCTAAGCCCCGTAAAAGCGGCGAAACGAACAAGTAGGCCATATTCAGGGAAGTAGTGGCGTCCTGTCGGCAGCGCCCCGTTACCTGCCGTAATTATCGGCGGGTTCTCTATCTCATTAGCCAACGTCTTTATCTGCTCTATAGTAAGTGGCTTTATCTCACTTTTTGTAGCACGTGGTAGGGATATCTTCTGGCATGGATTGGATGGTAGAGCTCCAGCTTCGACGACCTCATTCAATACACGAGATAGTATGCCTACTGCGTGGTGGATTGTGGATGTTCCACTACCGGAGCTAACAAGCTCTTGAACCCATTGTTGTATGTCGCTGCGAGTTATCTTGGATATTGGTGTATCACCCCATTTGGGCACGACGTATACTCTTAGTCGCATCTCATAATCGGCTTTGGTCTTAGGCTTCAGGTTCAGCTTGGATGCCATCCAGCGTTCAGCCCATAGAGCGACCGTCTCTTTTGAACGCTGCGGTGGTGACCAGTTTCCTCGCATAAGATCGGCTTCAATTCCTGCAAGCCATTGTTCTGCCATACCCTTTGTGCGAAAGGTATTGGGTGCTGGATGCAGTTTCCCATCGGCGCCCTTATAGTGTGCCTGCCAACGTCCAGATGGCAGCTTTCGTATCCAGCCGAAGCGTCTTCTGTGATGAGTAGGAGTATATGTCATCAATATCCAGATTAACAGGGGGATGTATTACTTAAGTGATGCTAACGTACCACGATGGCATTGTAGCGAAATCCCCAGAACAAGAACGAAAACTGGGGTGGAAGATAAAGACCTGGGATGCAATTATTACCTACAAAAACAACTCGCACAGATACACAGCAATGGGTACAAACCAGGATAATTCATGGGTGTGGGTTGTATAGCACCCGAACGGGACCGCGATAGGTTACCACGTTCTTCAAACGGCAGGGAACGTAGCAAAAATAAGCCGAAGAGGCACCAGACCGGAATGGAGGAGACTGTAACCCCGTATTTGGTATCGGGGGG
>JAJZWU010000075.1 GCA_021846515.1 Actinomycetes bacterium
AGCGGGATCTACCATCCAGTAGTCGATTACTCCAAGTGATTCGTAACGGGAACGTTTTGTGGTTTCGTCATAGATTGCAGTAGAGGGTGAGCGTACTTCCACTGTGAGAAGTGGGGTGCCAAGCTGGAAGCCGTCTGGGTTGTAATCCTCTTCACGGACGACCATCAGGTCTGGCTGAAGGCTCTCTCCGGTAGGAGGACGCCAGTCGAGAGGGGCAATCACTACCCTGAAGCCTGGAGGAACATCCAACCTCATACGATGACCCAGTTCAAATGCTGCGGCTTGGTGTCTGTATATTGGTGATGGGCTCACTATCAATCTCCCTTCTATGATCTCACGCCTGTATCCATCATCTACCATGGCATCGAGATCGGATGCGGTAAAAGGTCTGGGTATCCTCCCGGGTTGTGGCATCTCCGGCGGTGCAGTTTCCGGTGCTATCGCCTCAGGTAGAACCGTAGCCTCTACGGGCATTGACACTGCCGTAGCTGTTTCAGTAGTTACTGCCATACCACTGATTTTAGCACATATACTACGCTCTGAAGTGGCCATATGATTTTGGACACTCGGTTCAGGTATGACATCCTCCGCATGACTAAACCCAGGCGAGCTTGCGCTCGCAATTTTTGGCCGTCAAAGGGTGTCAATCAAGTTTGAGTTGGCGTACTGAGGTATTCTAAGATACCAGAGTGAGCATATCGCAAATAATAGTCCCCGGAAAGAGCGGCTCCGGAGGGTACCGGCAACTGGTCACGTTACCGGGTGAGCCTCATGTGTATATTCAGGGCTATGTCAACAATGCCTATCCTGCAAGCCGGTCAGTTGCTCCAGAGACAACCATTATACCGGCTGATAGCCCCCATCCAGACCCCTGCGAAACGGCGGGCACTGTTGCCGGTGCCTACAGTTCACCGATCAATTATCCGCTGATCCAAAAAGACGGCCTTATTCCTATAGTTGCGTTTGTGCATATAACCGACATGCACATTACCGATGCACAGAGCCCGGCACGTGCAGAATACCTAAGTAGGCTGCAGTATCCTGTCTCACGGCTGGTACCAATATTCAAGTTGATAGAGGCATACAGGCCACAGGAGCCTTTCACCACTCATGTGCTTGAGGCAATGTGCCGTTCTATCCGCGAACTCGGCGGTGGCCCGGCAACCAACCTTCCTCTTTCTTTCGCTATAAGCACCGGAGATGCTGTAGAAATCTCGCAACGTAATGAACTATCCTGGTATACATCTCTTCTCGATGGAAATAAAAAGATTGTCCCCAACTCAGGCAACCCGGCACAATGGGAAGGAGTAGGTGGAAATACCTCATACGATCGGGCATACTGGCATCCCGATGGTACACCCACTGGCCACAGGCCGGATATTGCACTATCACGGTATGGTTTTCCTGTTGTTCCCGGAATACTGAAAGCTGCCATCCAGCCATTTACCTCTACCGGTATTGGGATACCGTGGTATGCAACAATTGGAAATCACGACAAACTGATAGGTGGCTTTAGCCGTGGTACTGCTTTAACCTCTCGCATAGCGACCGGAGGATACAAGCTGTCATTGGATGCGCTTCCCTGGCAGCGAGTCACCAGGGATCCGAGTCGCACAATCAATTTCCCAACCGAATGGATCTCGGCTCATTTTTCCAGTTTGGCGTGCCGGTCCCCCGATGCCTCATCATCTGCAACGCCTCCCGGCGCCACCACTTACGCCGAGCATTCATCAGGACAAAGCAGGCACAAACTGTGGTACGCATTTGATTCTGGATTACTACGATGCCTGATACTCGATACCGTAAACCCCTGGGGAGGACTGGAGGGCTCACTTGATGGAGAGCAACTCACCTGGCTGGAATCAGAACTGAAAAATGGAAGCAGCCAATGGCGAAGAGATGACGGCACATGGATAGAGACCGGCCTCAAGGATAAGCTGTTTATGCTTTTCAGCCACCACCCATTCGAGACTCTTATAAATGGCTATCTCCCGATAAGACACCGCCGGCGTCGCATAGAAGCTGAAAGGCGCGTGCTGGCCTACGAGCTGCTTACATTGCTGTCACGCACAAGAAACGTCATACTTTGGCTGAATGGCCACACCCATATACACAAAATATCGTTTGTCACTGCATTGAATCCCGAAGACAATACACACGGAATATGGCAAATAACTACATCTTCATTGATAGACTGGCCGCAGCAAGCAAGAGTAATTGAGCTGGCCATAGACAAGAGCGCCAATAACCTACTGGTGTTTTCTACTGTGCTGGACCATGCTGCTCCGGTCGATCCCCGTTCTGGTGACTTGGACGATCCGCTTACGTTGGCTTCATGGTCGAGGGAGTTGGCAGCCAACCACTGGATACATCGCAACGACGGGTTCGAGCCCGTAGGACATGGAGGTTGTTTCGACCGCAACGTTATTATACGCATACCGCTACGGTCCAATGTTCATCAGTTGTGGAAGTCGTGAAGTTGACATCTGATGTAGTAGGTGCAGTACTGCCTGGGTACACAGTAAGGTATCCACCTCCTGTGCCACCTGTTGCAGTTAGATTGCCAACTACTGCGGTTGCATCAGATGGGATGTCGGCACCTGTAATCTGCACGGCAATGGATTTGCCTGGCGTTATTTCAGAGAGACTGGTCTTTGATGATGGAATGTTCTCAGATGCACAATAGCCTGGTTGTGGTGAGGTAGAGCACCTGGTATCTGCAAGTCTTGCCGGGTTAACAGGAGTATATGCATCGGGTGACACATAGGTGAACTGATCAGCCGAAGAGGTGGTGCTCGTTCCATGGGAGGTTGTGACAGTTACATTGACAGTACCGGCAGACCCTGGAGGGACTACCGCCTGTATTGCTGCCGAGGATACTACGTTGAAGGAGGTTGCCGCCACGCTTCCAAATGACACGCTGGTGGCACCTGAAAGGTTACTACCGGTTATGGTTACGGTAGTACCTCCGGACGTGGAGCCTGTAGTGGGAGATACGGAGCCAACAGATGGTGCAGGAGGAGGTGGAGATGGCAGGGTCGTCTCTGACCAGCTTGGGGTGGTGGCGTCCGCGTTGCTGGAGGAGAGGGCAACCCCGTAGCCGATACTATTCTCCCCAACTGCCATACAGAAAGAAGCAGTGGGACACGGCACGCCGTTGAGCAGGGAGATAGCTGCAGGATAGCTTGCCTGTATCTCCCAGGTGGGTGTCGATTACGCCGAAGCAACCCCCCGCTTCGCCAACGACGGTCGTGGCAACAAGGAGGACAACTACGGCGAAACCCATGGCTATCCTTGCGAATCGCCAGAGCAAATTGGAGATCCCAGGCAGGTATCTCCTTTTTGGCTGTGTGCCCTTTGGTTGAAAAGACCATTTCTCATTTTGTTTCATGAATATACACCTTGTTTTTATCGCCCTCCCATCTTCAGCGAATAGGTGTGCAATTTACCCTACATCAACTGGCCCTGGTGGCATTTAGAATTGCTCTGAACTTTTCGGAATAAAGCGGGGGTATTAGATGGGATTTTCTGGAATTACCTATAACGGCAGAGTTGGTCTTCTTGATGATGTCGATAGCATCGTAATAGGTG
>JAJZWU010000037.1 GCA_021846515.1 Actinomycetes bacterium
GAGAGTCTCTCTATTTTGCCAAACGACGAAAGAAATACAGATAAGTCCTCATGGCTGTATTTCCCCGGATCGAAACCAGATAGCGCTTCTTGTAGCAAGTGCTCTATCTGGTGGATCTCGTCCAGCTTGTCATTGGAATCAGACATGTGTCTAATTATAGAGAGGGGGTGTGTCACTAACGATTGGAATACCCCATTTAACTGCTGTTAACTGCGAAGACTTACTGGCAGCGGGAAGTGGAAAGGGGGCAGAGGCAGTGGGGTGGATGGGTGGAGCTGGTGGCGGGGAGTGGAGACAGAGGGAAGAGGCGGCCGGGGAAGAGCGGGGCATGGACGGTGCGACTTGGCGGGAGCGGATGGTAAGGGAAGTGGATAGTGCGGGGGAGTGGGGTGAGAATAGTGGAGATCGGGAGGTGGGAAGAGGTGGCCAGGGGGTGCGGGGGAGCGGAAAGAGCGAGCGGGGGAAGAGTGGGTCGGCATAGTGGAGACAGAGGAAACAGATACGATTACTCACTCAAATATTGATGCTAATATTACATATATGAGAAGGTACACTTCCGCAGGACATCTTATTCGAACCGCCCGAACAGGGGCCGGGATGACCCAAGACGAGCTATCCAGCGAAACTGGTGTTTCGGCCAGCCGTATCAGTGAGTACGAAAACGGTAGAAGAGATCCATCAGTTGATATGCTGCTGAAACTGCTGGCAGGAACAGGTCATACCATTGCGCTCGTTGATGCCGCCGATTCCAATTTTGCCGAGAGGCATACCAACCGCCGTACCATGTGTGAACTATTCGAATATACAGATCTATGGGAAGCCAATCGCAGTATTGGCAAGAAACGATAAGCAGTCAAGCATAGTGCAAGAATAGCGAGACAGCAGGAATAGCGAGTATGCAGGTCAGTTTCTACGATAAAATTATGGCGATAGCGGAATCATTAGAGTCGGCCGGGATAGAGTACGCCTTTAGTGGTGCCCTGGCGTTGGGATATTATGTAGTCAACCCCAGGGCAACACGTGATATTGATATCAATGTTGCTGTAGACAAAACGGAAGCGAGTTACGTCCTCGGTGCGTTGCCACCTCAAATCAAGTGGAAACTTGATGCAATGGGAATTGCCAAAGCCACCGGAGAGGTAAAGACAACATGGTTGAGGGAGACACCTGTGGATCTATTTTTCATGAACAGCGATTTCCATAAAGTCGTGCAGTCCAGAAAGGAGTACCATCCGTTTGGAACTCGTAGTATCGAACTCCCATTTGTATGCGCGACGGATCTCGCTGTCTTCAAGGCGCTTTTTGATAGACCGAAGGACTGGGTAGATATCGATTCGATGCTCAGATCTCAAACGGTGGACATCAAAGAGGCTTTGTCGTGGATAAAAAGGCTTGGAAGCGATGCGCAACTCGGCAAGATGAAGGAAGCCATAGCAAACGCGTCGGTGCCACTGCCAGATAGGATAGAAATGAGGAAGCAGTAGCCAAAATACTCGCAGTTATGAAGTCCAGTGCCGCGATTGCGGAGTGCAGCGGGCGGCAGGGGAATAGAGAGCGAGCGGGGGAAGAGTGGGGCATGGACGGTGCGACTTGGCGGGAGCGGATGGTAAGGGGAGTGGAAAGGGGGCAGAGGTAGCGGAGCGGATGGGTGGAGCTGGTGGCGGTGGAGACAGAGGGAAGAGGCGGCCGGGGAAGAGTGGGTCGGCATAGTGGAGACAGAGGGAATAGTCGGCGGAGCGGATGGGTGGAACAGGGAGGTGAGAGACAAAAATACTGTTGTCGAGCAAACGCTTACTGTAAGTACTATAATGATTTTTCATGGATAAAGGTGATCTTGACAGGCTATTGAAATTACTGTGCGATCTGGACGGTTCCGATCTGCACATCAAGGCAGGGGCGCCGCCCAGGATGAGGGTGGACGGCTATCTGAACACGTTGGATGATGAACCTCGTTTTAGTGCGGATGAGACGAAAACGCTTGCAGAGTCGATTATGCCGCCAAACATCCTTAAGATATTCGAGGACAAGCATGAGGCCGACTTTGCCTATAGTGTTCCCGGCACCGGGCGTTTCAGGGTGAATGCGTTTTTCCAGCGTTCATCAGTTGCGCTGGCCATGAGAAGGGTGAGAAGCAATGCCTTTACCCTGGGGGAACTCGGCCTTCCCGATACCATACGGCGCCTGGCCGAGGAACAGAGGGGTATGGTACTGGTTACAGGGCCTACGGGTTCTGGAAAAACGACAACGCTTGCAGCAATGGTGGACCATATAAACCACACCCGTGCATGTCATGTGGTGACCATCGAGGACCCGGTCGAGTATCTGCATAGAGATGACCTGGCCGCTATAGATCAGAGAGAGATAGGATTTGATACGGAGAGTTTCTATTCGGCTATGAGGGTTGTCTTGCGCCAGGACCCCGATGTCATATTGGTCGGCGAGATGAGAGACCCGGAGACCGTATATGCCGCTATCACGGCTGCCGAGACGGGCCACTTGGTGCTTTCGACCCTTCATACCACTAATGCTCCCGAAACGATAAATAGAGTGGTGGACTTCTTTCCTCCTCACCAGCAACAGCAGATCAGGGTCAGCCTGTCCGGATCGCTGAAGGGTATAATTTGCCAACGGCTTATTCCGAGATCGGACTCAAAGGGGAGGATACCTGCCCTGGAGATATGCGTGACGACGGGTAGGATACAGCAGGCTATCCTTGATCCCGAACTGACGGCAGATATGTCTGAGATTATATCCGATGGCGAGTATTACGGAATGCAGACATTCGATCAGGCTCTTGCAAAGATGCTCAAGGATAATATAATCAGTCTCACTGAAGCCATGAATACCGCCGACAATCCGCACGACCTCAAGGTTATGTTGGAGAAGATGGGTGTTCTGCAGACCGGAAGTGGAAGTGGTGCGCTGGCTCACCAGGTTGCCTGATTACCCAACCAGGCAACCCCAACCATGTCCGCTCGAGTACTCAGTTAGGTTGCCTAAGTACAAGGTAAATAATCAATTGACTCGTGAGTGGATGCGATCACTCAATATGCCGATGCCGGCTATCAGTACTGAAGCTGCAACCAGGAGGGCAGCCAGTATACCCAGGTGCTCATATAGGGATGCTCCAGTAAGCCGAACCCCGGTAAGTATTGCATGAAGTCGCCATGCAGTGATCGCTCCCCAAGTAACTCCTGTAATTGCTTCAATGATAGGATAGCGAGGCGATATAGGCGTATGGCAGTGTCTACACTTTCCGCGTAGCAGACACCAGGACAGTATAGGTATATTGTCTACAGCTCTGATGGGAGCCTTGCAGGAAGGACAGAATGACCTTGGGGAGATCAGGGATAGCTTCTTGGGAACCCGGTATATGACCACATTCAGAAAGGAGCCTATTATCGTGCCGAAGAGGGTGGCAACGGCAATTCCGTAGATATATTCATAGGTCGGCATTGTATTAACTGTATCGCTTTGCGGTTGTCATACTTGACAATCGTGAGCAATTATGTTAATATTTGTTACAGAGTTTACCTTGGCGTTTATTAGCAGGGTGTAGTTGTGCCATGTAGGGTGGCTGAGATTTTGTCGGTTGCAGTGCAAAAGGTATGCGTAATCGCTATACTGTAACAAATAGGGTTTCGATGTCGTGTATTTTATGATTAGCTTTGTGTAAACGGTTTTATGTCTAAATAATCAGGTATTTTATGCCGATAATTGGGGTAACGAGGTGTTGTAGGTGATATATAAGTCTTTGGGATTTTCCCCACCAGTATATAGGCGGGCGAGGCAGTATCTACCTGTGCCGCCCGTCGGCGCTGTGAAACCAGGGGTAGGTGTGGCTTGCGGCGGTGGGGGTGCCGTGAATTGTGCCAGAGATGGCGGAGATTGCGGTAGAGCTGGCGGCGGAGATACAGGGAATTGTGCCAGAGATGGCGGTGTAATTGTATGTTTGAAGGGAGCTACGATAAATGGCTGATACTGCCACCTTGAGGATGCTTGCTAGTGAATATAACATAGAGTATATTGATTTGGACCACTTTAATACCGATAAGTCCATGGCGTCGTTGCTTGCCGAAGATTTTGCACGACGTCATGGAGTCGTATCCATAGGAAAGAAATTCGGCGCACCGGTTATCGCTGTAGCTGATCCGTCGGACGTGTTTATGATGGAAGAGCTGAAGGCAGCCATAGACCGTGAATTTGTAACCGTTGTAGTGGACAGGGAGCAGATAGCTGCATACCAGGATAGCGTCTACGCTGTCAACGGCACAGAAGGCGCAACGGATGGCAGCGGCAATGAGTCCACGGCAGCCGGCAATGAGGACGACTTCAATGATCCCCTTGCAAATGCACTGGACAATGCTCTCGGCAGCTCTATCTTCGCTATGGCGTTTGCAACAGATGCAGATACCGAAGAAGATGCTTCTACCGATGGAGGCATTGAAGCAGGCACAGGAGATGATGGGCTGGTATCGCAGACCAGCAGTGCATTCGTGGCGGATTGGCAGGAAGTGGCAGATGCAACTGGCGGAGGGGATGCTGCAACTATCGGTATGGATGGTCGTGATGGAACATGGGACGAAGTTGGCTTGAATATATCCGCAGATGCCTACGGGGGTGGTATCCACTCTGGGGCGGAAGATGGGGTATATGATGGAGCGATGAACGGATCAGGGAACCTAACCGTGGAAGATACGGGCGCCGGTAGCGAAGAAGACAATGCTATAGCTCCCGTAGTTCCCATTACTCCTGGTGCCGACCTTGTTGCTGACGAGAGAGGTGACCTGGAAACGGACTCGGCGGAGATCGAGATAGAGAATGAACTTACCGGTAGATCCAGGAGGGGCAGGGGCAAGCATGCAGAAGGTACCGCAGAAAGGCAGTTGGGAAAAACCAGCGCGTCCTCTAAAGGTGCGCCCGCTCAAGAAGCTGACCATGAGGCAGTGCTGGATGAGGGTCATAAAGATGCCAAAGATGCAACAGCACCAATAGCCGGAGTGGCGGATGCTGAGACAGAAACATCCAGTGAGACAGCCGCAGAGGAAGCAAGCGAGACGACATCCAGGCGTTCTTCCAGGCGAGCGAATAAGCGGGTTGCTGCAGTAGAGCCTGAAGAAGGAAAGATTTCTTCATCGAAGGAGGATGGCCAGGCAGGGTCTGAGGTCGCTGAAGATACAGGTGAAGATACAGGTGAAGATACAGGTGACAGCAGTATTACCCGATTGGCTAGAAGCGCCGCGAGAACAGACAGTAGCAAGACCGGCGAGAAGACCACCGCGGACGGCAAGAGTACCAAAGAAGAGGAATCTCAGGGTTCCCGTTCAAATTCCGCCCTGGATGAGGCGCTCAAGGGACTTGCAGGGGAGATTCCCGATATCGTCGGCGGTGATCTCTCGTCATTCCCTCCGCTTGCAAAAATACTTGTAGAGGGTGGCCGGGTAAAGCAGGAAGACATGGTGTCGGTTCTTGCAGAGCATGATGCCACCGGACAGACCATTGCCAGGGTGCTGAGCGCGAGGGGCATTGTGACTGAGGCGGATTTGATGTGGGGGCTGGCTCAGGAGATGGGGCTCGAATTCGTCGACTTGGATCTTGTCCAGGTAGATGTAAATATCGCAGTGAAGCTGCCTGATTCTACTGCCAAGCATCATAACATCCTGCTAATCGGCTACGAGGATGGAAAGTATATCGTGGCCATGTCCAATCCGACAGATGTCTTTGCCATAGACGATATCCGCTCTGTGCTTGGACGCAACTTCAAGACGGTGGTGGCTACCAGGTCGCAGATATCCAGGTATATAGAGAGGGCATACACCCATGGAGGCAGTACCGAAGTAGCGGCGCAGCGTGCGGCCGTAGATGTAATGGCTACCGCAGGCGAACCGGAAGAAGAGAAGAGAGAGATGGAGATCCAGGCGGCGACTGAGGATGCTCCTGTTGTACGCTACGTGAATCTGCTCATCTTGCAGGCGCTAAACGAGCGGGCTTCCGATGTGCACATCGAACCTACCCACGATTCCCTGCGTATCAGGTACCGTATAGACGGCGTGCTCCACGATGTGCAGGATGCTCCGTTGAACCTGCTAAGTGCGGTTACTACCAGGCTGAAGGTCATGGGTGATCTTAACGTGGCTGAGCATAGAGTGCCTCAGGATGGTCGTATATCGGTGAGCGTGGGGGGGCGTACTGTTGACCTGCGTATTGCCACCATCCCGACCGTCTATGGGGAGAAGGTGGTCATGCGTATACTGGACAAGTCAGAGGTGGTGCTCTCATTGGATAAGATGGGCTGTGAGCCTGATTTCCTCGAGAAGTACAGGGAGGTGTTCAGGAGGCCCTACGGTACTATATTTGTCACCGGTCCCACAGGTTCCGGAAAGACTACCACCCTCTACGCCACCCTCGGTGAGCTGAACTCCCCGGAGAAGAACATCATAACGGTAGAAGATCCGGTAGAGCTGCGTATCATGGGAATAAACCAGGTGCAGACCAACGTAAAGGCCGGACTTACCTTTGCTTCGGCGCTGCGTTCGATGCTTCGTTGCGACCCTGACATAGTTATGGTCGGTGAGGTCCGAGACCGAGATACTGCTCTTATATCGGTGGAAGCCGCCCTTACCGGTCACTTGGTGCTTGCCACAATGCACACTAACGACGTATCACGCACCCCAATGCGGCTTGTGGAGATGGGGATAGAGCCGTATCTCGTTGCATCGGCAATTACTGCCGTGGTTGCACAGAGGCTGGTCAGGCAGCTCTGCGTCCACTGTAAGGAAGAGTTTGAACCCACCGCAGACGAGATTATAGGGGCAGGCTGGAAGCCGGATGAGGTATATGCAGAATCGGAAAGCGACAAGATAACCATGTACAAGCCTGTCGGATGCCCTGCCTGTTCAAAGACCGGCTACAGGGGCAGGGAGGCCATATATGAGCTTATGGTGGCAGATGACGAGCTGGAGAGGCTGGTGACTTCGGGAGGAAGTGCAGAGCAGATCCAGGATCTGGCTATCCAGAAAGGGATGACTACCTTGAGGCAGGCTGGTCTTCGCAAGGTGATGAAAGGGGAGACAACGCTGGAAGAGGTACTGAGGGTAGTAGCGTGATGGCTTCAGTACATAGCTGTACGCATCCTAACGCATCTTATTGTGCAGTATATAGGGTGTGATTGGCTCGTGACAATTGGAATTGTAGCGCATCTTTCAATTAGGTGATATATTGTGATATTATATATTGTGATATGGATATGTATATGAGCGTGGAAAAAGTCAGTGCATAGAGTAGAGTTTATGGTAAGGAGGTTGGGTAGTTGAGCCCTACAGTTGCAGAGAGAGTTGAGTGGTCGAAGAGACTGGCGCAGGGCATTATAGGCGGTGGCTATGCTGCCGAAGATATAATCCTGCCGGTGCTGCAAGAGGCAGATGCATCAGGTAAGCCGTTGGCTTCGTTGCTCATTTCAAAAGGGGTACTTCCTTCCCAGCTTGTGATGGGAGTGCTCTCTCAACTATCCCAGTTGCCTACAGTGGATATGACTACGGAGCCACCCGATGCGCAAGCGATGACTCTTGTGGGAGATACAGTAGCAAGCCAGTATGGAGCGGTGGGTTGGAGAATGTCGCAGGATCAGCTTGCAGTTGCATTTGGCGAGCCTCCGGAGCCGGCAGACATCAGGGCGCTGGAAGCACTTGCCGGGATCAGAATTACTCCGGTACTGTCCGATCCAATGGTAATCGACGCCATTATTCATGGTAGTAGCGTTGGCAGTGGTAATGGTGCTGCTGCGTCGGCCACCTCCCAGCAGGGATCTGCCATATCGGCTACGTCAGAGGGATCGGGCGTGGCAGGCAATGTGGCAGGCTCAAGCTCAGCCGGAGGCCAGGGAGCCAGGGAAGATGCAGTCTCCGGGCACCTGAGTGTGGGAAAGGTAAGCAGTGACCTGAAACCGATGGAGGTCAAGAGCGATGTGCCTCTCCATGTGGACGACCTGCTTCGTTATGCGGTGAGCGTGGGGGCATCCGACCTACATATTACATCTCAGCGTCCCGGTATGATCAGGCTTAACGGTGCTTTGAGGCCGATCGAGGGCTGCCCGGTACTGGACAATACCACTATTCGCGAGATGGTCTTCGGTATACTTCCCCAATCTCACAGGGAGCGCTTTGAGGCGGAGCATGAGCTGGATACTTCACACCAGATAGCCGGTGTGGGTCGTTTCAGGGTGAACGTCTTTCTCCAGAGAGGGACAGTAGCGTCAGTCATGAGGGCAATTCCACACGATATTCCTTCTTTTGAGTCGTTGGGTGTTCCGGAGGTACTCAAGGGATTTACCGAACTTAGACGTGGGCTTGTCCTGGTCACAGGTCCGACGGGATCTGGAAAGTCAACCACTCTGGCCACTCTGGTAGATATAATAAACGAAACCAAGCCTCTCCATATAATATCGGTTGAAGACCCTATCGAGTTTCTCCATAATCACAAGCGTTCGGTGGTGAACCAGCGTGAAGTGGGCTCTGATACCTTTTCATTTGCAGAGTCATTGAAGAGGGTATTGAGAGAAGATCCTGATGTCATACTGGTAGGTGAGATGCGTGACCTTGAGACTATATCGATGGCCATTACGGCCGCTGAGACCGGCCACTTGGTCTTTGCCACCCTGCATACTCAGGATGCGCCACAGACCATAGATCGTATAATCGACGTATTCCCCACCAACCAGCAGTCGCAGGTGCGTACTCAGCTCTCCGCTGCACTGGAGGCGGTAGTAACACAGCAGCTCATGGTAGATGCGGAGGGGACGGGCAGGGTGGCTTGTTGCGAAGTGATGGTCTGCACACCGGCTATAAGGAACCTGATCCGCTCCGAGAAGATACACCAGATATACTCTCTTATGCAGACAGGGGCACAATTTGGCATGCAAACCATGGACCAGGGGCTTGCAAGGATGGTGAAGGAGGGCAAGATCACAGAGGCGGTGGCATTTGACAGGTGCAGGAACGAGGAGGATCTGCGTAGCCATCTGGCATCGTAGAATCATAGAATCGTGGGTATCGTAGCCTGGAAGCAGGCAGCAGGCGAGCAAAAAGTAGTTTTACTGGAAATCAACAAAGGGGTATAAAAAGAGGTAATTATGGCTCTAACATTTGACTACAAGGTAAGAGACCAGAAAGGGCAACTCGTTGAGGGGGCTCTAGACGGTGACAGCGTTGATCTGGTAGTAAGAAGACTCCGGGAGATGGGGTATCTGCCGGTATCTGTAAAGCCGCGCTCCAAGACGCAGGTGAACCTCAAGGCCGATCTGAACATACCCGGCATTACAGACAGGGTAAAGCTAAGTGTGCTGGCAACCGCTACCCGCCAGCTATCCTCTATGGTTGATTCGGGATTATCGCTCGTGCGAGCGCTATCGGTCATGGTTACCCAGGTGGAGAACAAGCAACTTGCCAAGGTGTTCAATGAGGTGAGGATGGATGCGGAACAGGGGCTTCCATTTTCCCAGGCGCTGTCCAAGCATCCGAAGATATTCGATGATCTCTACATAGCTATGGTACGGGCAGGGGAGACCGCTGGTACTCTTGATGTCGTCCTCGGCCAGCTAGCCACCACCATGGAGAATAGAGCATCTATCAATCGTAAGGTTAAATCTGCTATGACCTATCCAGCGGTAGTAGGTACGGTTATGCTGGTCATAATTACCGCAATGATCGTTTTTATCGTTCCCATATTCAAGAAGATATTTGCCTCTTTGGGAGGCGCCAAGTTGCCGACACCAACTTTGATTGTCATAGATATATCCGATACTATTGCCTCGATATGGGGACTTCTCGTGCTGGCTGTTATAATAGTCCTCATTATTGTTTTCGTGAAGTGGAAGAACGGTCCCGGTAAACGTACCTGGGATGGCTTCAAGCTGAGGTTCCCGGTCTTCGGCCCTCTAATGCACAAGGTAGCCATGTCCCGCTTTTCGTCCAGCTTTGCGTCTCTGGTTGGCTCCGGAGTGCCTATCTTGCAGAGCCTGGATATCACCTCGGATACCGCCGGTAACCAGGTGGTAGCCGATGTGTTGCAGGAAGCAAAGGAAGCGGTACGCCAGGGTAGATCCATTGCGGAGCCTTTTGCAAAGCATGAGGATGTCATACCCAATCTGGTCACTCAGATGGTGGAGGTTGGGGAGAAAGCAGGTTCCCTGGAGGCCATGCTGATGAAGGTGGCCGAATTCTACGACGGGGAGGTGGAGGTTACAGTGAACAGCCTTGCCTCCCTCTTGGAACCGATGATGACAGTAGTGATGGGTGCAATGGTCGGAGTGATGGTGGTATCTCTCTACCTGCCTATGTTTGATTACGTGAAGCATGTGCCAACATCCTGAGCGTATACGATAGACAGCGACTGCGAAATATAGTGATATTTGACACCCATTTTATCTTTATGCACAATATCCTTGCATTGTCCAATAATATCGTGTATAGTCATACCGATGGACGGTTATAGGGCATGTAGGTAGCCGGTGACAGGGTTGAAGGAGAGAGAGGATAAGGCATCTATGGTAAAGGTAATAGCATGGCAAGAGTAGTAGGCGTAGACATAGGGACCAGCGCGGTCAGGGCTGCGGAGATAGAGACTGGTGATGGCCGTTCACAACTCATCACCTTTATGCAGGTGGGCATCACTCCCGGTGCGGTAGTAGACGGCGAGGTACATGACGTATCGGCAGTGGCTGATGCCCTGAAGCGGCTCTTCAATGTCGGGGGTTTCAGTACGAAGTCGATCACTGTTGGGCTTGCCGGGGTGAGGGCGATTACCAGAGATATAGAGATACCTTACGTTCCCGATGATGAGGTAGATAGCGTGGTGAGATTCCAGGCTTCCGAGGTGCTTCCCTTCCCGGCTGACCAGATAGTTATGCAGTCTCAGGTGATTTCCGATTTTACCGGCGCCGATGGTGGAATGATGCGCAAGGTACAGGTAGTGGCCGCTCATAAAGAGGTGGTTATGCCGACAGCCGAGGCAGTCGAGCGGGCAGGGCTCGACCTGGTGGCGGTGGACCTTGTTCCTCTTGCGCTCATTAGGGCGCTCTGCGATCAATCATACGCTATCGAGCAGCCGGAAGCGTTGCTCTCTGTGGGTGCGGGATTGACGGTACTGGTAATACATCAGAAGGGCCGTCCCCAGTTCGTGAGGATGGTAAATATAGGAGGAAATACCGCTACCATGGCCATATCCGGCACTATGGATATACCCTTTGGAGATGCAGAGACCCTGAAAAAGCGAATCGGCTATGATGACTCGCCTCAGGTGCAGGCAGCGGCAAAGGCAACAGAGAGTTCCATAAAGGAGCTCATCGATGAGGTGAAGAACTCACTCAGATTCTACTCCTCTCTCCCAAATGGTGGTCAGGTTGCCAGGATGCTTGTTACTGGAGGCGGGTCCAGGCTCAAGGGTTTTCTCCCTATGCTCCAGGCTGATGCCGGAGTGCCGGTCTATCCCGTGTCGCCGCTTGCAAAGCTGGATATGTCTAAGATAGACGCCACTCCCGACCAGCTTGCGGAGATGGACGCAGTTATCTCTACTGCTGTGGGTCTGGTTGAACCCGATGTATTTCCGGGAGTTAAGCGGTTCAACCTGGTTCCTGCCGAGGTGCGGGAGCGTGCCCTGCAAAAGAAACTACAGCGCTGGTCCATTGCCGCGGGGATAGTGCTTCTGGTGCTTATCGGAGGGTGGTCGTTTTGGAGTTGGTGGCAGGTACATTCTGCCGGGAACTCTGTCGGAACGCTGAATGCCGAGATAGCATCACTCAATGCAGAGAAGATAAAGGTATCGCCGGCCGCTGCCGTTGCCCAAGAGGCGGCTGCAGCAAAATCTGCCGTTGCTGCTGACGCGAAGTATGCAATCGATTGGGGGAGAGTGATCAGCTACCTCGATAGAGCCACCCCCACCGGGTTCGTCATAGATAATGCCACCGGGGTGGCCAACTGCCCGTCAAACGCGGTGAGTGCGACAAACTGTAATGTGTTACCCACGGGAACATCTACTGTGGCAAGTGGTATAGGCAACATTACGGTAAAATTGAAAGGGGTCGGCTCAAACTTCAGCCCTGCTGCATACTGGCTCAACAAGGTAAGTTCCATGGTTACATCCAAGGGAGTTCCGTTGTTTGGTTCTGTCACGAATTCCCAGGAGAAGGCATCGACGACTACTCCCGGTGATGAGAGCTTCACCTCTACCGTAGTGATTGAGCCACCTCTTGGTCTGGAAAACGATAAGACGTACGGGTGAACAGATGAGGCGTGGCTATAGAGATGGACTGGGTCCCAAAGGAGGACGATGATCTGGTGATGTGTAAAATATCAATGGAGAGAGGTGTGATGAATAGAGAGAGGTGTGATGAATATAGTACGGTATAAGTTTCCCCTGATTGTGGCAGGGGCTGTTATCATTGTACTGCTGGTGGCTTATGTAGGGTGGATCAGCCGGGAGAATGCCAAGCTGTCGACTATCAATGCCCAAAAGGCTTCCCTTGCGTCCCAGGAGCAGTCGCTGTCCTCCGAGATAGCTACCCTCAAATCGGAAGGAAGCCATGTACATACGCACTGCTCCCTGCTTTCAAGCCGTCTCGCACAGGTTCCGCCCGCTCCCGACCAGAGTACCTTTCTGGATCAGATAGATGCACTTGCCAGGTCTTCCGGCTCATCTCTTCCGGGATTTACATTTACTCAGCCGACTCCTACCAGTGGCGCCACTCCGAGTACAAGTACCATTACCTCGTTTGTGGTAACTTTGAATTTCTCCGGCACGTACTCAGAAGTGACTGCGTTTCTTTCTGGGCTGGACACGCTGCCCAGACTGTACGCCGTTACCTCCTATGCCATAAAGCAGTCGAGCAGTACTTCGTATTACAGTTCGTCAGGGGCTCCGATCATTATTCCGGCCAGTGCGGTTCAGTATGACATTACCCTAATTGGAAATATCTACTACAATCCATCGGCAGAGCCGCCTCAGACTGTAAGGAACGCCTGCAAGTCACTGTAGATCCTCTTGCGTACGCGTATACGTATTTATTTTTTCTTAATTGCTCAAGCAAAGTCCTCCGGTTGCCGATATAATAGGATAGCCGGTAAAAGCAGAGAAACGGCATGTAATTGTTGGCATATATTGTGTGTCGCGATCTGTGGAGCTGGTTTAAGTTATATAATTGGACAATTCGTACGCCGAGCGTACGTAGAGAAATAAAAAAAGGAGAAAAATAATGCTATATTTGGCAAAAAAGATGGAAGCACGGAAACGCTCTATGTCGAGTGAAACGTGTGAGGAAGGAGCGCTTGAAGGGGGCTTTACCCTCATTGAATTGATGGTGGTCCTGCTCATAATGGGTATCCTGATAGCCATAGCGGTGCCTACCTTCCTATCGGTGGTAGGTGGAGCCAAGGACAAGGCGGCGCAGTCTAATTTGCGCTCTGCACTTACCCAGACAACGACGGTGTACGGTAGTTACAACTCTTATCCCACTGCCACGACATTGTACCAGTCGGGAATCACCCAGATCACATTTGAGGCCTCTACTGCTTCAGCCACATCAAGCGGGGCAAATCAGGTGAGTATTGATCCAAACGGCAGCCAGACTCTCTACTTGGCATCGTGGTCATCTTCGGGTGTGTGCTGGGCTATCCGGGTAAATCACAATTTGAGCAACGCAATCCATGGTACATTCTATGCAGGTCAGGTAGTTAAACAAGCAAGTTGCACGGCGGCAGGTGTGACTGGATACACATACTATGGCAGCTTTGCCGCGGCTACTACGGCAGCCAACCCCAACCTGCCATAGGATAGGGATAATATCAATACACGAGCTTAATGCTACATGCCTGGGGCATGGCATTAATGTCCGGAAAAGGAACAGCCACCTCTTTCGGGGTGGCTGTTTCCTTGTATGCGGTCGTACGGATATATTGTGATAAAGATTGTATTGGAGTACTGCCTCTCCTGTCGTGACGATAGTGGGATGACGGCTGATGGGTTTACCCTGATAGAGATGATGGTTGTACTGCTCATAATAGGCATATTGATAGCAATTGCCGTGCCGACCTTTATGGCTGTTCCCAGCCTTGCCAGAGACAAGGCGACTCAGTCCATACTGAGATCGGCATTTAGCAGGGTAGAATTGGTTTACGGCGATTACAGCCATTTTCCTCCCACCGTGTCATTGTACCAGTCGGGAATCACCCAGATCACATTTGAGCCCTATAATGCTCCTGCCACATCAAGCGGGTCAAATCAGGTGAGTATTTTCCCCACCAACAAAGCCTATAGCACCGCCAACAGCAGCCAGACGCTCATTCTGGCATCGTGGTCCTCTTCGGGTGTGTGCTGGGCCATACGAATCAATCACAATTTGAGTAGCTCAATACATGGTACATGGTATGCAGGTAAGGTGGCTTCAGAGGCCAATTGCACGGCGAAGAATACGGATGCATACACATACTATTCCAGCTTTGCTGCGGCCACTACGGGAGTCACCCCCAACCTGCCATAACCTATATAGGCGCCTATTCCCAGCATGCCCGTGACAAGTATCCACCAGGGCCAGGGGGGCAGGGAATGGAATGCAACCACAGTGGCGGCCATGTCTGCGGCAAATACGGCCAGTACATGCTTGGTGGTGAGCCTGCCTGCCGCTACGAGTGAGAAAGCTATCGTAGGCGCCACGTAGTAGCTGACCATGACCGGCTCGAAAAAACACCATCCCAGGAAGGCAAATGAGACATAGGCTGCAACTATGGAGGAAGCGATTGCGGGCCGGTGTCTTACCACCCTGTAGCATATTATCCCTATTACAAGAGCGGCTATGATTACCAGTATCCGCGGTGGTCCTCCCTCCACCACTGTTTTCGATATTCGCGGGGCAAGAGCAAGCCAGGGTGTAGGATGGTCGACTGTCGGATAAGTGTATTGCGAGGTGAGCACATGCCAGGTGATACGGGGGTGCGCATAGAATGGCCCGGCAAGAAGCACCAGGGTCGGTAGCGCTCCGCGTATCAGTATACCTGCCCATTTGCGCCGGTCGCATAGCGCAAGGAGCACCGGCAGGGCGAGCAGTGCCACAGGCTGTACGCATACGGCCGCGCCAATTAGCCACCCTACCCTGGAGTGATTGCCATCAAGCTGGGCGGCAATTGCATAGGCGACCAGTCCTATTACGAGTCCGATCTCGGGATGTCCCCATATTGCCGATGTTTGCCATACTGCTGTAGCCTCCATGACGGTCAGCAGAGCTCGTCGCCTGCGCTCTATGCCGATACTCTCTGCCAGCCGGTCGAGCCCGAAGAGCGCCACGCATGAGAGTGCCATTTCATAGGGACCCAGCAGAAGCCATGCCTGTGGTCTCGGTGTGGTAAAGTTGGCGAAATCCGAGGTGAGGTGATAGTGGGTGGAAATTGCTGCTACTGGAGCCAGTGCCACAAGAATACCTGGCGGTAGGGGGTTTGGCAGATGTGAACTGTATATTCCTCCTATATAACCCCACACAATCAGCTTTGACTGCCTGAAGAACACCCATACATCCGACGACATGATCCAATACCAAATATGGACGGTGGCGGGACGGAGGTGCAACAAGCTATGGTAGCGAGAGCCCAGGGCATTAATAAGCTGCTTGTTTACGGTTCTCTTGGCCACATCGTGCCGTACCAGCGGTGCCCAGAACAGAGAAAATGCCATACCGCTGATTACCGTGGCGGCAGTCATAATAATAGGCCATGCCCTTCTCCTGAGTAATATCCATTTTACTGGGGTGGCGGAGGTGTCAGTGTCAACGTCGCCTGCTTCCATGTTCCTATCCGTTCCATTATGATGGTCATTATTCATTGCGGCAATTCATTATAGCACCGCACCGCGCCGGTGGCAGTGAAGGGCATCTGATCGCATTCCGTATATAACGGGACGAACAGGATGGAATGATATATAGTAATATACATAAATAAACAGTAATATACACGGTGGCGATTAGGTAATTTTACGTATTGTGGCATGATAATAAAATCGGTCAATTAAGCATTTTTACGCTAGCAAAGCATTGCTTTACTACGTATAATTCGTTATATGCGCGCAATGTACAGACATGAAGAGGGCATGACGCTGATAGAGGTGATGGTATCATTGGTGATACTGCTACTGATATTCCTGCCGGCATCATACTTGATGACCAGCGGGGTAAAGGTTCAGACGGAGAGTAAGAGCAGGTTGGTGGCCCAGACCATAGTCCAGCAGATGGTTGCAAACATACGCCAAGCACTTCCAGTCTTTGTTCCCAGCGCCCCCTATTGCAATGCTGTAAGTTCTTCTCCATCAGATTGCAATGGTTTCAGCTTGCCAACAACGCCGGGTCCAAGCAGTTGCGGCACGATTGGTGATGTGTTCCAGGTACAGCCAACAACTGCTTCATTGCCGACCTCTGTGTGCAACGATGGTCAGCTTTATAAGCTGACATATTCAGCATCTTACACGGCTTCACCGAATGAGCCAGTGCTGTACAGTTGTCTCCCCAGCACCTCACTTACCTACCCGCCGGTCAGTGTAAAAGTGACAGTGACCGCCACTTGGATGATGTCTGGTGTGCCGCAGTATCAGACAGTTACTTCATATCTGGGTGTGCCAAGTTCGTATTTTAGTATATTCAACGGCTACCTAGTTCTGTACGTACAGGGTGGTACGACTGGACGGCTGGTTCAGCTTAGCGGTTCCTTTGTGGATGCAAATGGAAATAATAAGTCGTATACTTACATACCCCCATTGGGAACAGGTGGATGTGCTGCGTTTATGGACATACCTTCCAATCCGGTAGCCTCCTCATCGGTAACCTACAACCTTGATGTGGGAGGGAACAATATCGCCGTTCAGGTCTGCCAGGGTCAGACCACCCCGGTAGAACTGACAAGTAGCGGCAACTGGGAGACATGGGGGTATGATGGTACCGAAAGCGGCCCGACAGACATTAATGGCCAGCCTACGCTACGTCAGGTGTGTGTATCATGACAGTTAACCCTCTTGGGGCACTGCGGGCAGCGCGAGGGAGGTGGCCAGTAAAAAGAGGAGAGGGCGGTTTTACGCTAGTAGAGCTTCTTGTGGCAATTTTCATATTTGCTATTGTTACAGCGGTTGCATTTTCTGCCGTATGGCAGTTTTCATCCGTTGCCACATATGCGAATACGGAGTTCACAACCACTAATAATACCAACGTGACAGTGGGATTGCTGAATAATTACCTTGAGGGTGCTGCGTATCCTGCTGCTCCTTCTGCTCCCGCTTGGGCCGTAGCGCTGGATACGCCCATAGCAATTGCCTGTCCGGATGAAGTCCTTTTCTGGGGAGCGTCACCATCTGGCAACTACCAGGCTGGTTCTTATGGGTGGACGTTTATATGGCTTTCCCCGTACAACCCAGCGAAGATAGTGCCGGTACCGACAACGGGCAATGGCTTCAGCTCATTTGAGTTGTACCAGCTCAAAGCAGTATTCTTTCCGTCAGGGAATGGTACTGCAGCCACTCTGTACGACGCTACCAATTCTGGGTCGTCGTGCCCCACTACAGCTCCCAGCCCAACGCCCAGGAGCGGTACGTCCATCACCAATTTGTCCGATGTCGCACTTCCTCAGGGGAGTTATAATGCATTGCCAGCCAACTCGTCGAGTGTTTTCAGTTATGTAAGTGGTAATCCCGGCAGCACTAATCAGTATGTGTGGATGGGCCAGCCAGGATATGTGGCCCAGTCGGTGGTGGGTATAGCCATTAGGCTCAATGTTTCGCCTACGCCAGGTTATCCAATTACAGTGACAAGTACTCAGGATGCAATGCAGTTGAGTGCCGTTACGAGCAACAGTGGTCTTTGCGCTTTGCAGGACCTGGCTGTGAGCTGGTGTCCGAGTAGCGGGTAGGGAGGGGGTTGAGTTATGGTGAGCCATTTTCAGTTTGGATCTAAGTTGTATCTTGGTGATGTAAGAGGTAAGTGATGAGGGTAAGACGGGTATTTGGGCAAGAGCCGGAGAATTGGGTAGAAGCCAAATCAGACGAAAAAAGGAGGATGTCATAATGACACATAGTAAGGATAACCGGGTAACAGGTAGTGGGCTACATAATAGTGCGGCAGGGCAGGCGATGCTTATAGTCATTGCGATACTGGCCATTCTGGTGCTCCTGCCGGTGGTGGTAGTTACAGCGGCGAGCCAGGGTACCAGTACGGTGGCGAGCGGGCAGGATGCCAATCTATACGCCATGCAGGCAGCGGAGGCAGGGGTGGCTCAGTTCAGGGCATTGTTGAGCGCTGATCCTGGGCTGGTAAGCGATTATACGCAGGGGCATGGTGCGAATACCAAGGGTATCAACGTGACAAGTGCCATTACGTCTACTACACCAAATCTGTATAACTACAGAACAGGAAATGGGCCAACTGAAACACCTACTCCCAAGAGCAGTTCATTGTGCAGTAACAATTTCGTTACGATGAGCCCGGACAAGTTTTCCAAGTCCGGGGCAATCAGGACGGCAAATTGGGTTACTGTAACTAATACCACAGCTCCAGCCTGTGAACACTTCAGTATTCAGGTGGTTGCCGCCAGTACGACGACCAGCACCACCAATAACAATTGTGCGCTTCAAAATACACAGACTCCGACCGTTACTATCGTGTCGACCGGGATCGCGGGTATGCCATACAGCAGCAAATGGACGGAGAAGGCAGTCAGTGTGACTATAGATAATCCAGGATACAAGTCGACCACCACTCCATCATGCGCCATGGAGACCAACTACAACCTGACCAATGCCGCCCATTCTACCTTGAATAGCTGGCTCGGTACGGCCGGCTCAATTGCAAATGAGGCTCAGGGTTTATTGAGTGCCTTTGGCATTAGCTTGAATAGTTATATACCGATGTTCGGAACCATCAGCTCCGCACTTAATAGCCCCACCGAGCGGGCAATGTTACTGAATATGCTCTGCGATCACTATGCCGGCCAGAAGTGGACACTCGGGCCGATCAATTCAAGTATGTGGGGAAATGGCCCCCCTCCATTCTGCCCAGTCGATCCGGCAGGAGGAGGATGGGCATGGACCGGGGCATTCCCAGATCCCTCAGCACTGCTGGGCGACCTGGTGACCGGCAACTACAGCAATATTGGAAGTTCGGTGAGCAATGTATTTTATTCGTGGCGCACTACCTATAATGGTCCCGTCTACTCGAATGACCCTCTTTATTCCTGCACCGGGCCAGAGCATGGTCCCGCGTATGTCAACTTCGTTTCTGCTGCCCTCAATATTGTGCAGGGAAATTGGGGTACGTTGATTATAGATGCCATCCTTGGCGTAATGTTTACCGCTTTGAGTGATATGTTTACACCTGAGCAGGCGCAGTTCAATGGCCCAGTTGTTGCCGGTGTATCCACGATTAGCGGCAACAACTTCAAGACTTACACCCCACCTGGATTGGGTGCGGCTGAAAATGCTGTTCAAAGTGTGCTGTCAAATTACATTGGCAGCACATACGCCGGTGACCTTACAACTGTACTTAACTACGCGCTGGGCCAGCCTACCTGCCTGGATGCTACCGGTAACGGTAATGGCAGTAGCTATGGACCTGGCCAGAACAGTAATGGAGCCCAGTATAATAGTACTACCAATGTTTCGCCCACGCCTATACGCCTTCCCCAGGCAAGTAGCGAGATACTTACACTGGCAGTAAAAGGCCAGGGCCAGGCGCCAACTAATGCAGGTGGACATCCCACGTCGATGTATGGCTGTCTTTACCAGGGCCAGACAGTAATAAAGTTTCACCAGAATGGTACAATGCAGGTATGGAGCCCAGACAGCACTACTACAGCCAACGATGGCACGTCACTGAATACTGTGCCGGACGGTGGAAGTGTAAGTGACTCCGCCAGTAGCAACGGTTGTCCCGCTAATGGTGGCATAGCAGGTATACCGCCAGTCATATATGTCGAGAATTTGAATACAGGCGGTACGGTAGAGCCCCCAGTCAACTGGACCGACAACGCCTGTGACGCGGCCAATAACCCGAACAACGGCAAGTGCCAGAGCGAGCCAGATGGTGATACTGATGGAGGCAGGGCAGAGCCTGCGATTACCTGGACCGATGGTGCCTGTGACGCGGCCAATAACCCATCATCGTACAAGGGCAGTCCTACCGGATGCAACAAGGAGCCGGACGGTGATGAAGCGGCGGAACCTAAGACCAACTGGAACGATAACACCTGTGACGCGGCTGGCAATCCGAGCGGCAAGTGCCAGAGCGCGCCGGACGGTGATGAGCAGCAGATCTATGTAGGAGAGCCCCCAGTCAACTGGTCAGACAATGCCTGTGACGCTGCTGGCAACCCGGGTGCATACCCATTTGGAACCTGTGGACTGGAGGGAGCAGCGGACGATACGGGAATTGGCAATAGCGATGTCGTCGACTCCTATACCTGGAC
>JAJZWU010000076.1 GCA_021846515.1 Actinomycetes bacterium
TATAGGGTTTACCAGGCTGCTAATGTCACTGGATTTTATTCTTGCAATGTTGGCCGTACTCGGATTGACTCAGCTGCTACGTGCAACACGACACGATAGATACATTTTTTTTGCAATCGCAGCCGTACTTGGGATAGTGCTGGCAGCGTTACTGGTTATGGACAACAATAGTACCCTGCCAACGAGAGAGCGTACTATAAGGGTAACATCAATAGAGCAGGCCATAGCCGGCTATATGGCAGTAGTAATAGCGATAATCGCGTATTGGCTTTACACGCGCTACAGCAATCCTCAGGTATCCAGATCTAAGTTGTCACTCACTTCATTAGCCGTAGTGGTGATCGCTGCAGAAGCAGTACTGCTTATTCCTCCAATATCACAAGCTGATACGTATGGACACTCATTCTATCCTCAAGATGCAAATACCACCCTCGTAAAGAAAGCAGTAGGGCACAGTATCTTGGGGGTGGGTCCTCCCTTGTACTACCTTACTGCAGGAGCGCCAGATTACAACATGGCAATGGCTAAAAATGTATCTGTCATACCGCCTTCCACCGGGTTTGTTCCCGAATCAAACATCGCTTACAACGTAAAGCTATTTGCTGCCAGAGATCCGATGTTGCCGAAGGCATATATAAACTCTTGGGCAGACACAACCGGCATACCGGAGAGAGAGCTGATCCCAAAAGAGATTAGTGGTCCTGATAACGTGTTCACGCCTACAATAGCCAATCAATCAATTGCCCGGTTATATGGCATACGCTACTTGTATATCTCCACCTATTTCCCGGGCGCCCTAGGGTTGATGAACAGGCCACTAAAAGCGGGGTTTACGGTTGTAGCCAGAGGAACCGGCTTTGAAATCGTAAAAGTTGCCGGAGTGCACAGGTTTATATCGACTACTGGCAGCATCGAAGCAGTTCATTGGCAAGGAGATAATCAAGTTACCATTGATACGCATGCATACAAACCGGGAGAGCTTATCGCAAAGATATCCGCACTTCCCGGGTGGCATGCCACAGTGAACGGAAAGCCAGTACGCGTAGGCACGGCAGGTAATATATTTCTTACAGTAGTCATACCAGAGGGAACCAGCACTGTAACGTTCCACTATTTCCCAACAGCATTCTCAGATGGGATTGTTGCTGCAGCGATAGGCATATTGGCTATAGCTATCTTGCTCGTAGTTGATTTACATCGCTATAGGGTAATGCCTCGCAAATGACCATGGGTTCCACTGAGTAGTTGTTGTTTCCTTGATGGCATTGTAACAAGATGTTCACACTCCCGTAGCATGCTGGAAGCATTCAATGATTAAAATCATGGCGTTACCTAGTTAGAGACTCAGCAGATAGGCAACTTGGATCAGGAAGTCGCTTATCCGGGTAAGCAGTGCAAGGTGGAGGACGAGAGGCAGACTGGAGTGCTTGTTTGGGCGACAATGTAGTCGTGCGCGTGCGAAATATGGGGGGGCGAGCTTGAGATGTCTATCCGCTGAGTCTCTTAAGACGAGACCTCTTAAGACGAAAGGAGCAGAATGACACCGTACCCTCATTGGCTAAGTCCTGGAGATACGGCGTGGCAATTATTGGCCGCGACCTTGGTCGGCCTTATGAGCCTACCCGGTATCGCAGTTCTCTATGGCGGTATCGTACAACGGAAGTGGTCTGTAAACACAATGCTCATGGCCTTTACAGCCTTTGCCATGGTGCTCATAGTCTGGGTACTTTGGGGTTTCAACATGGGCTTTGGCTCACCTATGCATCTGGGGCCTGGAATACTGAGTTCCTTTGTTGGGATGCCTGCAGCATCTGTCGGTCATGTGGCAGAACAAGCCAGGGCACATATCCCTCTACTGAATGGTGTCATGCCAAAGTTCAGAGAACCTCAGTCGTCACTGCTGTACTTTCAGTTTGTCTTTGCAGCAATCACCCCCCTTTTATTTCTTGGAAGCATCATAGGCAGGATGAATTTCAAGGCTTGGCTACTGTTTGTACCACTATGGATCACATTTGCATATACTGTGAACGCATTTTTGCTATGGGGTGGAGGTTTCTGGGCGCAGCATGGAGCACTTGACTACTCGGGAGGATATGTCATTCACCTTGCCGCAGGTACTACTGGTTTCGTATCGGCTGCAGTAATTGGTCCGAGACTGGCTAGAGACAGGAAACACTCAGTCCCCAACAACTTGTTACTCATATCTGTCGGAGCAGGGCTACTCTGGCTGGGGTGGAATGGATTCAACGGAGGTGATCCATACTTTGCCGGAGCCGATGCTTCCACGGCTGTATTGAACACCAACATAGCAACGGCGGCTGCGTTACTTGTCTGGGTAATTATGGATATGACATTTTCGGGACAGAAAAAGCCGACATTTCTCGGTGCTGTAAATGGAATGATAGTTGGACTGGTAGCTATCACCCCTGCGGCAGGATATGTCAATGGAGTAGGTGCTATAGCTACCGGAGTGATAGCTTCGATAATTGTTTGGCTCGCCTGGAACAAACTTTCCAAGGTGTGGATATTCAAGAAGGTCGATGATGCATTGGGAGTGGTCTATACGCATGGGATTGCGGGGTTGGCGGGAGGTCTACTGGTGGGCATCTTCGCCGATCCACATATTATAGAGTACTTGGGAGCCAAACCCAGCGGTAATGTTGCTGGGACAGGTTTACTTTATGGACATCCCGGCCAGCTTGCAATACAAGCTGGAGCTGCTTTGACTGTTATCGTATGGGATGCTTTGGTGACATTCATACTGCTCAAGGTGATCAGTATATTCGTTCCTCTACGTATGAGCGATGAAGAGCTCGAACAGGGAGATTTGGCAGTCCACGATGAAGAGGTGTATCCTTCCGAAAGTGTATTAGGAGGTAGGTTGCAATGAAATCAGTGGTTGCAGTTGTCAAGCCATTCAAACTAGAGGACGTCAAAAATGCACTCCAGGATATTGGAGTAATGGGTATGACCGTTACGGAGGCACAAGGTTTTGGACGCCAGCGAGGCCATACGGAGGTCTATCGAGGAGCAGAATACGAGGTAGATTTCATGCCTAAGATTAGAGTCGAGGTCGTAATAGATGACAGTATGGCTGAACAGGTGGTCAATGCGATTGTGGAATCGGCGAGAACTGGAAAGATCGGAGACGGTAAGGTGTGGGTATCTCCGGTAGAAGAAATCACCAGGGTCAGGACAGGCGAGAGAGGTCCTGATGCAGTATGATGGTACAGCTTCCTTCTTGTCTCGGCTGGGCATTACCCACCGCCTG
>JAJZWU010000038.1 GCA_021846515.1 Actinomycetes bacterium
CCTTGAAGCGCCATGAGGATATCTTGAAGCGCCACGAAGTTCTCCTGGCCGAACTGGTGGAGATATCCAAGCACCACGAGGATGCCTTGAAGCGCCATGAAGTTCTCCTAGCCGAACTGGTGGAGATATCCAAGCACCACGAAGATCTCCTGAAGCGCCATGATGGTCGTCTTGGCAACATACGTGGAGATCTATATGAAGAAAAAAGCCGCAAAGCCGCTGTTGCAATATTTGTGAGGGTATCGGGTGGATTACGCCATATTCATGTAGTTGACCGGGCCGATCTGGCGGATAGACTTGATGATCTGATCGATGAAGGCAGGATTGACGACAGTACCCGGGAAGACATACTACTGGCTGATATAATTGTTACTGCGAAAAGGCGTAGTGACGGAGCGCAACTTTGGGTGGTTGCGGAAGTATCTATAGGTTTGGCGGATTCTGATGTGGAACGTGCCAAGCGCCGTGCGGCAGCCTTGAGCAACGCTCTTGGTGTAGAGTGCCTGGCTGTAGTGGTAGGCGATGTTGCGCCGGTAAATCTGGACCTTGCTGACACGGAACTGGTCATCTATCACGATAGTGCGGCATAGTGAAGCGTGGGTCGGAACCACAAAAATGCCATTCCACACCCCCACATGCTGTGGTCACATTCCCAGTGCAGCGTCTCGCAAATAAGACGTATCGTGTTATGCCATTACACATGATGGATGCTTGTGTAGATCGGTTGTGTTTGCGGCGCCAACCTTCAGGTCGGAGTTCCGTGTATAGTTGGCTAATTTGCAATTTAATTGACAATTAGCCATAATTAGTCATCTTATGGTATGATGGCATCATGCTTGTGCATCGTGCGGCAGAAGAGACCATACGAAAACTGGCCAGCGGATATCCGGTAGTAGCCATCGTAGGTCCTCGGCAATCCGGTAAGACGACTCTGGCCAGGGCGGTATTTCAAGAGAAACCTTATGTTTCTCTGGAGGATCCAGACCAGCGGGAGTTTGCGGATGAAGATCCCCGAGGATTTCTGGAGAGATATCCCGATGGGGCAGTTCTGGACGAGATACAACGTTGCGCCACCCTGCTATCGTATATACAGACCAGGGTGGACAAGGATGCACGAAAGGGGCTGTTTGTCCTGACTGGCTCCAACCAATTTGGCCTCATGTCCGGCGTTGCGCAGAGTCTTGCCGGACGGGTGGCTATAATCGTTCTCCTACCATTTTCTCTGAGCGAATTGCAGGCTGCCGGTCGTAATCCGGATGGTTTGCTCCAGATGCTTTTTTCTGGATTATATCCGCCTATATACGATCGCGGGCTGGATCCTGGTATTTGGTATGCCAACTACGTGGCTACCTACATAGAGCGAGATGTACGCCAGATGGTCAATGTCCACGATCTCGGATCATTTCAACGATTTGTCAGGCTGTGCGCCGCTCGCACCGGGCAACTTCTAAATATGTCGGCATTGGCTGCAGATTGTGGCATTACGCATAATACCGCAAAAGCATGGATATCTGTGCTGGAAGCGAGTTTCATTATCCACCTTTTGCAGCCTTATTATCGTAATTTCAATAAACGGCTGGTAAAAACACCAAAATTGTACTTTTACGACACGGGATTAGCCGCATGGTTACTTGGTATCCAGGAGTACTCACAGTTGGATATACATCCCTACAAGGGTGCCCTGTTTGAGACGTGGGTGGTCGGCGAGCTATTGAAATCGCGCTACAACAGGGGTTTGGCATCAAACCTCTCTTTTTGGCGTGATCGGTCTGGCTTAGAGATAGACATTCTCCTGGAGAAGGGAGGGCAGGTGTTTCCCCTGGAGGTCAAATCGGGGCAGACCGTAACAAGAACGATGTTCAGAAATCTGGAGCATTTCACCAGATCTATTGTCGGTGATGTTGAGTTGCCCTGGTGGCTTGTCTATGGCGGTGCTCAATACCAGAGCCGCAGTGGAGGTGAGGTCGTGCCGTGGATGGAAATTGGCCGGATAATATCGTGAGCATTGCATTGTTAGTCATGTAAGGATGCTGTTGATTGGAGCTATAATACCGCGAGTACGGCGTACCGAGATGACGAGGGGGAGTAATCCAGCCTTACGTCAGTGAATCCAGCTTGCATCAGTAAGTTGACCAACGCGGTGGGAGGTATCCAAAGGTTATTCATGTCTGTGGACTCCGTGAATGCAAGGTGTTTGGGGTATGTGGACTCCAATATGAGTATTCCTGCCGGCGCAAGCGCTCTTTTGAAGTCTGCAACAAGGTCGATTATGTTTGCTACGCTGAAGCGTTCAATCCCTTCTAATATGGCAATTACCTGCCATGTAGATGGTTGCAGGGTGGAGTAGGCATTGAGCAGTTCATCTATGTCCACATTGGAGAGTGAGTCACTATCTGATGATGCGATGTTTGTGGCCGGTATGGATTTAGTAGCAAGGTAGTCCAGAAGGCTCTGTGACCCTGACCCGGCAATGAATACCGGTCCACTCACCCCACTTGTGGAGACTGCTTTGTCTTGTTGCGCATCGGGTGCTTTCTTAGCTGCGTCCGCTGCAGTTTCGGCAGTGTGATCCGCTTCGGGCGCTGTGGACAGATGTTGTTCCAAGTAACTGATGCGCCAAGTGGCCAGATCACCTGTGGTTATGCCTGTAGATGTATCTTTAGGTTGCCCTTTTGAGGCCAAGAGCAGCAGGAGTTGCTGTTCCCGCATCCTGCACACGTTATCGTTGAGTTGCGTTACATGGCTATTCAGCTGCTCTATCCTGCTGTTTAGGTCACTCAGCGCTTTTGAGGTAATGGATGCCAACGATGATATGCGGCTGGCGGCCGATATACTGTCGGGGTCCTCACCTCTTGCCGAGACCGTGGCCGACAAGCTGGGAGGGGCTGCAGTATGATCTACCTTTTCACCACCGGCGAGGTTACTTAGGAGAACGTAGGCTTTTTCTGCGGCCATCTCCCATGTAAACCCAGAGGCTATCCTGTCTCTCCCGGCGGCCCCCTTCTCACGGGCTTCTCCAAGGGAAGAAACTACCCTTCTCATCGTTTCTATGAGGGCATCTTTATCCGGTTCAGCCCACCAGAAGCCGGCAGGAGATGGAGCCATCCCTTCCAGGTAGATTGGCCGAAGAGAGTAGGGTAGCAGGTAGGCAGGAGATTCATCACAGAAATCCAGGCAGGCACCGTATCCGGTAACGATTACCGGCAGCGAACATGCCATAGCCTCTGCGATGGGCAGACCAAAGCCCTCTCCCCGGTATGGATATACCAGTGCGTCACATGCCCTATATACCGAGGCAACCTCCTCCCTGGCCAGGTCAGCATCTATTACCTCTATGTCAGGAAGGGATGGGTCGGCAGCGGCACGGCGAAAGGCATCGTCCAGGGTGCCACCTTTGTACACTGCATCAGCTCCAAATACCTTTACTACCAGACATACGTCATCTTGTGGGCTAAATGCACGGCAATATGCATCAAGCAGTATGTCAGCTCCCTTTCTCAAGATGGTACCTCCCAGGAAGAGCAGCTTTGTAGTCTTGCGTGTGGATAGTGTATACCTATTGCCATCTGGAGAAAATGTGGATGTATCTATACCGTTTGGAACTACCGCCACAAGATCACCCGGTATCCCACTTGTAATATAGCATTCTCGTACCCAACTGGTCGGTACCCATGCTTGAGCTACATGCCTTAGGATAGGATCAATCCAGGAAGCAGGTATACCGCCATATTCCCATGGCTGGATCATTACCAGTGGTACATTTTTGCTTTCCGGCATGAAATCTGGCGGCCACCGGTGGCGCACCTCTATGTCGTATGCACCTGAGCCGGTCGGTATCTCGGCCAGTTTTGTTGTCGAGTCTGCTGGGTAGGGAGGGGTATCGGTAGGTGCGAGTATGAAGTGCAAGTCATCAATAGATGCCAGTGCGCATATCAATTCTCGTGAGACGGTAGCCAGGCTGTGATGGGCGTAGAGATCACCTGCCCAGCGTATAGTTAAAGAGTTTTCATTTGGATGAGTGACACCAGTCATCCGATAATATTAGTTCAGTGTCGGGGCAATGACAATAATATGGCAACCCTCAGGTCGCCCGAGTCAAGGATGGAGCAGTATCGATCAGTGTCGGAATTATTGTGTTGTCTTGATATGCTCATACCATTTATACCATTTGCACATGATGGATGCCTGTGTAGATCGGTTGCGTTTGGATGGTCTGTATGCAAGAGACAGGACAGTGAACATGATACCATGGTGGGGTGGTAAAAACTGGTAGCGGTATCGTACGGCATCCGGAGTACAGGGCATACGAGCGCGAAATATTTTCAAGTGAATTGAGCTGTGGACAGGCCGTCTAAATGGCCGCTACAGATGTAGATGGTGTGGACATGAAAGCCGATTCAGCAAGTGTGGTTATTCTTGTGCAGAGAGTCAATCATCCATTCCCTGAGCACTTGCGTAAGCGCTTTGGAGAGGCTACCTAGTCTTTACCGGATAGTTGGTATGAACTTGCAACTAATTTTGAGAGTGAGTATTGGATTGTAGGTATGTCTACAGCTCCTAGCAGGCCCTTGGTGGCGGTAGTCGTAGATGTGGTGTCCTCTTGGCCTTATACGCAGAGATGCCTGGATTCCTTCAGTTCGTTCCTGGACAGAGACAGAGACATCTTGGTGGCACTTATCCGTGATGGACAGTTGGGAGGTGCCGCCCAGGAGACCATCAAGCGTCTGAAGCTGTATCCATGGGTAAGGGTAGTTGACGGAGGATTGGGGCCTGATGCCGATGCCCCCATCGTTGTCGGTTCGCTGCCACTCACCAATGATGCAGTTGGCGGCACAGTATCATCTAACGATAGATTTCATGCAACTTCTGGAACGCCTAACTATGCCAGCCTCTTGAATGGCGTGTTGGATGCATCCCAAGAGTTGCTATACGATATATTGCTCCTTATGGACAGCCTTACGTTAATGGACGCGGTAGCTTTTTCTAATATTATTGATGCCTTGCAGGATAGTAGGGTTGGTGCAGTCGGGCCAATGTCGAATAATGCTACAGGTGATCAACTGGTAACAGAGGTAACTTATGATCCCAACAATTTGACCTCATTGCGCAATTTCTCTCGTAGCTGGGCAGCTAATTATGGTGGGCAGTCTAAAGAGGCTCAGTGGCTGGATCCTGAAGTTGTTGCCTTGCGGCGTCAGGCACTTGTAGGTGGTTTCAATAGTACTATCTATGAGTCTGTATACGTGAAAGAGGATATGCTCAGGCGTATTGCGGGATCAGGATGGAAGCTGAAGATCGCCAAGGGGTCTTTTGTACATTGTGATAGTAGCAACACCTGGATGAGTAGTTCTCGCAGAGAGCAGATTGATCACGATAGGCAGATATTTCAGGATATACATGGCGAGCAGCCGAGATCGTCACTGCCTATGCTGATATCTGCATGCCTTATCACCAAGGATGAAGAGCGGAATTTACCGGAATGCCTGGAGTCTCTGGCAAATATAGCTGATGAGATAGTGATCTACGATACCGGCTCGTCTGATAGTACCGTAGAGATTGCAAGGAGATATGGTGCGACAGTCGTGGATGGCTATTGGGATGATGATTTTTCCAGGGCCAGAAATGCAGCCAGAGAGATGTGTCGTGGTCAATGGATACTATGGGTAGATGCGGACGAACGCGTTGTTAACAGTTCCCCGGCATCCCTTAGGCAGTCTCTTTCGGACATGCCTTCAAGTATAGAAGGCTGTCTCATCCATATCGATAATCTGGAAGGAACCGGGGTTACATCTGCATTCACCCATCCGGCATGCAGGGTATTTCGCCGTTTGAGGTGCCATTGGCACGGTCGCTTACACGAGCAGATATCACTGATAGATAAGAGCGCAGAGAGGGCACCCTTTCTGGTCCCTTTTAGTAAGTTACGTCTTTTGCACGTTGGTTATCTGGATGAGGCTATACGTAGCCGGGCAAAACCAGAACGCAATGTGCGTGTTGCAGCCGGAGAGATCAAAGAGGCGACCGATGTGCCGGAAGATTCCAGGGATGAGTCTTACCTGCAGATCAGTCTGGCCAGATCAAAGTCGATGGTGGGGGAGGCTGAGGAGGCCGTTGATATAGCTCTGGAGGCGGTGAAAATTGCCACGGACCCAACTACTATGAGGCTGGGTATGCGTACTGCCATAGAGGCTTTCAGGGTACTTGGCCGCTTGGACGAGGCGCTTGAGCAGATAGACGAATTGCGGAGGTGCTCCTCCAATCCAGTTACTGCCAATGTACTTGAAGCTACGATCAGACTGCAAAAAGGTGAGCCTGAAGTGGCACTCTCCCTGTTGGAAAACATCGGTGAACGGGAGGTGGACGATGATATGTTTGAGTACCACGCGAGCCAATTTTCGGGGATGAAGGCCCGTGCTCTTTATGACCTTGGAAGGTACTCGGAAGCATCAGACCTATTGCTGAAGACATTGTCAGAAGAGGGGGTGCTGGACGCGCATTTGGGGGATCTGATCGATGCGCTGGAGCGATCCGGTAGAAGCGTGGATGAAGTCGCATCTGTGCTTAGAAAAGGCAGATCACTGGTTTCTTTCATGGCTCAGTTGGCTCAGTTGCCTCCCGAGAAAGCCGATGGTGTACTGGAGGCATGTTATGTTCGCTGGGGGGAAAACGGTGACCATGGCGTACCAAGCGAAGTTATGGCTACAGCGGCCATAGTCGCCAAGCACCTCAGTATTGGCAGGGAACTTGAATGGTCACTTAGGATTAGAGACATGGGGATTATATCCCAAGATGATCCACTAATGGAAAGGGCGCGCAACATTGAACTACCGTTGCTGGAAAGGGCGCTGGCTGCAGCAAGCCCCATCTATGCATTCGGAGATCATGACGCATATGTCGCTCTGAGGGCAGTGCTCAAGGAGGCTAGCCTACCAGATGCCTCCAACAGGGATATCACTGGTGATAGCAGAAGTGCAGAGGTCGTGGGCGATGCCGGTGATGCTAGTAATCTATTACGAGATATTGTCACCAGCGTGGAGGCTCTTTCTCCTGGCGCCGTTTCCAAGGCATTGATGGAAATGAGCATAGTTGTCTATTGTCATAACGACGCTACTGCAACAGTCAATTGCCTGTTGGCTATTCAAAGTAACTGTAGACCGGGCTCCTATGAAGTAATACTGGTAGACGATGCTTCTACTGATTCTACCAGTAAACTTAGCATGCCGACCGGTTCAGGTATCAGGGTGCACAGGAACTCTCATTATCTGGGACGGCTGGAGAGCTACCGCCTTGCCTGTCAGCTGGCTGATTCCCCTAACATCGCCCTAATGGACCAGCATTTCACATTAGAAGCTGGCCAGATGGAGTCGATCATTGAGAGGCTGGAAGAGTTTCGTTCTGCCGACAGCGATCACAGGGGAGAGATCCTGATGCTTGGAGATGGTGATAACTACAAGACTTCTCATGCCTTGCTTTCCGGTGAAGCTATTGGAGTATTGAGCAGGGATATGCTACCTACGGTGAATTGGAAGGCACTTGAGCAATCTATCTCAAGCGATATACCCAACGAAAGAGCTTTGGCCTCAGACAGCCCCCCGTATGGCACGAAGCAAAGAAGTGTTCCGGCCGTACATGTTATAGGGCCGCTTGGAGTAACGAGCGGACTTGGAAAAGCTGCCAGATTGACAGCAGAGGTATTTATGGCTGCCGGATATAGCACTTTATGTACCTCTATTGATGTACTCAAACGCAGCGATCAAGTCAGTCTACCGACCTCTTTACATCATGTCGAGGAGGGTGGTATCGAGAAGCCCCATGTAGATATCATATGCATGAATCCTGACCAGATGAAGTACTGTGCAACCAGGGGTATATCGGTAGGATGTGAGAATGCATACATGATTACAAGATGGGACTGGGAGATGGAAGAACCTCCAAAGGAGGCAAAAGAATTGCTGGGGGAAATTGATGAGTTATGGGTATTGAGCGATTTTGAGCGCCGGAGTTTCAGCAAGGTTGCTCCATCTACGCCAATTTATTTGTTTCCGTATCCCCTCCATAATAAGGGTGAGCCCTTATTTGGTCGTGAGTCCATGGGTATTCCCCAGGGGTTTATCTTCTTGAACGTTTTTGACGCATTCTCCAACGTAAGCAGGAAAAACCCAGATGGCCTCATCGAAGCTTTTACAAGGGCATTTAAGCCTGGAGAGGGTCCCATATTACTTATGAAGATCAACAACGCAGACAAGTCGTCCTGTCTGGCGCGTCTTAGACAACTTGCAAGAGGAAGGGATGACATAAAGTTTATAGTCAATGAGGTCTATACAGACGAGCGTATGGATTCGCTGATAGCTGCAGCCGACTGTTACATCTCTCTGCATCGCTCCGAAGGATTTGGCCTGCCACTTGCAGATGCAATGTCTCGAGGGAAGACGGTAATAGCCACAGGCTATTCGGGTAACTTGGACTTCATGAATGACGCTAATTCCTACCTGGTTCCTTGGCAATATACTGAGTTGCTACGTGATGACAGACCATACCCAACAGGCGCCAGATGGGCGGAGCCCGACCTCAATGTAGCGGCTGAAATTATGCGCTATGTCTTTGAGCACCAAGATGAGGCACGCGCCAAGGGAGAGACAGCCAGGACATATATTGAGCAGCATTACTCGTTGACAGCAGCGGTGGAGTTCGCCGAAGGAATGGTGTCATCCATATTTTCACGGGGGATATCTGAGAAGATGCTTAGGAGAAACGCTGGCAACGTGGTATTGTCTGAAAGCGGTACCTTAGACAGGAACACAAGACAGGCAGGATCAGATACGCTCGACGATCAGAGTCTACATGCTCGTTCAGTCGAATTTTCAGTGACCACAAGAATGGATGATTTGTTGTCGGTGCAAGACGACAAGACGGTCAATAATGAGTTCCAAGTTGGCATGGAACATTCTCGAGGTGTCGACGTTGTACCACCTGCTGCGAACTATCGAACAGATAATATCGTATTCAGCTATATATCTGAGGCAATTGGAACTATGTCTATTCCAGCGCGGACATTGAGCAAGGGAGACTTGGCTGGGGGAGATGTTTCTATGCATGATGTAGTGATAATATTTTCCGACCCTGATGCCATGCCTGCTTTTGCCGTTGAGCGTGGTGAAAAGTTCTTTGAACGGTATGTCATAGGGTGCTTTGACTGGCCGCTTGAGGAGATGCCCGCCAACGTCACCAGGGGCTTTAGGTATATGAACGAAATATGGGTTCCATCTGAGCAAGCTTATCGTGCAGTATCTCGTGCAGTTGAAGCGTCTGGGATTGCGAAACCTGTTATCAAGCTTCCCTTGTCTGGTGTTGCCGCTACCTGTATGGATGTCAGCATGGTTAACGGGGAAGGTTGTTCCGCTGTAATGGATCTGTTGCATGTAGCTGGGGTGGACCAGAATATCGCGTATATTCTTAACGTTGCTGACGTACGCACGCCATTGGAAATGAACAATACCATTGGGGTTATCGAGGCTTTTTTGAAAGCATTTCCGGATTCTTCTGGCGCTAACTGGCGTTATTTGCTTGTCATAGCTCAGAGTAACGGCGTGTTTAGGCCGTCTGATCGTCGCTCTATCGAGGGAACTATAGGTGGGAGGGAAGATATAGCTATTGTCGGACAGGTAGATATGGCAGATATAGCGCCACTGGTGAAGAATAGTGTTATGTACGTATCACTTAGACGGGCAACTGGATTTGATTGGCCGTTAATGCTTGCAGCTTCCGCAGGAGTGCCAGTGGTAGTCACTGGCAGGCATGTACGTGAGGAGTGGAGCGATGCGTCAGGTGTCTTCCAGGTTCCGGCGGTCCAGGGTACCGTACCGGCGGGCTGCTGGCCATATCCGGAAGGAGCCTCTTGGCTGGAGCCTGACTTGGATGCAGCATCAGAATTACTGGCTGGCATTAGTAAAAAAGAGACAACCTTGAGTGATTCCCATGACAATGGCACCAATTTGCCTCAGTCCTCAGAGCATTCCAGAGAGCATACGTCTCCTGGAGGTGTCCATGTCGCAGCGGATCTCCGTGAGCTTGTGGCATCCAGGGTGCGGTTTGCACACAATGCTGTGGATAGAGCACGAAGGCTGGCCACATTAAGGACAAACACATAATGGCTGGCGAACTACGTAAGGTACTCTGTTCTATTGGAGTTGGTGCTCATGCCGATCTGATGGCTCTGGCCAGGCCAATGTATGAGACCTATGCACGCTTGCACGGTTACGACCTGGTGCTCGTCGAACAGCCGATGGTACTTGATCGCCCTGCGGCTTGGCATAAGGTATTGTTGATACGGCAGTTGATGGACAGATATAATTTGATCGTATGGATCGATTCTGATGCCATGATTGTAGATCCAACGGTAGACATTGCAAATGCGATCAGCAGAGATCACTTTCTGTGGATCGTCGAACACCATGTGCCCGGGTTGGAGTTACCTCTCATCAACAGTGGAGTTATGGCAATCTGGACATCGCCGCAAGCAGTCTTGTTTTTTGAAGAGGTGTGGGGGATGACCGAGTTCATATATCATCCCTGGTGGGAGCAGGCTGCGATGATGTCATTACTTGGGTATGATCCTTGCCTGTTCGCTCTCGGGAGTGAATACCAGGTCCATACCACCGAGTGGTTTGGGGAGATGGGCAGGCTATCCACTGAATGGAACAGCATGAACGAAGACCCTCATCCCTCTCCCAGGATAGTGCATTTCCCTGGTATGCCGTTCAGGGAACGTCTTGAGAAAATGGTTACCCAGCTCCATCTGTTCAACGCTTCATTTGGCCAGATATGCACCGTACCATCCGAAGCACCTCTTTCGACTTCACGCCAGGGTGTGTCTGTGGTGCTGTCGCTTGTAAAAGGCCCTCCTGAGCCCATGCTGGCCAGCTTGGCTGCTCTCTCTTCTTTTGGATTGAGTAACGAGGACGAGGTCATTTTGGTCGACGACGGCTCTGAGCTTGGTGGAGTCCTGGCAGCTGTCGGTGGAGCCAAGATCATACGGTGTGCTCAGCCGTTTGGCTTACTCCATGCTTGGCAGGAAGGATGGAGGGCGGCTTCCGGTGATGTGGTAGTTCTTATGGCGGCTCCGGTTCGCTTATTTCCGGGATGTCTGGACGGTCTTGTAGAGATGCTTCATGATGAGGGGGTGGGAGTTGCCATTGCCACGGAGATCGGGCAGTCATCCGGTCAGCACAGTCTGCTGGGTCCCGGAGCAGCAAACGTGCTCGCCGCCAGGCGAAGAGACCTTTTGAATATAGAGCCGGCTGTGGCAGGCAGCATTGGACAGGAGGCCTCAGCGCTTCTCTTTGAACTGACATCCGGTGGACGAAGGGCGGCACGTAGCACAACGTCATTTGTCTACCCTCCTCTTAGTATGGCTGGAAGCTCCAGGTCTACACCATGTCCTGAATCAGCTTCTGGGGCAGTGCCATGGTGCCGTTGGACGTATTCTCGTAGCTTGAGTGCGGTACCCTGCAGGGAAGAATTGCCATTCGTATTGAATGCACGGGGCTTAAAGGGAACGGCCGTAGAGGTGGGTGTCCTGAGAGGACTTTTTTCTGCTCATATCCTGACTCACTGGGAAGGCCAGAAGCTTATTTCGGTGGATCCATGGATAGAGCAAGATAAAGATGTATATATGGATACAGCAAACCAGCCTCAAGAGGTTCAGGATAACATCTATCGAGAGGTAGTCGACTTGCTGGGTATTTACGGGAGTCGTAGCGAGATATGGCGCATGACATCCAGGGAGGCAGCAGTCTTGATTGCTGACAATTCCCTGGATTTCGTGTATATAGATGCTCGGCATGACTATGAGTCGGTCATGGAGGATCTGGAAAGCTGGTTTCCAAAAGTCCGTTCCGGCGGCGTAATAGCAGGTCATGGTTATTTGGACGGAGATCTGCCCGAAGGTAGATTTGGCGTGAGAAGAGCGGTGAGGGAATTTTTTGCCGCACAAGGTCTGGTCGTTTGTGCTACCACCTCTGATCCCCCCTGGTTGTCTTGGCTGGTAGAAAAGGGATAGGGCTCAGTAGCTTCAGCGTCTGTATCATGGTATATGACTGGATGTGGATACGGTGTTAAAGGTTCAGTGGTAATTGGACGATAATAAAAGCTGATAGTAGAGACTGATGTGTGTGATGTGCGGCAGTTTCGTTGAGTCTGTCGTCTGGCAGCGTATGTACCACAATGTGGTGTACGGCGCGGCTGGGTAAGACTTAGCTGCTACCCATGTCGGTGTCATGCGGGAGTGACATTTGTGGGTATTGCATTTTCGCATGGATCAGTGTATACTATTTTGTAAGCCCCCAAGGAAGGGGGAAGGAAAAATAGAGATAAAAGGAGATATGGATGTCATCTCTAGTAGTAAATACAAATATGTCGGCCATCCAGGCCTACAACAACTTAAACAGCACAGATAATGCGATGAGCGTGGCTATATCACGGCTGTCGTCCGGTTTGCAGATACAGACTGCGGCGGATAATCCGGCAGGATACGTGACCTCGGAGGCACTGTCTTTCCAGTCAACCGGCTATCAGCAGGATATATCCAATGCGCAAGATACAACGGCTATGGTACAGACTGCAACTGGGGCGCTCAACCAGATTACCTCAATTTTGCAGACTATGGATCAGTTGGCTGTGGCTTCTGCAAACTCGGCTACAAATGACTCTACGTCGTTGCAGGCGAATGAGCAGGAGTTCAGTGCTTTGCAGAGCCAGATAGACCAGATTGCCAACTCGACCAGCTACGGCACTACGCAATTGCTCAACTCCAACCAGACCTTCACGGTCCAGGTCGGTGCTTTTGCGCAAAATGGAGCTGTTGCGGCTGGCGGGAATGCATTCCAGCAGATTAGCTTCAGCGTGTCGGCAGTCACCACAGGAGCGTTGGCACTGACAACTACCGAGGTGTCTGTAGCTAATGCGGCTTCTGCGTCATCTGCAATTGCGGCTGTACAGAGTGCACTTAGCTTGGTAGACACCATAGAGTCATCTCTTGGCGCTACGCAGAACGAGCTGGGTGCATTGGTTTCCAACCTTACCGTTGGTAACCAGAACCTGCAGGCAGCATACTCCGGAATGGTGGACGTGAACATGGCTCAGGAAATGACCACATTCAGCACCGACCAGATCCTGATGCAGACCGGTACAGCTATGCTTGCTCAAGCACAGACTGCGCCGTCGCTGATATTGAAGCTAATCTAATCCGCGTGAGGTCGAGATGTGATCGCTTAAGTGTATCGGTCATCTTGGCTTTATGTGTGTGAAGGTTATGGAGAGAGTTGGGTGGAATGGTCTGTGTTGAATATGAGAGATGGACCATTCCACCTCTCTCCAAGGTCGCCATGTACTCAGGGGGCTATGAGTATCGGGTACAGTGTAGTGTATAGTGAGATAGAATGTAGAATAATTCGGGAGGCAGGAATATGTCTATAACGAGTCCAGCAGGTTTTTCGCCCCAGTTCCAAACAAGTGGGCTGGTACCGGGTCTTAGCGGTGTAAATATTCAGGCGGTCATAGATGCCTTGTTGCAAGCGTATGATTTGCCGGTTACAAACTTACAGAATGAACAGTCAACTATCAACTCCCAGGTATCAGATTGGCAGGCCATCAATAAGGACATAGCCACTTTTCAGAGTGCGGCACAGGCACTGTCTACTTCCTCAGGGTGGAATCTTATGACCGCATCATCATCGGATACGTCTGTGGCAACCGCTACATCATCAGCCGGTGCAGCATCCGGCTCACTAAGCTTCACGATAAACCAACTTGCCCAGGCTGAGATCCTGGCATCGCAAAACTCCGTCAGCTCCACCGGTACAAGTATTACAACAGATTCGCAGTACCTGCTCTCCAAGGGGGCAGAGGCTTATGGATTCCAGTGGCTGGCTGCGGTACAGGGGTCTGGACTTGCGCTCGGCAGCCATTCTATCCAAGTTACTCAGGCATCCCAGGCCGCTACTATTACCGGCACCTCTGCACTGGCATCCCAGTCCTTTACCACTTCGGACAATACTCTGGGACTAACCGTCAATGGCACTGCATATTCACTTACACTTTCTACCGGTACGACGCTCTCTCCCAGCCAGATCGTCTCTGATCTCAACTCATTGGCATCTGCACAAGGTATCCTGGTCAACTTCTCCCTCAACTCATCTGGCGAATTGGTTATAGCCACCAATAATCAGGGAAGTATAAACACGCTTGAGGTAAATACATCATCTACCGCTCTTACTGCGCTAAATTTGAGCAGCGTGGCCGGGACTACCGTAAGTGGTGTCAATGCGATAGTGAATGTGGACGGCTATTCCAATACGATTGGTTCCAGTGCGAGTACAAACATTTCTGCAGGGGGAGAGGTGCAACTAACCTCTGGAGATTCCAGCGGTGGTTATATAGAAGCAAAATTCGGTAGCCAAACTGGTCCCAATGGTCCAACAGCGTCGCTTACCACTGGCACGGTCAGCGCAACCAATGTCTCTTTGGGGAACGGATCGCTTGGTGACGTTGTAAGTAATATCAACAATGCCAATGCCGGTATCACTGCTTCTGCAGTCGAGACTTCGTCGGGAGCCTATATCCTGCAGCTTGCGTCCAGCACCACTGGAACTGACGGGCAGATTACCGTTCCTCTCAGTGGCGCAGATACCTATAACCCATTTGGGACTGTGCTGGGAAATATGAATATCATCCAATCGGCTCAAAACGCCCAATTATCTGTAGGTGGGTCGTCCGGCTATACGCTATCCTCGCAGACAGATACTTTTCAGAATGTAATGCCGGGCACCAACGTAACGGCTGCCGGTACTGGAAGTGCTACGATCACGGTATCTCCCAATGCGGCCGGTCAGGCGACTCAGGTACAGAATCTGGTCAATGACGCAAACCAGGTACTCAGTGATATCCAGAAATACGCTGGTTACAACGAGTCCACCAAGACTGCCGGTCCTCTCATGGGAAATGCAATTCTGAACAACATTCAAAGCCAGATACTGTCCACCTTTGCCAGTGACGGTGGTGCATCGAATCTTGGAAACGCACTTGCAGCAGGGATATCGGTTACATCCAACGGTACGATAAGTTTTGACAAGACGACCTTTGAGTCCGAGTTCAGCACCAATCCTCAACAGGTGGCGGCCCTCTTTCAGCAGGGCATCCAGCTCCCCTCGGGATCACCGTACGCCGGCGAGATCAGCCTGGTATACGCCTCCAACCAGACTCAACCTGGAACGTACGCCCTGACTGTCACACAGCCTGCGCTGCAGGCAACAGATACCGGTAATGAGTACTATTCCTCACCTACCTCTACTGTCTCTACTGCTGAGACCCTGACGATAGGGAGTGGGAGCGCTACCGCTACTTACTCTACCACTGCCGGTGAGACACTATCTGCTATAGCACAGGGCTTGAACCAGACCTTTGCCTCCCAGAGTATGGCCTTATCCGCTCAAGTGGTAGATACGAGCTCTGGGTATGCGTTACAGGTGACTTCCAACTCATATGGCAGCTCTGCTGGCTTTTCACTCTCCTCAACTGCCTCCGGTACGGGTACTACCGGGCTTGCAGCGGCAGCCAATACCATCTATAACTATGCAGGTCAGAATGTTGCGGGTTATATTGACTTGAATGGTACGGATGTCTACGGAACAGGTACTGGCCAGTACCTGGCGTTCCCGACCAGCAATACTCAGCTTGCTGGGTTGGATCTACAGATTACTGCTCCCTCTACCCTCACCTATCCAATATCCACCAATATCAGCTATGTTCAGGGAGTAGCTCAGCAACTTTCCAGCCAGATGTACAATGCATCCAGTCCTATCAATGGATCGGTTACGACTACTGTACAGAATTTGCAGCAACAATCTACCGGTCTCGATCCGCAGATTGCCTTTTACCAGCAGATCGTTGCTCAAGAGAAGAACTCGCTTGAAGCGCAGTTTTCAAAGATGGAGGCCACTATCGGCTCTCTGGAGAACCAGGGATCCATGCTTTCAGCCTCTCTGGCTCAGTTGCCGGGGTTCTAGGTTGGTAGATGTAAGTTCCGGTGATGTGGTGTATAGTAGGTGGTGTGGTGAATGTGTATGATTGAGTGGGGCTATGTACGGTAGCGTATACGGTCGCAATGGCTCAGGATCTATATCAGACAGATATTTACGTGAAGCCATCATGACTGCTACTCCTGCTCAAAGGGTGGTCATGCTCTATGATCAGCTATTGCTGGATATTGCTACTGCCGATGCCGAGATGGAGAAGCCGCAGCCCTGGGATTTTAAGAGCATAAACGACCATCTTGTAAATGCCCAGGAGATCGTGATTGTAGCGTTGAGAGACGGCTTGCGGTTGGATGTATGGGAGGGCGCCGCCAACCTCTATCGTGTGTATACGTATATTCACGGTGAGCTTGTTCAAGTCAATTTACATAAGGATCTGGAGCGCCTGCGAGCTGTAGAGGCGCTTGTCAAGCAGCTTGCCGATGCATTCAGGGTGGCCGCCTTGGGGCAGGATGCCTCTATTCCCGCAGGCGACCCAACGAGTTCCACCAACCTGGATACCGCAGCTTACTTGGGTAGCCAGGGCAGAATCGCCGTAGCGGGAGGATAGCGCTGTGGTGGTTCAATTGTCTGGGTCAGGCTACTCGGACTTCTGGCTGGAATGGACATTGAGATGAGTGTGAGCGCTCAGGCCATAAATATGCAGAGTCAGCAGGAATCGTCTTGGCGGGAGGTTCTCTCGGGGTTGGAGTCGTATTTGAACGCTCTTGAGTTGGCTATCAGTGGGCAGGGAGAGTGGCCTTCTCCATACAATGGAGGACCAGGCAGAGGCGAGATGACCCCAGAAGAGCGTATCAAAGCTGAAGCCATGTTGGCGCGTATAAGACTGCTTGAGAGCACTGTTGTCGAGATGCGAGACGGTGTGGGAGTCTCTTTGGCTACCCTGAACAATCTCACCTCGGCCAAGAATGTATCTGCAGGTGATCGTCCAGATCCTATTTATGTAGACAAGCGTGCCTGAACGTTTCCCAAGCGACTGGGATGTCTTTTGCGCAATGCCGATCAGGCGCTCTGCTTTGTGTACATCGGCATACCGTCGGGAGCATGGCGGTGATTTCTGAAATCGGCCATCTCACGGACCAGTTTGTTGATTTCGGCGTTCTGGGTGTCGATCTTGGCGTTCTGGGCATCCAGCCGTGCATTCATATCTGACCGCAACGTATTTATTTCAGTATGCAGGTTGCCCATTTCGCCCTTCATCATTGACATAAAGCTCACCATAAATGCCGCGATAAGTCCAAGCATAGCGCCTATTAGCCCTACCAATGTCCAAGCAACGGTTGTCATGGGTGTATTATATCACAGTTCCATAGACACCAGCTGCCTATGGCTTCCGGCCGACGGCGGCGATCAGGGTTTCCAGTCTGAATCTCAAGCCTGATCGAATTCAGGCGTTTTCAACCCGAACTGCAACCACCCCAGCCATCTCCATGACCTTGCTACAGCGCGCCCTCTCAACCGGCGATAGATTGGGGTGCTGAATGGTTATACCCATTTGCAACGGCACCATACCATCAAGTACATTATGTGCTATCATTGCTATCAGGAGGTAACTGATATGGCAGGAGGTAACTGATATGGCCGCAATTAGCGTGCGTGATTTAGATGAGAGCGTAGTGAGCCGCCTTAGAGTCCGGGCGGCTAACCATAGACGGTCAATGGAAGCTGAGGTTCGCGCCATCCTTTCCGACGCGGTCGCTGTGCAGGAGGATGAGCGGCTCAATCTGGCTCAAGTGATCCGCGAACGCTTCGCTGCAATCGGTGGGGTTGAGCTAGAGGTTCCCCTTCGGCATGACATGCCTCGAGCGGCTAACATACCGGAAGTTTCATGATTATCATCGACACCAATGTGGTCTCTGAGATGATGCGCGACGAACCCGACCCGAAGGTTGTTACGTGGATCGCCGCCGCTGGGCGACTGCACACAACCGCTATCACACTTGCCGAAGTCGAATACGGTATAGCTCGACTGCCTGATGGCCACCGTCGCGATCGATTGCTTGAGACAGCGGCGAGTGTGTTCACCGACTTTGAAGATATGATAATCCCCTTTGACGCTCGTGCTGCCAGACGATATGGCGATATCGTTGCAGGTCGCGAAGAGATAGGTCATCCAATCGCTACAGCCGATGCGCAGATCGCAGCTATCTGCGTATCGCGTGAGGCGAGCCTTGCAACCCGGGATACTGGCGACTTCGATGCCACTGGCGTCACGTTGGCGAATCCATGGAATGACCCACATCCATGATTGAGAGCGGCGGTATTGGATTGCTGTACGTGAAACCCCGTGGAGGTTCAGTCAAAGCTGAAGCCATGTTGGCGCGTATAAGACTGCTTGAGAGCACTGTTGTCGAGATGCGAGACGGTGTGGGAGTCTCTTTGGCTACCCTGAACAATCTCACCTCGGCCAAGAATGTATCTGCAGGTGATCGTCCAGATCCTATTTATGTAGACAAGCGTGCCTGAACGTTTCCCAAGCGACTGGGATGTCTTTTGCGCAATGCCGATCAGGCGCTCTGCTTTGTGTACATCGGCATACCGTCGGGAGCATGGCGGTGATTTCTGAAATCGGCCATCTCACGGACCAGTTTGTTGATTTCGGC
>JAJZWU010000039.1 GCA_021846515.1 Actinomycetes bacterium
ATGCTATCCATGGCTACAAAGCGCTGGCTGATCAAGACATCATACATGACCATACCGTATTCGGCCCCTTTTATTCAGACAGATTCCCTAATGTACCTGTAGCGACTACCATTCATGGACCGCTGAGCGAAGAATTGAGCGATCTCTATTCATATCTGTCTCCACGGATATCTATCATTGCCATCTCACGCGCACAGCTTGCGCCTCTCCCCTCCTTAAAGGTAGCTCGAGTAATCCATCATGGCCTTGATGCCAGCCAGTTCCCATTCGGCGATGGAGAGGGCGACCGCAATGGAAATTACGTACTATTCTTGGGCAGGATGGCTGGTGCAAAGGGGGCACACAGGGCCATCGCCATAGCCAGGAAGGCAGGCATGCGAATACTCTTGGCTGCGAAGATGAGAGAAGACCCTGAAAGGCAGTACTTCCACGAGCAGGTAGAACCACTTCTTGGCAGCGACGCCGTCTATCTGGGTGAAGTGGAGCACCAGAAAAAGCTGGAGCTACTGGCAAATGCCACCGCGCTCCTCTTCCCTATACGGTGGAACGAACCGTTTGGCATGATTATGCTTGAGGCAATGGCCTGTGGAACACCGGTGCTGGCTTTCCCTGAAGGATCCACACCTGAAGTAGTGAACCATGGCGTAACCGGGTTCTTATGCCAAGACGAAGATGAGATGGTTGCCGCCCTGCAGAAAGTAGACACGATAGAACGCGGACAGTGTCGCGAAGCAGTGGAAGGTTACTTCTCCTCACGACGGATGGTAGAAGAACACTTGGAACTCTTCACGTCCATGATAGGAAAATGACCCAGACAGAGCCACAAGCTCCGGGCTTCGACCATGAAGAGAATGTCGCCAACCTGCAGACAGCAGGCAAACACACAGCAAAGACAGCAGGTAAACTGGTTTCCGGCAAAATAATGGAACCAGACGGCAAAGAGTGGTCGCCATCGAGCTGGAAATTGTATTCTGCCGCACAGCAACCAGAATGGCCAAGTCTAGATGCGCTGGAAAGTGCAACCACCAGGCTCTCCTCTATGCCAGCATTGGTCATGCCTGCTGACGTGCACCGCCTGCAAGATGAATTGGCGCGGGTCTCCACAGGCAATGCATTCCTACTTCAAGCTGGAGACTGCTCTGAATCATTCGATGAGTTCTCTGCAAAGGCAATACGTGACAAGCTCAAGGTGATACTGCAGATGGCAGTAGCTCTCACCTACGCTGCCGGGCTTCCGGTAATAAAGGTTGGCCGGATAGCAGGCCAATTCGCAAAACCAAGGTCATCGCCTACTGAAAGAGTAAACGGCACTGACCTGCCAGCCTTCCGCGGACATATGGTCAATTGTGAGTTGCCTGACCTGCTGTCACGCACACCTGATCCAGAACGCCTTATATCGGCGTATAACCAATCCAGCGCGACCCTTACATTACTGAATGCATTCTCAAGTGGTGGCTTTGCCGATTTATCGCATGTACACTCATGGAATCTTGAGTTCGTAGCCTCTTCAAAACAGGGGAAACGCTACAACAAGATAGCCAACGAAATTGACCAGGCACTACGATTTATATCGGCATGTGGTATAGAAATGGATTCGGTGGAATCGCTTCACCGGGTGAACTTCTATACAAGCCATGAAGCTCTTATACTCCATTACGAAGAATCGCTTACCAGGAGTGATCCGTTCAGTGGCTCGTGGTACGATTCCTCTGCTCATATGCTATGGGTTGGTGAACGTACCCGTCAGCTTAATGGAGCTCATGTAGAGTACCTATCTGGTATTACCAATCCGATCGGGATGAAAATAGGCCATACAGTCACACCCGATGAACTGGTCGCGCTCTGTGACAAACTCGACCCACAAAGGACTCCCGGGAGGTTGACACTTATTACCCGTATAGGACACGCCAGGATAGAAGACGTGCTACCTCCCTTACTGGAAACAATAAAGAAAGAGGGGCTCCCAGTTGTATGGGCATGCGACCCTATGCATGCAAACACCATAACCGCAGAAAGTGGTCGTAAGACGAGAAGATTTGATGACATATTGCAGGAAATAAAAGGATTCTTCGCCGCACATAGAGAAGTTGGTACTTGGCCTGGTGGAATGCATATTGAACTCACCGGGGATGACGTAACTGAATGCCTGGGCGGTCTGGATGACCTGGCAGAAGACCAGCTGCATCTGCGCTATACCACTACCTGCGACCCGAGATTGAACGCCAGGCAATCAATTGAACTGGCTTTCCAGGTGGCTGAGATGCTCAGAGCGTGACTATGTACCGCATAACAGTTTATATGTTATTATTGAAATTATGTGGCTGCTTCTACTGCAGTCAAGGTGCTATTTGGCATGACGACAACTCGCGACAGCGTCAACATCCACCATTTATAATATAGATCTGACCAGCTTAACCCCGCTTAATAATTTATTCTTAGCAAACCATACGAAGTTACTATTGTCATATGCACCATATAGGTGCATAATTGTATAATGTATGATAACGAGAAAGGGAGCCCTACGTAGGTCGACCATGAAACTACAATCAGCAAAAATAGCATGGCTCAGCATCATGGTAACATTTGTCGTACTGATGCAGGTGTTGGCTGCTGAGGTACCTGCCGGAGTACGTACTACTGCGAATAACCTACCCAACCAGGCATCATTGGCAGCAGCCGTTGTTTCTTCTTATACTGCTTCGACCTCATCTACCACTACCTCGTCACCGATACCTTCATACTGGATAACAACCAACCTCGGAAATGTACTCACTTACGGAGGAGTGCCGTTTTACGGCTCACTCGCCGGTAAAAAGCTGTCATCGCCGGTAACTGCAATGGCTGCCACTCCTGACCAAAAAGGATACTGGCTGCTACAGCAGAACGGCCAGGTCACCGCTTTTGGCGACGCTCATTTCTATGGGTCAATGGCCGGAAAACCGCTCCGGCACCCCGCAGTGGCAATAGAGCCTGACCAGAATACGGGAGGATACTGGATAGCCACCACCGGTGGACAGGTATTTAGTTTCAACGCTCCTTTCTACGGATCAATGCCGTCTGATAATATCCCATTGCCCAGTCCTGTCACCGGATTTGCCCCTACCCCATCCGGAGGGGGATACTGGCTCACCGACAAGACCGGCAATGTATACACCTTCGGCAATGCCACGTTCTACGGATCAGCACTGAGTCCTGGTATCAGCGCACAGACGCCAATAGTAGCCATTACCTCCACGCCTACAGGTAATGGTTATTGGCTTACTACAAGCGGTGGCCAGGTACTTAACTTTGGAGATGCAAAATCACAGGGACAGTTCAGCGCTAAGCTGTCCGCCCCTGTCACCTCAATGGCTTCCACACCAGGTGGGAATGGATACTGGGTGGCGATGGCAAACGGTGGAATCATGAACTTTGGCACCGCTCAATACGGAGGTTCGGCCGGCGGAATACTGGCACCCGGTGCCGTAGCGGTAAACGTCGTAGAGGGACCCGGTAACGGAGATCCGCCGTCACGTTTAACCTATCCATCGGGTAGTTTCGGGTACGATATATCCTGGCCCCAGTGCGGTAACCCCTATCCCTCCAAGCCCTACACAATAGCAATAGTGGGCGTGACAGGAGGAACGGCCAACAGCCAGAATCCATGCCTGGGATCAGAGGCAACTTGGGCGGGATATGCCCATGAAAACTACATAAACGTAAACATTCCAAGCTCCTCCAACGATCTGGGTGATACAAACGGACCCTTTGGCAACTGCCCGCAATCATCCGGTAACTGGTACTGCGAGGCGGCCAATTTCGGATATGCTGCAGCAACACAAGCACTCTCCTATGCGGCATCATCTAATGCATCCTCTCCTGTATGGTGGCTGGATGTAGAGGTGGCCGGCGGCTTTACGGGTAGCTGGCCAAGTAATGGGAACGGCACTTGGTCTACCAACTTAAATATAAACATGGAGGTGATCCAGGGTATGCTCATGGCCTTTAAGGCAGAGGGAGTCACGCCGGGCATATACTCTACCTATGTTCAATGGCCGGAGATAGCAGGTAGCTACAACCCGGGCGGCCCCCTCTGGGTGGCGGGAGCATACGATTCTTCCTGGCAAAATCACTGTTCAGCTCCTTACATCTACGCAAACGGAACTCCTACTCTGGTGCAGGGAACAGCCGGGCCCAATAATACGGTATACGACGAAGATTTCGCTTGCTAGCACTGCAAACTTACCCAGTATATCTGCCCGCCAATTCCACAGCCATTGAACTCATCTATCAGCCTGCAATCCGTCCAGTAGAAGAGTGCCCTCTGGGCAATCTGCCGTTTCCGGCAAGCTCTGTGACGAAGTTCTCCAATTGCTTAAGACTGCGGCACTCTACTACTGTATCACAGTAAATGGCATACTCCCAGATAGCCGAATCTCCTGTGCCCCAGTAAGACCTCGGCTCGGGATTCAACCAAAATATGCTTCTGGCCTGCCTGCGTAAGTCTTGCATGACCCAAGACTGCGGAGCATGGTAGTTGTTTCTGGCATCACCAAGTATAAGCAAGGTCGTTCTTGGCCCCACAGATTCACCCCATCTCTCCAAAAACACTGTAAATGCATGGCCGTAGTCTGAATGGCCATCAACCCACATAACATCAGCCTCGGTACTGACCAATCTAACGGCCTCTGCAATATCTTCGTGGCCCGCCAATAAATCAGTTACCTCGTCAATTCCATCTATAAAGACAAAACTGCGTACCCCCTTGAGCTGCGATGCAACAGCATGCAAAAGCTGCAGTGTAAAACGTGCAAAGGTGGCAACCGATCCCGATATATCAGCCAGGATAACTATCTCCGGTTTGGACGGCTTTGGAGAACGAAACTTTGGCAGCAGGGGCACCCCGCCGGTTGATAGTGACTGACGCATGGTAGCACGAAAATCAAGAATACCTTTGCGGATATGACGATCTCTCCTACCCAGTCGCACGGCCAACTTACGTGACAATGGCTGGATCGCCTTGCGCATTCCCTCCAATTCCTCTCGCGATGCATGCATGACATCTACATCCTCCAGAAGCGGTTTGCGTATCGAGCGTGCCAATGGCTTTGCACCACGGTCGGCAATCAAATGCCTGCGAATCTCATCCTCAATAGCCGTACGAAGTTTCTCTATATGAAACTTATGCTCATCCCTGGCCAGCCTCTCCTGCAAGGGAGACAGCACACCCCCTGGGGCAGATGCGCGCTCCAAATCCATTATCTTGGCGGCAAGATTATCGTAATCAAGTGCTCTCAGTGTACGATATAAGTAGTACGTACCACCGACCGGTCTTCCTGGTTCCATGCCCGCAAATCTCAGTACGGCATAACGAGCGACCATATTAATCAAATTATCATCCCCGGAGAGCAATGCCTCCAGCGCCGCCTGTGCCAAGTCGCGAGAGTCAGGAGACATCCCATTATCACGTCTATCGAGACTCAAGTTCGCTTCGAGGAGGCTGTTGCCGCTCTGGCGGTAACGTAGCAATCCACTGCCATCAATATCACGCAGCAGAGATCGTTCCTGTTCTTCGTCACCAGGTAACTTCTCCTCGGATATTTTGGCAAAAAAGATCTCAAAAGTAGTCTTAAATACCTTCCAGTGTGAGTGCGACTTACACATAGTGGCGCCGAGAGCATTTTCCAAGACATCGCGATTTTCCAGACCAATCTGGTGCAGTGCGTTGGCGGCATCTATTGACTCCGTAGCAGATACCGGCAACCCCGCTTCGCGCAACTCTTCTACAAAGGTAGTGAGAAGTTCAAGCACAGCCTTCTATGGCACCATCCCTTACCGATATGCGATTAACCAAGTCGCCATTGCTCGTGCTACCTTTTGCCATCCCTTGCAGTACCATCATGCGTCGCACCAATCCTTGCTACACCACTCTGCGGTATGCCGAGTTCCTTGGCTGCCTTTTCTAAGTCGCTACGATACTTCAACAACACCCATAGCGTATCACCAACAACATTTTCATCTATGCTCTTTATCCCCAGGAGTACCAGTGTGCGCGCCCAATCTATGGTCTCCGACACGGAGGGGTCCTTTTTTAAGTCCATCTCGCGAAGCGATCTTACTATGCGTGCTATCTGATCAGCCAACTCAGTCGTAATACTTGGTACACGAGAGACGATGATCTTCCTTTCCCTCTCTATATCCGGATAATCCAAATAAAGAAATAGGCATCTGCGCTTCAACGCCTCTGATAATTCTCTTGTACCATTTGAAGTTAGAAATACCATTGGGATCCGTGATGCTGTCACTGTACCCATCTCGGGTATACTGACCTGGTACTCAGAGAGCACCTCTAAAAGTAGCGCCTCTGTCTCAAGCTCAACCCGGTCTACCTCATCTACCAATAACACAACCCTCCCGCTTTCCCTGATTGCAGAGAGTAGCGGCCTTTCCAGGAGAAATTCCTCCGAAAATATATCACCTTCAAGTGAGAACCACGAATTATCTGCCTGTTGAGCGTCGTCGTCAGATCCAATCACACGCTCAGCCTGGATGCGCAATAACTGCTTTCGGTAGTTCCACTCATAAAGCGCCTTCGACTCGTCCAGCCCTTCGTAGCACTGCAACCGGAGCAATTTAGCCGATGCAGCAGTAGCTACTGACTTAGCAAGTTCCGTCTTTCCGGTTCCTGCGGGACCTTCTACCAGGACCGGCTTGGATAGATGATCGGCAAGGTATACCACTGATGATATAGCCTCATCGGAAAGATATCCCACAGAGGCAAGCTGCGACGATACCTCTTCAATCGACTGGAAGATCGGTTCGGTATTATTTTGCAATCCGGTAGCTGTAGGCGGATTGGTTACTCCAGCGGAATCGGTCATGTACGCACCTGCCCATTCCCTCTCATGACCCATTTTACACAGGTCAGCTCTCTGAGCCCCATAGGTCCTCTGGCATGAAGCTTTTGCGTAGATATACCTATTTCAGCACCGAGACCAAGCTCTCCACCATCTACCAGCCTGGTCGAGGCGTTGACAAGAACGGCAGCTGCATCCACTTCGCGAAGAAATTGCTCAGCAGCATTGACGTTGTCTGTTACTATCGCCTCCGAGTGACCTGAACCATACTTGTTTATATGCGATATAGCTTCATCAAGGCTGTCGACTACAGCTACCGACATCTTCATAGAGAGGTACTCTGTGAAAAAGTCCTCTTCGGCAGCCTGACCCATTGAGGGTACTAAAGCTTGAGCCTTGGAATCACCTACCAGTTCCACCCCCTGTAGAGTTTCTGATGCAATCGGAAGGAACTTACTGGCAACAGCAGAGTGGACGACCAGCGATTCAGCAGCATTGCATACACCGGGTCTCTGGGTCTTGGCGTTTACCAGTATTTTCAATGCCATATCAATGTCGGCATACTTGTCTACATACACATGGCAGTTGCCATCACCGTCCACTATCACCGGGACAGTGGCATTCTCCATGACAGACTGGAGTAATGCTTTCCCTCCTCTTGGGATCAGGCAGTCGACATACTCGTTCATCCGCATAAACTCTCTGGCCGTCTCATAACTAGGGTCTTCCAGTAGTATCACACAATCACTCGGTAGGTCATTAGCCTCCAGTGCTTCTCTTATGGTACTTACAATAACGCGGTTAGATTCAATGGCACTGGATGATCCACGCAGTATCACTGAATTGCCTGACTTCAAACAGAGCCCGGCTGCATCGGCGGTAACATTCGGACGGTTCTCATAGACTATCCCCACTACACCGATAGGAACCCTGACTCGTTCTACCTGTAACCCATTGGGAAGTCTCCAGCCTTCTACTACTTCACCCACTGGATCACTCAGAGAACAGAGCTTTCTCAACCCAGCTGCCATTGATTGAACCCTAGGATGATCCAACCTCAACCTGTCGAGCTGAGCCTCAGGGAGGTCGTCTCTTGCAGCACGATCTACATCAGCAGTATTTGCCGACAATATATCTTGTTCATGCGATTCGATGAGGTCTGCTACACTGCACAGAACATCATTCTTCAAAGTACTTGGCGAGCGAGCGATCTCGCGCGACGCTGATTTGGCCCGCACACCATACTGTTTGGTTGTATCGTTATCTGTCGAATTGAGCATAGCTATTAACAGTTTAGCTGATTACAACGGGATGGTTGCCATCCCACAAAGTTACTCCAGAACAACAAGGTCGTCCCTGTGGACTATTTCAGGTGATACCCCCACGGGTAACAACTGGCTGTTTTTCCCTGCAAAGCTCTCGATCTCCCTGGATCCGTAAGAGACAAGTCCCTTGGCAAACACCCTCTCGTCAGGACCTGCTATCTCCACAGCATCTCCTTCGCCAAATACGCCACGCACATCTTTAACGCCGGCACTCAGGAGAGATGCCTCCATATTGACAATTGCCTCTTTTGCTCCACTGTCCACGGCAAGAGTGCCGGAAGTAAGCACAGCAAAAGCTATCCACAATTTACGCGCTGAAAGCAGCTTGGAGCGTGCCCTGAATACCGTGCCCACCCCAGCAGTACGATTGACGCACATTTTCAGAACATTGCTCAAACTCGCATCAGCTATAACAGTCTCCACCCCTGACCACGTTGCTATTTTCGCAGCTTGCAACTTGGATGCCATACCGCCAGAACCGGAGGCACTACCCGGTCCGCCTGCCAGCAACTCCAATGCCTCATTGATCTCCCTAACCTCTTCAATCAGAGAAGCATCCTCATGAACTCTTGGATCCCCGGTATGCAGTCCCTGCGTATCGGTAAGGAGCACCAGCAAATCTGCAGATACCATATGAGCCACAAGCGCAGCCAGGCGGTCATTATCACCGAAACGTATCTCGTCATCCGATGTGGCGTCATTTTCGTTTACTACAGGCAATATCCCAAGTTCAAGCATTTTGGCCAAAGTGCGGCGTGCATGCAGATACTGAGCACGATTGGCAAAATCCAGAGACCCAAGCAAAATTTGGCCTACCACTACTCCCCTTTCGGAGAATGCATCACCGTATGCCTGCATCAGCTTACGTTGACCTACGGATGCCACAGCCTGAAGAGTCACAATGTCGTTCGGCCGGACAGGAAAGCCAAGAAACGACAGGCCGGAGGCAATCGCACCAGAACTTACCAAAATCACCTGATGGCCTTCGTTAATGGCGCCAGTAATCTCGCCACACAACTTAGAGATAGCTTCCATTGATATCTCGCCACTTTCTGTAGTGACAGATGACGACCCTACCTTGACCACTACACTTTGGGAACTACCTGATTCCTTATTCACCTGACCGTCGTCTCCTGGTCGGCCGGTAGGTATTGGCAGATCGGTTTCGTCTATGGGATTTTTATCCACCTGACTGTCGCTTTCTGGTCGTAGCGGGAGAGGAGCTGCCAGCCACACTCCCCTCTTCATAATAGGTAAACTCAATGTCGCCGATCCTGACTATATCTCCGTCTTTGGCGCCAGCCTTCTTAAGAGCCTTGTCGACACCCAGCTTATCAAGCTTGCGCGATACATATATTGCCGTATCGGTATCATCAAGACCAGTGAGTGAAACTGCTCGAAGTACATTGCGCCCCGATACGGTAAATATCCCATCTGTGCCCCTGCTAATCATAATACCGTCCGGCATGGGACGATGAATGACTACATGATTGACGGGATCAATAGGAGTGGAAGTAGCCGAAACTTGGCCGGGAATAGCTCCTGGTACTAAAGCCGTTCCAGATGCCGGGGCTACTGTATCTCCCGTTGCGGATGACACTGCAGACGAACGCACCTCCTTCAGCATGGAATTCAATCTAAACAGCATTTGATCGATCCCCCGCCCGACGACTGAGGATATAGCCATCTCTATCCGGCTATCTGTGGCAACACTGCTACCTGCCATATCCATCCGTGATCCAACGACCAAGCGGGGGCGCTCCAAAAGGTATGGGTTGTACTGCTCCAACTCGAACAAAATGGCATTTAGCTGGTCAGCTTGGGACATCTCAGCCGTATTGCTCATATCGATCAGAATCAGCAGTATAGATGCCCTTTCGATATGACGCAAGAACTTCAGCCCCAATCCACGGCCCTGAGCAGCTCCTGGTATAATACCTGGAATATCTGCAATTACAAAATCGTCATACCCCCCATAAGTATCTGACGATACTTTTACTACCCCCAGATGAGGCTCAAGTGTAGTAAATGGATAATCAGCTACTCTTGGCTTGGCTGCAGATACTCTCGATATCAGGGTAGATTTACCGGCGTTGGGAAATCCTACTATGGCTATATCTGCCAATAGCTTAAGTTCAAGGTCATACCAACGCTCTTCACCAAGCTCAGCCAACTCAGCAAAACGAGGAGCACGCCTGGCATTTGTCAGGAATCTGGCGTTACCCCTTCCCGGCCGTCCTCCACGGGCACCAAGCCATATATCACCAATACTGGATAGATCGCATACAATTGAGCCCTGCAAATCACGTATCACTGTCCCCACCGGAACAGCTACATAAAGATCATCACCATTTTTACCATGCTTTTTTTTCCCTCCACCCCTGGCCCCATCTTGGGCTCTTTGAAACGGGTGATCCCGGAAGGCAACCAATGACGACCGCCCACCATCAGCAACCAACCAGACATCGCCTCCCCTGCCGCCATCGCCACCATCAGGTCCCCCCATGTCCTCATGTGCCTCACGTCTAAACGATACAGCACCAGCCCCTCCATCACCGGCCTTAAGATGGACCTGAGCTTCATCTACGAAAACTGACACGGTAGTGTGCTGTTACATACAGGTAACGTCGCTCAGATGACGTCTACCAGATGCCTCCCATTACGAGTGCCAAACTTCACTGAACCGTCAGCAAGAGCAAACAGGGTATCGTCCTTCCCTCTGCCTACATGGTTACCAGGATGAAACTTGGTGCCACGTTGGCGTACAATAATGGCTCCCGCCTTCACGGAAGTACCGTCAAACACCTTCACACCAAGCCTCTGTGCTTGGCTGTCTCTTCCGTTTTTGGTAGATCCTCCACCTTTAGTCTTAGACATACCTGCCTCCTAATCTCCGTCTACAACCATAACTGTACTTGTTGTAGAATCCGCACTGCTACCAACCTGGCTATCCGACATATCGATACCAGGACCTGAGATTGATTCAATCTTCACCAATGAATACATTTGACGATGTCCGTAACGCCTTCTCGACCTGGTCTTTGGCTTGTATGTGAAACCTCTTATCTTGTCCCCGAGTTCCTCACCTACAACGACACCTGCGACCCTGATCTCTTTCAAGTTATCGGGCATCACACGCATGTCGTCACCGTCCACCACCAGCACAGACTCCAAGTCGACCAAACTGCCGTCCTCTTCTCCCAGGTACTCTACCCGTACTACATCACCTACGCTTACGCGTTCCTGCTTTCCACCAATGTTTATTATTGCATACACAAGAAACAGTATAGCCTATATGTACAGAGCAGTGCGAATCGCCACTATACGGCCGATATAGTCCAGATCGCAAAGGCTCCCAAGAACTGATCTCGAACTATCGCTGTCATCGGTAATTCACCCAATATCTCATCGCAACGAAATATCATTGTTTAAGCGCACCATCACCCAAGATGGCTAGTATAGTGCAAGCTACGGGTAGCCCCCCATCAAGGAGAAGGTTCAATTAACGTCTGATCGGGCACCATGCCAGTACCGGAACAGGTGGGGCAGACATGCGATATGGATTCGACCATGCCTTCGGAGACCCGCTTGCGGGTCATCTCAATAAGGCCGAGCTCAGATATGTCAAACACCTGCGTCCTAGTCTTATCTCTGGCAAGTGCGGCACGAAAGGCTGACGCGACTTTATCCCTGTTCTCCCGGATCTCCATGTCGATAAAATCTATAACAATTATCCCGCCGATATCACGTAGGCGTAGTTGCCGCGCAATCTCCTCTGCAGCCTCGAGGTTGTTCCGGAAAACGGTCTCTTCCAGATTAGATGTGCCAACATTTTTACTGGTATTTACGTCTATAACAGTCAATGCCTCCGTCCTGTCAATAATAATTGATCCACCCGACGGTAACCATACCTTGCGCTCAATGGATTTATGCAACTGACTATAGACATGATAACGCTCAAAGAGGGGAATTACACCGGCATCTTGATCATAAAACTCCACTCTGTCAGCTAAAGAAGGGTTGACAGTATCTATGTAGTCCTTCACCTCCGAGTAGATGGAACGATCATCGATAGCCAGTAGACGGTAATCTTCGTTCAGCTCATCCCTGATCATCTTAATTGCCAAATCGGGCTCTCTGTACAATAGCATCGGGCCTGAACAATTTACAGCACGTGCGTAAATACCCTCCCAGATATCAGCCAGTCTTGCAATATCTTCTTTGATCTCCCCAGCGCTAACTCCCTGAGCAGCGGTACGAACTATTATGCCCAATCCATCAGGTTTGTTTTCATCAATAACCTTACGAAGACGCTTGCGTTCATTTCCCTCGATACGCCTGGATATCCCAAACATTGCCGGATTCTGCACCATCACTACAAAACGACCGGGAATAGATACCTCCTGGGTCAGCCGGGCACCCTTCTCCCCTATAGGGTTCTTGGTCACCTGGCACATCACCAGCTGTCCAGACTTGAGCATGTCCTCGATTCGCAGGGAAGATCGAGAATTGTGACCGCTGTCTGCCAATGCCTCTATGTCTTCCCTGTCGTAGTGTACGTCCCCCCTGTACAGCACCGCATTTTTCGGCGTACCTATGTCGACAAAAGCTGCCTCCATGCCTGGTAGCACATTTTGTACCCTCCCCATATAGATGTTGCCGTCAATTTGAGTAGAATCATCACCCAACTTCGACACGTAATACTCCACCAAAGTACGCCCCTCAAGTACTGCTATATGGGTGGCATCATGACTGGCATGGACGCACATTGTATACCTGCCCAATGCACGCCCTTTAGGACCGCGTGATGGTTTTCTCCGCGGACGTCTCTTGGCAGCCGACTTGGCTACTTTGCCGGACGTGTCCTTGGGCGCAATGGCCGCATCAGCTATAGAAACATTATTTTCCGGAATGATAACCGGTTTATTGACATCCGGAGTTTGTCCAGTTACCGGCGCCGGCCTGGTATCTCCTATCTTTGGGCGCGGGGCATCAGTAGGAATCTGCTTTCCTGATTTGCTTATAGATCCAGCAGTTTCCTCCACCTCCCGCTCGCCAACGGGTCTTGACATATAATAAATCCCTTCTAAAATCAGTCATGAGGAATACCTGGTTGCATAGATAACTCACACCTATCCCTCTTTAATCTTGTTCCATATGGCCTTACATCCCACTGCCCAAGCCTTGGGTACGCGTCATGCATGACTATGCACTGTGATAACCGGTGAAGAAAACCGACGTTACCACTACACGTAGAGTTACTCATCTCGCACATGCCACACCATGCAGGGAAAACATACCTGATTTGCAGATATGTTTGATAATTCATGAATAGCCATTAATTGTACTATAACACACTACGTGCTGTAATGGTGGCATACACAACGCCGACACGCTACTCCAGAGCTCTCTGATCACCCACCCACGCAAAAACACCCCCGCATTGAGCCGTCAAGCTAAGTGGTGCCGGTAGGAGGAGGCCTGGTGGTGGTGGTCGTTGTAGTAGTCGTAGGAGTCGTCGTAGGAGGTGGTGGCCTGGTGGTAGTAGTCGTAGGAGTCGTCGTACTCGTGGTACTCGCAGCCGAAGGCCTGGGCTTGGTAGTGACAGCAGGGCCTGAAGGAGTGTTTGATCGACTTGGTGACACGCTCGGGGTGGTTGGCAAATTGGAAGATGCTCCACTGCTGCTGGCTGGATTTTTCGCTACAGGCACTTTGAGAGCCGGGCTCGCAGGCACTGAAGGGGTAGAGGTTTTGGCCGGAGCAGGCAATGGAAGAACCATCTTGGGAACTGGATGATTTATAAGATACTGGAATATCTGGCGTACTACCGGTGCTCCACCGTTGGCCCCATATCCGGCTTGGTTGATCACTGCACATACAACATATCTGGGGTTGTTAACCGGGCCAAATCCCGTAAACCACGACACGGGAGGTTTAGGGTTCTGACTGGCAGTACCGGTCTTACCCGCAATTGGCAGGCTGGAATATGGATATCCCTGAAAGGTATAGTAGGCAGTACCAAGCGGGTTGGTAACGGCCCCCTCGAATCCGGTAAGCATGGGCTGCCGTATCCATGAAGGCAAACTTACATGTCCCGTGACCTCTGGCTCAATCTTCTTTACCACCTTACCTGATGGAGAAACTATAGCAGCTGCGACCTCAGGGGCGTACCGGGTACCTCCATTTGCAAATGTGGCATATGCATCAGCTACTTCGATTGGAGTAAGAACGGTCATTCCCTGTCCAAAGGCCATCTCTAGGTTGTCTCCAGTGTACCAACCGGCATAGGGAAACGCCTGTGGATAATGATCATGAAGGTACTGCCTTACCTGTGGAGAATCCACCCTACCCACATTTTCACCCGGAAGGTCAATACCAGTTAGTTCGCCAAGACCATATTCAGCGGCAACGTTTTGTATCGGATCTTCGCCGTAGGTAGACTGCTGCATCCAGAACTGGTAACCAATATTGTAAAAGAACGAGTCATCCGATGCGGATATTGCTATAGGAAGCTGGATATTACCCAGTGCCTGGTATCCGGCATTGTGAAAGTTGCACTTGCCCACATTGCAGCCCGGAATGGTAAAACTTCCGGTGTCATGATATGTATATGTAGGAGTGATCAGGTGATCCTGAAGAGCTGCGGTAGCAGTAGCCAGCTTGAACGTAGAGCCGGGCGTATAAAGTCCATCTATAGCTCTATTCAGCAGGGGGACATCATTGGCAGGAGAAGTAATGGCTTGATACTGAGCCTCTGAGATTCCCCCTACCCAAACAGATGGATTGTACGTAGGATAAGATGCCATAGCCAGTACATGACCATTCTGGGGATTCATCACTATAGCTGCTCCGCCCGTTGCTGGCTCACCCTGTTTGCGCAGAGCTGCAATTTCGGAAGCTAAATCACTGGCCACCTGTTGCTGCAAGGGAACATCCATATTCAGAACGACAGAATCACCCATTTTCGGAGGCGTGGTAGAGAACGTACCGACCACCTGCCCCTGCGCATTGACTTCCAGCCTCTCTACTCCTGGCTTGCCTCTCAGATAGCTCTGATATTCAGCCTCTATACCTGCCTGACCAATCTGGCTACTTGACGAGTAGCCATCCTTTGCCAACTGTTTGTATTCGCTGGCTGTAATCTGCCCCAAATAGCCAAGAACATGAGCACCTGTAGTTCCCAATGGGTACGTTCTTACTGTTTTTGCCACAACCGATACACCGGGAAACTCTTGCTGATGCTCCCTTATGTACATAACGTCACTCATGGGAACATTGCTGGCGACCGGGATAGGCTGGTACGAGCTGTAAAGGTTGGTAGACAGGGCTTGCTTAATATGCGATACCGGCACACCCAGCACCGAAGCAATCCTGCCTATGACCTCCGGATTGCTATCAGCCTCACTCTGCGATATGGTCACCTCTTCAGATACACTGTCTCCGGCCAGCACCGTTCCTCCCCTACTCAGAATCAGCCCCCTAGGTGGAGATATCTGAGCTATACGAACTGAGTTGGAACTCACTATCTTGCTAAAAGTAGGAGCACTGAGCACTTGGAGATAGTACAGACGAACCAAAAGTACTCCAAATGCAAGCAGAATAACGACACCTATCACCCGTAACCTTCTTTCCGGCCTGGGAGAAATATCTGTAGTGGTCACCATCCTCTTTATAACTGATTGCCGGGGCTTCATCCTCAATTTTCCGGTGTCTGATTTTGCTGGTTTTATCCTTACCGCCAAAGCAATAAGCCAAGTAATACCCACATAATCGAGTATGCGCTTGAGCAAAGAACGCCCGAAAAGCCTTGGAGCACCACGATACCGGTTGCCACTCATCTATGAAGCACTCCTCTTGGCCCGACAGCTGAGAATAGTGCTCCTCTCTTTCCGGCATGTATCCCGTCACGTTTGAATGCCCATCTGACAGCAACAAGCATTGGACCCGCCCCGACAACAGCTCCAACCACTGTAGCCGGCAACGAACGCAACAGATAACCTGTCAACATAGCCGGTACACCAAACAGGGCGCCAAGTAATCCATAACCTACTTGGGCGGAACCGGCCAGCAACATACATACGAGTGCAATAGGAACAGCCCCAGTCTGATTGGGTACCTGCATACCTGATCCAATGCCGGATAGACCTGTGGCTGCATCGCCATCAGTGGTAGTGCTCAATAAACCTGCCGACAACCCAGCAAGATACCCTGTACAAATCCATATCAGGGCAGTAAGTCCAAACGGAGTAGGAACAAACAGATCAGCCGTCATACCTGACAGAAATCCCATGACTGCACCGGTAGAGGATCCCATAAAATAACCTGAAACGATAGGTATAAGTACCATAAAAGTTGGATGAGCGCCCAATATGTCGACATGCACCAATAGGGAAACTTCCACAACTTCAGTGACGACCAGAAGCATAATTACCTTAAGAACTCGCACCATGCCAATCACTGTGATCCCTGTACCCATTGGAGCACATCGACATACTGAAAACCTGATAAGCGCGCAGACATCGTCGCTTGTACGCTTTCGTCTCCGGAGGCATTGGTGGTACTATTCACCTTGGAAACATACCCGACCGGAATACCGGGAGGGAAAATCGCTCCATTCAAGCCGCTGGTATAGATAGGAGTGTCTACCTGCAACTGGGTACCGGGGGCAATATAGTCTACCGTCAATTTACCACCATTACCGGTACCGGCTACCATGGCATAAGGTCCATTAACGCCCACACGTACGCCTATAACTGAATGTGGATCGGACAACAAGCGCACAGTACAACCGCTACTCCATACGTCAATAACCGTTCCCAGCAAACCGCTGTATCCAACCACAGGCATACCAAGGGCAATACCAGAAGATGCACCTTTCCCCAGTTCGATAGTTGACTCGAAATTCGAGCTTGCCCCAGCTATCACCGGTGCAGTCATAATCGGTATAGAACCGATATAAGGCAACTTTTCAAGAGTACTGATCTGCTTTAGTTGTTCTCTCATATATGCAGTAGAAAGCAATTTCTGCCTCAGAAAAGAATTCTCTGATCTTAGTTGCTGATTCTCCTGAATCAGTGATCCGGTCTGAAATATACTATCCAGATAACTCCCAACCGGCCTTAGCATATCCGTTACACCTACCTGAAACGGCTGCACCACATCATGGGCTATCGACTTTGCCCTTCCTACTACTCCAGATGTGTACCCCCTGAAATCAAGAGTTATGATAGTAAGCGTTGCAAGTACCAGGATGGTTAGGATAATCCTGGATCCCGGATAGCGTTTTGGTCGGCTCACATGGATCCGGAAGAGACAAGCACTTGTCTGAGCGCCTCAAACTCTTCAAGGCACTGCCCGCTTCCCAGTGCCACACAATTGAGCGGGTCGGCTGCCCTGATGATTGGCATACCAGTTTCCGCATGGAGACGTGCATCCAGGCCATGAAGCAATGCACCACCACCTGTTAGTACAATACCTCGCTCTATTACATCTGCCGCAAGTTCCGGCGGCGTCTTGTCCAATGTAACCTTGACGGCATCTATAATGCTGGATACCGGCTCTTCAATTGCCTTGCGAATCTCCTGAGTAGATATAACCACAGTCTTTGGAAGCCCGGAAACAAGATCCCGCCCCCTTATTTCAGCCTGCAGCTCTTCTTCCAGCGGATAAGCAGATCCCAACGACATCTTGATCTGCTCGGCAGTACGCTCGCCCAACGCAAGACTGTACTCTTTCTTTATGTAAGCCATGATTGCCTCGTCAAGCTCGTCGCCACCCACCCTGACTGACTGTGCGGCAACTATACCCCCAAGCGATATCACAGCCACTTCACTGGTGCCACCACCTATATCGACTACCATGTTGCCGCTCGGCTCATGCACTGGTAGGCCAGCCCCTATGGCAGCAGCCATAGGCTCCTCAATTATATACGCACTCCTGGCACCTGCATATTGCGCTGCCTCCATAACAGCTCTCTGCTCCACGCCGGTAATACCGGACGGAACACAGATAATCATTCTCGGCTTTGCCAACCGACCTTGATGCACTTTTTGGATGAAATAGCGCAGCATTCTCTCGCATATCTCAAAATCAGCTATAACCCCATCTTTAAGTGGCCTAATAGCCTGAATATGGCTTGGAGTACGGCCTATCATCTGCTTGGCATCTATACCTACTGCCAATGGCTTGCCATCCTTCGTGTTTATAGCCACCACAGACGGTTCATTCAAAACTATACCCCTGCCACGTACGTAAACCAGAGTATTAGCCGTACCCAAGTCTACGGCCATATCACGACCAAGAATTCCTCCAATGCCTTTTCTTGCCATTACTATTCTCTCCTCTCACTATATGAGCTATGATTTAGCTGTTGATACCGCCGATTTTCACCGAGCAATTCTTG
>JAJZWU010000010.1 GCA_021846515.1 Actinomycetes bacterium
TTATCTATCAAGACAACCATTTACATAGTCTGAGCTGCACTTATTGAGTGGAGGCGATGGGACTCGAACCCACGAACCTCTTGCATGCCATGCAAGCGCTCTACCAACTGAGCTACGCCCCCAATGTTATCCACTTTAGTTGCAATGCAACATATATCATATTGCAAACTATTGCCTGCTGTAAGTAGCACTATCGGGAATGCCCGGGCAGTTGAGCTACCTACAGCCTGTAAGCATACCAAGCAATACCGCCTACCGGGGTAGTTGACGACATAATTTATTTTAGCACATTCCTGTGTGGTATCCCGTCAAGGTTGCCAATTCTTAAGGCTGCCAATTCATATTTATCCAGGAGCGATCTTTCATCGTTATGTCCAACATTATTTATTTTATACCTACCGAGAACGAAGCCTGAGGAATATGTTCGGCATTTTGTTCACTATGCCGATAACAATAATAATGAGCTATAACAGATTATATAATGTCCGGCTATGTAGTCGGCCAGCCATGTTCCCGGCATTGAATTTTAGCTGTGCAGGTTTTGGAAGGTGTCAAAGTACGGTGAGTGCATGAGTACCCGTATGGCTGCTGGGATAAACCATGAATATGATCGATTGGATATTCTTATAAGGATGTCTGTGGACAGGGATCCAAGACAGCGAGCAAGAGCAGCCTCGCATAACGATGCCACTCCGTGTATGCTGGCAATTCTGGCTACTGATAAAGTCGCTAGTGTACGTAGATCAGTTGGAGCCAATCCCGTCGCTCCAGAATTTGTATTGGATCATCTGTCCAGGGATAGCGATGCACCGACGAGGATCGCGGTGGTGAGTAATACAAACACAGGTAGGTCTGCATTGTTGCGGCTGTCTGAAGATGCTGATCCCCATGTGAGAGCAGGGGTGGCGTCAAATTCTAATGTTATGGAAAGCGTGTTAATTAAGTTAGCCAGAGACAAGGACCCAATAGTCCGTATGGCGGCAGCCGAGAATGGTTTACTTCCTTACAGTGTTTTGCAGGACATGGTTAAAGATGTTTCTGGTCTGGTCAGGTCGGCCATCGCTGCCAGCCAGCGCATTGATAGTACCACTATAGGCTTTATGACTGGAGATGAGAGTGTCAAGGTACGCCAATCCGTAGCGAGTAATCCGAATATTCTAGAAGGTGATCTGAAGAAGTTGGCATATGATGATTCAGAGTTGGTACGCCGTTCTGTGGCATCGAATCCATCTGCAGGAATCGATATTCTGAAAGAACTTGCCGGTGACCCTGATGTCTCTGTCAGAATTGCTGTTTCGAGGAATCCGTCTGCTACAGAAAAAATAATCAAGATCGTGGCAAATTATCAGGCTGGTAGGTACAGCGTACACATAGCATCAAGTCCAGCGACTGAGCCAGATATCCTGTTTGGCTTGGCATCTGTTACCAATTGGGTGATACGCCAGGCTATTGCGCTAAATAGAGCGACGCCAAAAAAAGCATTGGAGCTGCTTGCCTATGATGCTGATTGGAGGGTCCGTAGAGGAGTAGCGCAGAATAGGTCGGCGCCTCCTGATGCATTGAGGGTGCTCGCTCACGACCCGTATGATGAGATAAAGCAGGCGGTGGCAGACAATCCTTCCAGTCCCAATGATGCAGTGCAAGAGGCGCTTAAGGGCAAGGGGGCTGGTAGGCATGAATTGGCCTCATCCAAGCGACCAAATAGGAGCGATGGAGGAAGAACCACCGGCGGTAGTAGAGCTTCACTTGCAAGTGCAGGCAGGGCAGTACTAAGGCTGATAAAAGGTTGACTTTTAGATGGGGGTATGTTAAGATCATTATAGGCAGAGCGATCTCTCTCTGGTAGCGGGAGATCGGATGAGGAGGTTAGGACATGAGTAGGTTAAAGGGATTGCTGGCTCGAAAGATAATTGCAGCCGTAGCTGGTATTGGGTTGGTCGCAGGTGGGAGCTTAGCCTATGGAGTACAGGCTGTCACCTCGGGTCAACCTGCCAGTTTCACTATCCAAAGACAGTCATTGGGAGGTAAATCCAAGCCGATTGCAGCCAGCTCCAGTACCACGGTGAACTACCAGACCGCCAAGGTGGGTGGCGAGGTTCATGCAACTGTAACCGGGTTGCCCAATTTAGCGGGCATGATGGGCGGCGGCGGTCCATTGGGTGGTCTTATGGGTGGTGACAGTTCGGCTGCGGCAAAGACGGCCAGTCCTCCAATCGCATCTTCTGTAATGAGTTTCGGGGCAAATGGTAGTGGGGCGGTAAATCTGTCAACCAACGAGGAGGAGGGGAGTATCCATATAGACGGTTTTATTGGGTCAATGCTCGGTGGACCGGTGCAGGTGCGTGTAACGGGTAATACTGCTTATCTATCTGTGCCGGTACTTTCAATGTTCGATGGTGGCAAGCCATGGGTATCCATCTCGATACCACAGTCGTTACTTACAAAAATATCCCAGCCCCATAGTTTCTATTATACACAGCCGGGGGGCTGGCTTGATCTCCTGAAGCCGGTATCATCCAGCATCACAGATGTGGGAACTGCTACGGTGAATGGGCATAATACGACAATCTACAAAGCTACGATCAATGTAACTACAGTAGTGAACGATATTATGCAATACGTCAAGAGTGCAATCCCCATACCTTCAAAGATGCAATCCAAGGTGGGTACAGCAATTAAGGCGCTGGAGAGTGATCTGCATGCCTCTGTCGATCTGTATGTGGGCGGCACTGGATTGGTCAGAAGGGTTACCGGAAGTCTGACTGGGACATTCCCGTCACTGGCATCGATCATGCAATCGGGATCAGGTAGTTCACCCCCTAACTCATCCAGCAAGCTGCACGGTACAGCATTGGGTAGCCGTGGGTCATTGCATGGATCCCCCACATTGTGCCCAGAGGCTAATGCTACTACCGCTACTCATTGTATAAAGTTGCCCAGACTACCACTTCCCAAGCTCCCTACAGCGCCGATTACAATAAATGTTGAAGGGGAGTTGACCTTCTCGTCGTTCGGTACTCCAGTAAGTGTGACGGCTCCTTCTGCCGGTCAAACAGTCACTGCTTCCAGCCTGGTCTCTTCTATAATGAAGCTGTTCAACTCCTTCAAGGGGATATTTGGCAATAGTGGAAAATCTGGTTCTGGCAGTTCTAGCGGCAGTGGAACCGGTTCTAGTAATTCTGGAGGAACTGGTATTTCTGGAGGTTTGGGTGGCATTTTCAATAACATCTGTAGTAACGGTGGTTCAGGCTCTTCTGGGAGTGGAGGCAGTGGCAGCATAGGCGGCCCACTTGGTGGCATCTTGAACAGTATTTGCAGTGGCAGCTCTGGTTCTGGCAGTTCTAGCGGCAGTGGAACCGGAAACTCTGGAGGGATTGGCGGCTTGTTTGGTGGAGGCTCGATATCTGGCAGTTCGGCATCCGGAAGAGTGAGCCGGGCATAGCCACCCCAAGCAACATCTATAATTATAGCTATCATTTGCGTAATATTGTGTACCCATAGATAGTCTGCAGCTAATAGAATCTACGCATGGCGCGCGTTTACGACGTTCAGAGCATAGAGAAAAAATGGCAGGAGATTTGGGCGGCTGAACACTCATACGATATAGATTCCACTGACCCACGTCCTCCAAAGTATGTACTGTGTATGTACCCATATCCAAGCGGTAAGGCGCATCAAGGGCATATTCGTAACTATACGTTTGGAGATGTATTGGTGCGAAAGTATGTTATGCAGGGTTTTGGGGTGCTGTCACCGTTTGGTTTTGACTCCTTCGGTCTGCCAGCAGAGAATGCAGCCATTAAAACCGGTGAGCATCCACGATCATTTACTGATGCTCGCATAGAGGAACTCAAGCAGAGCGTTATTTCACTTGGTGCGATGTATGACTGGAGGAGGGAGATAAGAAGTCATGATCCTCAGTACATTAAGTGGAACCAGGTAATATTTTTGCGCTTGCTTCAAGCTGGGTTGGCCTATAGGGCAATGGCGCCTGTCAACTGGTGTCCTGGATGTCGCACCGTACTCGCCAACGAGCAGGTAGTCGATGGGCGTTGTGAGCGATCAGGTGACTTGGTGCAGCAGTTGGACCTGGAACAATGGTTCTTTCGTATTACAAAGTATGCCGACGAGCTCCTTGATTCGCTTGATCAGCTTGATTGGCCTGAGCGGGTCAAGATAATGCAGAGGAATTGGATAGGACGTTCCTATGGAGCTGAGATTGACCTGCCGGTCGTGGGGGGAGAGAGTGAAGGTATTTCCTTGCGCGTGTTTACCACGCGACCAGATACCAGTTTTGGTATGACCTTTGCAGCTATAGCGGCCGACCATCCTATGGTAGATATGCTTGCGAGTGAATCGCAAAAAGACAAAGTTGCTTTATTTTGCCACCGTATGAGTGAAGCAAGTGAATCTGCTGTATCTACAAGCAACGGAGATGAGGGAGCCATTGGCGGCGCTCAATCAAATAGCGATATATCGGGGGATGTAGATGGTGCTATACCACGCGATATGGCATTAAGTGATGACATGACCCACATCGAGACAGAATTTATAGAGCGCGGTGTCTTTACGGGCAGTATGGTAGTAAATCCATTCAACGGTCAGCATATTCCTGTATACGTTGTCGACTATGTACTTATGGGCTATGGCACCGGTGCGATTATGGCAGTTCCCGCAGAAGACGAACGAGACTGGGAGTTTGCCAGATTATATGGATTACCTATTATCAGGACAACTCAGCCACCCGATGACTTTGGCGAAGGTGCCTGGACGGGCGATGGGGTAAAGATCAATTCATCTTTTCTGGATGGTCTTTCGATAGAAGAAGCCAAAGAGCGCTCTATCCAATGGTTGGAGGACAATGGCACAGGCAGGAGAAAGGTAAATTACCGCCTACGTGATTGGCTTATCTCTCGCCAACGTTACTGGGGATGCCCCATACCTGTAATACGCTGCCATGATTGTGGGGTAGTCCCGGTAGATATAGACGATCTTCCGATTCTTGCGCCAGATGACGTAGAGTTCTTGCCTACAGGTGAATCGCCGCTGGCTCGCAACGATAGTTTTGTAAATGTCAGTTGCCCAAAGTGTGGAGGTGCCGCAAAGCGAGAGACTGATACTATGGATACCTTTGTCGACTCATCCTGGTATTTCCTTCGTTTCTGTGACCCCTGGAATGACAGGCAGCCATTCGATCCGAATGTTGCTGCTCATTTTATGCCGGTAGATCAATATATAGGCGGTATAGAGCATGCCATTTTGCATCTTCTGTATGCACGTTTTTTTACCAAAGCGTTGATCGATGTGGGTTTGGCTCAGGGTATTGAACGCGAGCCCTTCTCCAAGCTATTTACTCAAGGTATGATACGTATGGGTGGTAGCAAGATGTCCAAATCAAAGGGCAACTTGATAGCACCTTCTAAATACTTTGAATCTTCCGGTGCAGATGCACTTCGCCTATTTCATTTATTTGTAGGTCCACCTACCGACGACTTTGATTGGACAGATCAGACAGAAGAGATCATTGAGGGGTGTGCAAGGTTTCTTGAGCGCGTCTGGAGACTGGCTACTATCAACTCCGGTCATAATAGGAGGAGCGCCATAGACACACTCAGTAGCTATGACGGAGCTAACCGTTCAGAATACACTGGGGATGGCGGAGATAGCAGTAAGGGTGAAGATAGCGGCAATAGAGCAGACGGGAAAGACCACTACGAGCTTAGGGGCGTTGATACAAGCGACAGCAAGCTGAGCGAAGAGCTGAAGCACCTTATGCACAGAACCATAGCAAAAGTGAGCGACGATCTTGACAGGTGGTCGTTCAATACAGCTGTTGCAGCCTGTATGGAGTTGGCAAATGGCATACACAGGTATCTCGCAAATACTACTGTTGATGCCGGTAACACTACCTACTTGAGCAAAGAGACGTGTGATATAGCACTACGTGACCAGGCTATAGATGCTCTACTCCTCTTGCTGGCTCCAATGGCACCTCACATAACAGCAGAGCTATGGCAGCAAAGGTATGGAGAGGATGCCAGGATACATAAGATGCAGTGGCCGACCTACGATCCGGCAATGCTTAGAAGGCAATCCGAAACAATGGTTGTACAGGTGAATGGGAAGTTGCGCGATAAGATAGATGTAGATCCGCAGCTGTCCGAGGAAGCAGCTACCGACTTGGCCTTGTCGTCGCCCAAGGTAGTGTCGACTATTGGTAATGCTGAAATTGTACGAGTAATAAGCAAACCGCCCAAATTGGTCAATATCGTTGTAAAAGTGGCCAGATAGGGTAACGCTCAGTCTATCCTGATAAAACCGTGCCTAAGTTACTACCCAAGCTATATCAACTACGCAGTTTACTTCCCGGTCTTTTTGAAGCTATTCACGATGGAAGATAGTTGTTCTGGATCCATCTGATACATGGAGTACATGCTAAACCTGTCGATGACGTCTCCAAACCGCTCAGCTATCTTGCCTGGTAGCTCCTCCGGGTTGCACCTTATGGAGAATGCGGCCAAAACGTCGTCGTCTATTAGTTCTGCCATTTGCACCCACTGACCCTGTTTGGATAGTCTATTCAATTCTGTCTGCAGGTCGCCCCAACCATGCATTTCCAGGACTGGCCGGTAGGCCGGCGTGGAGCCGTAAAAAGAGACTTGTGCCTTTACCAGAGCTATGGCGGACTCTATCTGCTGCTCGTTGTCGCCCGTTACGACAAACCCAGGATAGGCCACCTCTATATCTTTTCGTGTCTTGCCGACCTTGTCCAGCCCCTTCTCTAAAGCAGGTATGGTCACTTCGCGTAAATATTTTTCTGTCGTGAAAGCATGTACCAACAGACCGTCAGCTACCTCTCCTGCTACTTCGGCCATGATTGGGCCAACGGCAGCCAGAAATACTTTTGGTGTTCCGTACTGATTTGGTCCCGGATTGAAAAACGGAGTCATCAGCGTGTGCCTATAGAAATCACCGCGGAAATTGAGCGGCTCACCCTCATTCCACGACCTCCAGATTGCTCGCATAGCGAGAATGTACTCTCGCATCCTTGGCGCCGGATGAGACCAGGTCATAGAAAATCTCTTTTCTATGTGTGGCTTGATCTGTGAACCGAGCCCCAGGATGAACCTTCCACGTGAGATGTTATGAATGTCGTTCGACATCATGGCCGTGTTCATTGGATTACGGGCAAATGCTACGGCTATCCCTGTAGCAAGCTCCATCGTATGAGTATGCTCTGCCGCCAGTGCCAAGGTTAAGAAGGGGTCGTGACCGGTTTCGGGACACCAAGCCCCGTCGTATCCAGCTTCCTCCAATCGTTTCGCCTGTTTCTCTACCTGACCTGCATCGCCGAAACCTATAGCTCCATCAATCTTCATAGACATTACTTTAGACTATTTGTAGGCACCTTCGCCAGTGTCCTCACACTTTATGTATTGTCGACTGTATTTGCTCCGGCGCCAATGTCGGTGCCGACGCGGGCGACTCATCGATATGAACAACCTCATGACCATTGGCCTAGATGCCCCTTGTGCCAGATAAGCGCTTGTTGTACTGTTGTACCTATTCTGCTTGCATAGAGCTATAAAATATAACATAATAAGTTATATGGAAGATTCGAATAACCGGGTGGTGGCCACTGAAGAAGAAAAATTGAAGGTTGCTCATTCGCTGTACTCAGCCTATCTCGCCGGCCAGATCTCCGGTGAAGACTACCAAGAGAGGTATTCTTCTCTGATGGCTACAGTATATGTAGACGAGGCTCTCTCTTTTCTAAACGGTATAGTTACAGATTTACCCAGCGAGCAGCTAGCCACTGGTGTTGCGGGGAAACATTTGGCACCGCTATCTCCCGGCCAAGAGGGCAGGCAAGAGACCCAAGATATTCAAGGCAAGGAGAGGGAGCTTGATCCTGTAGACATTGCGTTACTTATGCGCCAAAGTTCACAGACCGGATCAAAGAACGACTATAGATGGATTACAGTGGCTGCAACCATAATATTTATTATCCTGCTACTCCTTTTGGGAATCATGCTTGTGTCGCGAACTCATCCAACCACTGGAGGAGCACCGAGCTTCGTTCCAGCAGCGCATCAAGTAGTGTTTATTAAACCCGTTCGGTGAGTACGCGTATGGTAATGAACGCACCTTGGTAATGCTCTGGCTCCAGGTATATGGTATTACCTGATAGAGGAAGTTCATCTATGTTCCTTTCCAGCGCGTCACATAAGTAGGCTTGCACCGGATGAGCGCTATTGAAGGTTACCTGAGCCCGCGCAGCAGAGGAATTCGGCGCGCCATTCTCGTCTTTACTCTTCTGGGTGTTTGGCTGCTTTTTGAATCGGAATATCAGTCCATTACCGTCTGAGGCCGGTTTGGCGGCCATGAGATTGAACATAGGCGGTTCAATGGTTAGCGTTTCAGACGCTATTTGCATAAGTGAGTGTATGGATGGATCTACATGGGCAAGCAACTTATTCTGAACCAATTCACCGATCCGAATAGTCTCTACTGATATGCTCTCTCCGTGGCTGCTTGATATTAGGGAAGTGGCAATTGAGCTGGAGACATTCTTGTTTTTGACGGTAGGATAATCTTGGTTTGACGGGAAATACAGACCTATGTCCAGCACACAGCGCTCTTTTTCGCGGTACCCTGCAGGGAATCCCAGAAAGGGGACAAATCCAAGTGCACGTTCTTTACCCGGGTTACGTCCGGCTACGATTAAAATACTTCCATCAGTATCTGCACTTATGCCGGTAGAGCAGTATGTGCTTATAACAAGGTTATGATGATTATTTTGGTTGCCTATATGAGCCCAACCATTGATGGGCCAGAATGTAGGTAAAAAGTGACGTCTTGGGGGGCGAGATACAGGTGCTCCCGGCTGTGACATAACTATACGTACACCGTTGCTTGCTGCAATGGCATCTTCGTTATATCTGGGGCCTGAACATAGACGTATGCGCCCCAACTTCCGTGAATGTATATTGAGGGGTGCTGTGGTAGAACGTTCCTGCGATGTAGGTTGTCCGGATGGGGAAAGGCGCAATAACACACTTCTCCGGAAGCGAGGATTCAACTCTATATGCATCGCGATAAATGGGCTGTCTGGTGCTATCCATATAGATTTCATTGCCAGCCTGCCTTCCAGCTCAACTGCCATATCTATATTTATGCCCCCACGATTCTCTCTTATGCTGGCCTGTGCTGGGGTATTGTCAGTGCTGCCAACTTCATCCAGCTTTCCTCCAGCAAATTCATTGCCCATTCGCCACATACCTCCCCTGTCAAGTGCCGAGATCAACTCACCACATGGCGACAGCAGGGAACTACCGTCAATCTTACTTATACATTTGCTTATTTTTCCACCGGATGAGAGATCGATTTCAATGGAGAGGTAGCTAGATTCAACAGCTATTATGTCTCCATTTCGTCTATATGTAACAGGTATGCCTTTCTCAGTCGGTTTGTTGGTTTCTGCAGTGATGCCCGTGGCGTTGTTCGTAGGCACGGTATTGCTTGCAGATAAAAGTGAGGTGTGCGCAATACCCAATGCGTGCATGAGCCAGGGTCGTTGCTCGCTATGGTATACCCTGTTTGATCCGGTGCCTGTAATAAAGTCATGGTGGTTACCCACTGCCGCGATTTGCCAGGCTGGCTTATTCGCATTGAATATATCTGATTGTAATTTAGCGTTACCCAGTGCTACCGAGGCTGTTTCAGCGGCTGTAAGTCTGTCAGTAATCTTTTTATGAGCGTTCTTCAGAGGGAGCCTGGAACTGTAAAATCCCATAAAATACGGGTTCGAGTCCATGTCAAACTCTTCCAGGGAATCGGCATGGCATCGAACCAGATTGAAATAGTCATCCAATCCGGCATTTACCACGAAGATACCTGTTTTTCTGGCGTGTATTTCGTTGTATCTATCGATCAGCGAAACAAGCCCTTTGAGGGGGATTGTGAAGTCAAGTCCCATTGCCAGCAGCAGATAGGGAGTGGGAGATAAGCGGTCGAGCTGGTTGGCAAATTTTTCTATCTTGCTGGCGACATTGCTATCGCTGCGATCGGGTATTCCCTGGTACATGGCCAGAGAACGGCTTATACCGTGTCCGGCTATCATATCACCATGACCGTAGTTGAAGGCATTCCAGTGAGCTAGGACTCTTGATCCATTCGAGTCTGTCCAGAAAAAGTCAAGAGCGCGAGCACCCATAAGCCTCTCAGCATTCGACTGTATCCTGGGATAATGAGATTTTGGCGTGTATTCGATCCCAATAAAGTACATACCATCTATCCTCGTAAACGCCACTGCATCAATTCCACATGAAGCGGCGATAGAAGGTAGCCCCGGAGTGTGCCCGAAACTATCTGGTAGGTAAAGGGTGCGAGGTTCCACTGCCATGTTGTTGTCGCGTAGCCACTGCTGGCCGGCAAGTAGGTCCCTGATGAGGGCTTCTTCAGTGGGTAGCAGTGTATCGGGGGTGGTAATTCCTGAACCAGTCAGCCGTAGTTGGCCGTTGTTCACCAGATCTATTACCGTCTGACGTCTATGGGGAGAGCGTTCAAAATACTTGCGTAAAAAGAAGATACACTCTACGTCGAATATCCTCCTTGGTTCAAGCATTAGCTCTGTTACTGCACGCTCTAATGCTTTGCGCACCATGTATTTGTAGTATTCACGGGATGTCAGTACCCAGTCTGGATCCCAGTGAGTGGACTCCGCTACCACCATCACCCTCTCTGCCCAATCGGGAATACCCAGTTTGTCTCTAAGCTGGCGTTCTCTCTCTACCGGATCCGTCGCTTGAGTACCTGTCAGTCCAGCTGTTTCATTGCTCATAATAGTGCTATCTTACCTTTCTTTGTCAACGCTCCGTTTGCTAAACTAAAAATGTTACATCATCTGTAGTAGATAACCATATATTGCCCAATTATTACAGCATCGCATGAACAGTCCTTATTCTCATCCAATTCCAATAGACAAGCTCTGCCGCAAGATACGCTGTATGAGCTGAACGCCAAGTGTGACGCGACCACAATTCTTGACTATTATGGTAATATTTATAGTATTAACTTTCAACAGAGAACCGGAGGTAAGTGCATGGCAACCAGTAGAGAATTGTTTGCAAGAGCCAGAGCAGACATAGTAGAGATTACTCCTGCCGAGGCGGAGTCCAGGCTGAATGATGAACATGTCATCTTTCTGGATGTTCGCGAAGCTGACGAGCACGAGCAGGGCACCATTCCGGGAACACATCATATCCCACGAGGATTCTTGGAATTACAGGTGGAGGGAAGGATACCAAATAAATCTACTGAAGTCATCATATACTGTGCGGGTGGCGTACGTTCTGCACTTGCCGCAAAGACCATGCAGGAGCTTGGCTATGCCAATGTGTCATCTTTAATAGGCGGGTTCAACCGCTGGAAGGACGAAGGACGAACTTGGGCGGTGCCGAAAGTGCTCAGCGCTGATCAACGCAACAGGTATCACAGGCACATACTATTGCCGGAAGTGGGGGAGAAGGGACAGCAAAAGTTGCTTGAGTCCAAGGTACTTCTGCTTGGAGCCGGAGGATTGGGGTCGCCGGCGGCAATGTACCTTGCTGCTGCCGGAGTAGGCACCTTGGGGATTATAGATATGGATGTGGTCGACGCATCAAACCTCCAGCGCCAGATATTGCACAATCTTGATCGTATAGGAGAGTCCAAGGTAGAGTCTGCAAAGCGTACAATCAATGCTATGAATCCCGATGTGGATGTCATAACTTACGATGTAAGGCTTGGGGCTGATAACGTTGTCGACATTATGGGTGAATACGACTTGATTGTGGATGGAACCGATAATTTTCCAACCAGGTATCTGGTAAATGATGCTTCATTGATTACTGGCGTTCCTGTGGTGCATGGTTCGATCTTTCGTTTTGAAGGTCAAGTAACGGTCTTTGATCCATATAAGGGACCCTGCTATCGTTGCATGGTTCCCGAGCCACCCCCGCCGGAGTTGGCTCCATCTTGTGCAGAAGCTGGAGTGCTGGGAGTATTGTGTGGCATCATTGGCTCCCTTGAGGCGCTTGAAGCTATAAAGATGCTGCTTGGGTTGGGTGATCCGCTGGTAGGCAGGCTTCTCTCTTATGACGCGCTTGAGGAATCATTTAGGATATTCAAGGTCAAAAGGGATCCGTCATGTCCCACCTGCGGGCCTGATGCGGGAGAGATCATCATAGCTGAGTACGATCAGTTGTGCATGCCTCATATTGCGCGCACCAGCGAACCGCTGTCATCACTTGCTGTGACTGACCCAGAGACGGTACTGGTTACCGCTGGTTCCTAAAAGAGACTTATAATAATTCATTATGAGTGAAGGCGATCATGATTTACGCCGTACCGATTCCGGCATAGAGATAAAACCTCTATATACTGCTAAAGACCTGGGAACCTGGAACCCGGCAACCAAGCTTGGATTACCCGGTGAGGCCCCGTATACGAGAGGTATATATCCAACGATGTACAGGGGGAAGCCTTGGACAATGCGGCAATATGCCGGCTTTGGCACCGCTGAGGCCACAAACAGGAGATTCAAGTTTTTACTGGATGCGGGCCAGACCGGCTTGTCATGTGCCTTTGATCTCCCAACCCAGATGGGTTACGATTCCGACCACCCCAGAGCCGAGGGCGAGGTGGGGAAAGTGGGGGTGGCAATTGATTCCCTGGCTGACATGAGACTCTTGCTGGACGGGCTACCTCTTGATAAGGTAACCACCTCGATGACCATCAACTCGACTGGAGCCATCTTGCTGTTGCTCTATATGCTGGTAGGGGAGGAGAACGGTGTACCGCCTGCAAAGCTACGAGGAACTATTCAAAACGATATATTGAAAGAATATATCGCCAGGGGAACCTATATCTATCCACCCAGGGCATCTATGAGGATAGTTACTGACATCTTTTCTTACTGTGCAGAGCATCTTCCCAACTGGAATACTATTTCTATATCCGGTTACCACATAAGGGAGGCAGGATCTACTGCCGTACAGGAGATCGCCTTTACTCTATCCAATGCTATTGCCTATGTGGAAGCCGCATTAAGCGCAGGTCTTGATGTAGATACATTTGCTCCTCGCTTGTCGTTTTTTTGGAACGGCCACAACAATCTCTTTGAGGAGGTCGCCAAATTTCGGGCAGCTCGCAGGATGTGGTGGAAGATCATGGATGAACGATTCCACGCGAATGACGAGAGATCCAAGTTGTTGCGCTTCCACACTCAGACTGGTGGATCTACCCTAACCGCCCAGCAGCCGGAGAACAATATCGTCAGGGTTGCTATTCAGGCACTAGGGGCGGTGTTGGGAGGGACTCAAAGCCTCCATACCAACGGTTTTGATGAAGCCTTGGGTCTGCCAACAGAAAATGCAGCTAAATTGGCACTGCGCACTCAACAGGTTATTGCTTATGAATCTGGGGTAACCGACACCGTAGATCCATTGGCCGGCTCTTATTTCATCGAGCAGCTTACCGATCAAGTAGAGGAAGCTGCCTGGAGCTACATAGAGAAGATTGATGGTATGGGTGGATCCGTAGCAGCTATTGAAAGCGGGTTTATACAAGACGAGATAGAGCGTGCGGCATACGAGTATGCACGTAGTATAGATTCGGGTGATCGTATCATTGTGGGTGTAAATAAGTTTACAGAAGAGGGGCACCCTGAAGCAGAGGTATTCCCAATCGATCCCGCCCTACAACTTGCTCAGATGGAGAGGGTTCGCCAGGTGCGCGAAGAGCGGGATAATGATGCTGTACAAGCAGCTCTTTCGGATCTGGAATCTGCTGTTTTGGGGTCCAGCAACATTCTCGTGCCCATGAAGGTAGCACTATCACGAATGGCTACCCTTGGCGAAGTCTCAGATGTACTCCGTAAGGTAATGGGGATTTACGAGCCAGTACGCTAGAGTTTAGTAGCCAGTAAGCCTTAGCTGGGCTGGGTCAATTCCTGAGCTTGTTCTACAAAGTCGATTACGGTCAACGCCATCGCTACAGCAGAGTCATATATGGCGCTGGTAGCTGTCTGTTCTATGCAAGCACGCGCAAATTCTGATTGGTGGTTGGAGGCGCCTTTTGCGTCTATGCCTATCATCGGGTGTATGCTCGGTACTGCAAGCGATACATTGCCCATATCTGTAGAGAACATCGGAGGCGGCTCACCATTTGCATCCCTGGAGTAGTCACGCCCGAGGGAAGTGGCATTTCTTTCCCATATCCTTATTAACTTGGGATCTGTTCTGAGCTCAGAGTAGGTAGGGGAGAGCATCTCTATCTCAAGCCTTGATCCCGTTGCAATAGCTCCAGCCTCGAAGCACCTGTCGACCTTTTCGCGCAGTATATGCAGCCGGTCAATTGTAGATGCTCGTACCATGTATCTGGCCGTTGTGTGAGACGGTATTATATTGGGGGCATCGCCACCCTTTTCGACGATACCATGTACCTGCTCATCTCCGGTGAGAGATTGGCGCAATAAACCTATGGCAACCTGGGCAACCACAAGGGCATCGGCAGCGTTAATACCTTTATCCGGAGCGGCTGATGCATGTGCTTCCTGGCCGTGATAGTGAACCCTGAAATGGTCTACGGCCAGGCACTTTGGATAGAGCCGGTCTTCCGGCCAGGGGTGTACCATCATTGCTGCAGCCATGTCCCGGAATGCTCCGCGTTCAAGCATAACGATCTTTCCACCGCCTCCCTCTTCTGAAGGTGTGCCCAGTACGGTTAGCCTACATCCGAGTTCTTCGATTACCCTTGCCAGCGCCCATGCTGCTCCTAATGCGGCAGCCGATATGATATTGTGCCCGCAAGCATGGCCGACTACCGGCAGTGCATCGTATTCAGCGCATAATGCCACATTGAGTGCACCTTTCCCAGTTGTAGCCTTAACCGCCGTTGCAAGGCCGTACGCACCGACCTCTACACTGAACCCACGTTCCAGCAGTAGATTGCCCAGTTCCCTGGAGGCAAGCTTCTCCTCACCGTCCAACTCGGGATGAGAATGAAGATAGCGGCTGAACTCTACAAGGCGATCGATATCCTTGTCTACCTGTTTCCTGGCTAACTGTTTTAATGCAGGCGGTTGCATAAACTAATTAACGCCGGTATCGTCTGAGTGCCAAATGCTCCATCACGCTATACTATGACTGCCAGTTCATCTCCGGCAGCAATATAATCCCCAGATGATACGTTGATTGACTTTACGGTGCCGGAAGTTGGTGACTCGATCATATTTTCCATCTTCATAGCTTCAAGTACGCATATGGTCTGTCCAGCATCTACCTCCTGGCCTACCTCTACCAGTACTTTTATGATAGTCCCTTGCATAGGAGCCGTTATGCTGCCAGATGCTTGACCCATGGATCGGTTGGCTTGGTCACTGCTTCTCTTTTTGGATCCAGACTTTGAGTTGGCCGAACGCTTTGGGGATTGTCCTGCTGCCGGTAGGTCGGAAATAGGCAGCCACATACGTAGCCGATATCTACGCCCCTGTACTTCTGCTGTTATATCGGTCTCTTGTAATTGCATGGAGCCTTGAGTATCGTCCGGCGATTTAGTATCGGCAGGTGGCTCCTGCATGTCCAACTGATCGAAATTAAGAGACGACTCGACCCATCGTGTAGAGTGTTTTGCTGCAGCGAAGTCCGGGTGCGACAGGATGAGCACATCTGCGGGAATGGTGGTTTTGACACCTTCTATATAGGTCTCTCCGAGTGCTCTTAGCATCCTGTTTCGTGCCTGCTCTCTGTCGCCTGCCCATACTACAAGTTTGGCTATGAGATTGTCATAGTGTTGGCTGACGGTATCCCCCGATTCATACCCACTGTCAAGGCGTACGCCGGGTCCGCCTGGAGGTATTAGCTTTGAGATGCTGCCGGGTGAAGGTAGAAATAGGCCGCGTGCGGGATCTTCAGCATTGATGCGAACCTCTATGGCATGACCGTTTATGCGTACATCATCCTGGGAGAATCCAAGTGGCTCTCCTGCCGCGACCTTTAACTGCAGTGCAACCAGATCGACGCCGGTAACCAACTCGGTGATTGGGTGCTCTACCTGAAGCCTTGTGTTCATCTCGAGAAAGTAAAACTCTCCATCCTGGTAGAGGAACTCCACTGTTCCTGCATTGCGATATCCACAGGCAAGCGCCACCCTGATTGCTGCCTCGCCCATGGCATTACGTATGTCTTGTGGGAAGTTTGGTGCAGGCGTCTCTTCTACCAGTTTCTGGTGGCGTCGCTGGCAGGAGCAGTCTCGTTCTCCAAGCCATACTGCGTTACCGTGGTTATCCACTATGATCTGCATTTCTATGTGGCGAGGCCATGAGAGGTATTTTTCCATGTATACCTCATCCCGCCCAAAATAGGCTAGTGCCTCCCTCTTGGCCGACTCCAGAGCCTCCGTTACGGACTCCGAGTTATCTACCACCTTCATTCCCCTGCCCCCACCACCATACGCTGCCTTTATGGCGACAGGCCAACCGTGCTCATTGCCAAATACCGCTACTTCTTCTGGAGCCGTAATTGCTTCCATGGTGCCCGGTACCCCATCCACTCCTGCAGCTTTGGCGGCTATACGAGAGCTTATCTTGTCTCCCATCGTCTCTATGGCTTCCGGAGGAGGGCCTACGAAGATTGCACCGCGTTCTTTGACTGCCCTTGAAAAGTCGGTATTTTCAGAGAAAAAGCCGTATCCTGGGTGTACTGCATCTGCGCCACTTCTGGTTAGCACGTCAAGCATGGCCTCTATGTTCAGGTAGCTTTCCGCTGCCGTGGTTCCACCAATGCAGTATGCTTCGTCGGCCATTCTGGCGTGCATGGAGAATCTATCGGGTTCAGAATAGATGGCCACAGTTTTTATGCCCATTTCACGGCATGTCCGAATTATTCTTACCGCGATCTCGCCTCTGTTGGCAACGAGTACCTTATTAAGCATTTATCATCCTTTCGTCAGCTATCGGTGTCTATTCTATCTTACTTGTTATTTGCTCCACGTTAGTTTAGCCTGTTACCCAAATTGCACGTGGAGCACATTGTCAAATTACAATATATTGCGTGAGATCTAATTTGCCACCTACATTGTACAATTCTCTTTTTATGGCGGGTCATGAGGTCAGGTGGTTCAAGGAATTGGAATCTACCAATGACTATATCGTGAACCTTGCAAGGGATTCAGATACAGAAGTCGACAGGGATAGGCTGGCAGGACTGGTAGTAGTTTCTGATTACCAGTCCAAGGGCAGAGGCAGGATGGATAGAGAGTGGTTGGCGCCTCCCGGTAGGTGTTTGCTCATGTCCATCCTGGTTCCCGCTACGACAATTCCCGATAACCCCTTCCTGATAGTATCTGCAGTTTCTCTTGCTGTCGTTGAGGCCTGCATGGAGACTGTCAGCTTGCATGTAGATATCGCATGGCCCAATGACCTCTATGTGGGAGGTAAGAAACTGGGTGGCATTTTAACCGAAATAGTCGGCGGTCTTCCCTACCTCGTGGTGGGGATTGGCCTAAATGTTACCTGGCCAGCTATCGCGGGAGATGGTGTCATCGAAGGCGCCTCGGCTGCCTCTGACCAATTGGAGGGCGAATCTACGCTGCATTCGACCAATACTGCTACTTCAATCCTGCTGGAGTCGGAGGAACTGGTAGATCGCAGATACCTGCTGGAGAGAATACTTGTTTGGATGGATAGACATCTAGAAGAGGCCACTATGCCGAATGGAATTGCAGATCTGCTAAAAGAGTACAGGGAACGTTGTATCACTGTGGGCAAGTGTGTCTCTGTTTCGCTGGTCGGAGGGCGCGTTGTAGAGGGAACTGCCATTGCCATAGACAGCAATGGCCGCCTCAACGTAGAGAGTGGATCAGGTGTCGAGGTATTCAGTTCAGGCGATGTCCGTATTATTCGCTAGCCGGATCTAGCCGACTTAAGGTATTTCATCTTTATAAATATTCCACCAGATACTGCCAATAGGAGAGCGATAATCACGCCAATAACTATCCACAGGGTGGATGAACTGCCCTTATTCCGCGACGGATTACCTTTTGGACGCAACGCCGATAATGTCCTGTAGTTTGTTCTCCCATGGTGTGGCTTTATCTTTGTGTGGGCGATAGTTTTGGGCTGAGTCTGTTTGGCGGGGTGGGCAGTGCCAGTGGAAGCTGCCTGTGTAGCAGTGGTACTTGCCGATACATTGGTGGTTTGAGACTGGCTACTACTGGATGGCGACGGTGACGGCACAGGAGACGGTGACGGCGCGGGCGGCTGAGGTGGAGGTATGACTGAAGATAGTGGGGTAGAGGCGCCTGGGGTTGCAAGAGTCTCCGGGTGGCCGTTCAGCCCGTATGCGTTAACCGCTTGTATCGTAACTGATTGGGCGCCAACAGGAACTGCTATTGACTGAATCGATCCTGCTGCTCCCTGCGGCTTTACGGTAATTGTAGCAGACTTTGCAGAACCTGCATTGTAAGAGGCTGGTAATTGGAGGCCGTTAAAGGTGACTGTATAGCCGGCAACTTCACCTGTATACCATCTGCTGCCGGGAGCTATAAAGCTGGCCGAACTACTCTGCTTATTCCAAGAGACGGAACGTGGTGCACCGGGTGGCCTGGTATGCAGACCGTAAAGTCCACTGTTGTATTCGTCATGATGCCAGTGCCACCATTGATTGTTTGTAGCAGGACTACCCGCCGTAGACCACGCCATGACGTACCCCTCTCTGGTACTTGCCACCAAATCAAGCTGACCATTTGAGAGGAGGTCGCCAGAGCTCGGTGAATACAGTGTCCAGCCTCCTGTAAAGAGAGGAAAGCCGGGAGCCAGGGAACCACCGGGCATGTAGGCATCAATGGCGCCTGAGTCACCGCCTTCCACTATTGAAGTATGTCCTCCTGCCGTCACCCCCGTAAACATAGGCGCACCCAGGAAATCCCATCCCTGATGGGGGGCAGGAAAGCCGGGCAGTGGCTGTGCAACCCCAGAAGAGTTTGCTGGATATACTACTTCATACTGAGTTACATTGAGACCAGACTGAGGGTATTCTTCTGCTCCAGTTATATGCGAAGAGCCAAGCATCTCTTGGGCATAGGTAAGCTGTCCCCCAAAACGCCCAAATGCCCCACTTGTTGCAAATGGTACCGGAGACCCAGGGGGGAGTTTACCCGGAGTAGCCAGGCTGGGATTATTCAGCACATCCAGCATTGAAGTGGCAGCAGAGCCAAACGAGCCGTAGGTTGTGGTGGATGACCCATCTGTTCCGAGGAGGTAGGGAGGTGTCCACACAGGGCCGGTGGCAACTTGATCAATGCCATTACCCGTTGTGCTTGCAGCCACTGGTGAGTCAGTTCCTTCAGTTACCGGCCCCATGGCCGAACCGTAGTCTTCCAGCAGCCCTGACAGTACCACTGGCCATCCGCTCAGTAATTGCCCCTTTGAGCTGTAGGCGAATACCGTACCGTAGGGAAGGGGCTGGATACCGCTTCCGGTGATCTGAGTGAATTGACTGCGCTCTACCACATCGAGTGATGATGAGCCACTCAAGTGTGCAATGGTGGGGGTTCCAACCAGGGTCATGTCATTTTCGAGCAGGTAGCCTTTGTGGAGCTGAAATGATGATGGCAGCGTGACATGGACAGGCCACCCGGGAACATCGGCGCCATCTGGCTGCCATGCGTGTATATATCCGTCCATTCCAGCTTGTATGATATCCAGTTGACCATTTCCCTGTAGATTTGCCAGTACGGGAGCTGCGACTGCAGCTGCAACCGGCTCCCTGGTATTGGGCAGTATGGGGGCAGGTATCGGCATGGGCTGCACCCCCCTGTCTGTTCTCTTGGGCCATCCCTGTTGCAGTTGCCCATGAGCGTTGAATACATAGACGTATCCTTCGGCGCTGGTGGCAACTACCGAGAGGTGACCGTTATTGTAGAGGCTGCCAACAGCTACCGGAGTGAGTATCGGTTGGTAGGCTGTGGCCATTCCGGGGGCAGATAATGGTACATTGACAGGGAGTGTATGTACCGGCCAGCCGGGCAGTTCGCTGCCGGTAGTGGGGTCGATTGCATGGATGTATCCATCTGAGGTCCCAAATACCAAATCCAGCTGTCCTGTGCCCTGTAGGTCTACCAGAGCAGGGGTACCCTCGATACTTGAATTCATTTTCAATGGGAACCCTTTCATCCAGGTGGAGTCATGCACTACGTTAATTGCTCGCCTTGTAATTCCTGTCAGTCCATTATTGCCATTTACGATTACTCTAATTGTGACAGCATACTGCTCAGATGAATTGATAAACTTTGATGTCGATTGCCGGAATGGTGCGCTCCAGAATGATTCGGGTATCTTGCTGAGAGGGAGGGTTCCCAGTGTGCCGGAGTAGGATCCTGTCGCGCTACCTGTTCCTATCGTGAACCATTGGGACGAAGTCGGCTGCGGGCCGATGCCGGCCTGCAGTGTCCATGAAAAAGAGGTATTGCCGGGTGATTGAATTGTACCTGTTACGGGTACCGATGATTCTGCCGTCGGATCCTGTATAGAGTACCAGGAAGGTGAGGATATGCTTGGTACGGGAGGTATCTGGTTGTTTGCAATAGCTTGCATCGCTGCAGGTATGTTGGGTATTCCATAGCCGTACTGCATGTTCCAGTGGCCGGGAGAGCCTGGCCAGGGAAGATTGGGATCTGTAATAGGGGTAGCCGTCTCTCTCATGATCTGCACCGCTTCCGGCCCGGTCAATGGCTGAGGTATGACATGATTACGATACTCTTCGTTGCCAAAAGACAGCAAGAGAGCAAGTGCCCCTCCCAGTGTAGGAGTCGATTGTGAAGTGCTGGAACGGTTTGGTGCAACGAACATAGCGTGAGTTCCCCATGAGGTAAGGTCGGATCTGGTCCAGGCAGTACCGGCATTATCAGGTACTGCACCGTTGCCTGGTATCACGTGTTGCCAATACATGCCGCCCTGGTGGTCGGTGGAATCAAAGTCGTTTGATGCTTCCAGCATGATAACGCCCTTTGAGTAGAGGAAGTTTATTGTCTGGCTCATAAGCCGTGAATAGCCCAAGTCCGCAGTGACTGATACTATGACCCGTGCTCCGGCATAGTAAGCATACATCCAAGCCTTTGCCAATTCAGTCGTAGAGTCCAATGACTCATTGCCGGCTTTTACGGGGAGGATGGAGCAATTTGGGCAGCTTCTCAGTATCTCCAGCATCTGGTAATCCGAGTGGTCATATGCACTGTCGGCAGTAGCGGGGTCGTTGTTATTCCTAAAGAAGTTCCATCCCGATATATTGTTCGGGTATGGGCCATGTCCAGGTCCGATCGAGAAGGCCTTGATCAAGTCCTCGGGGTCGATGTAGCCATTATGGTTGTAATCTTTTACACGCGGGTCGTGTGCCCACTCGCTGGCACGTACAACCCCATCGTGGTCTATATCGTAATTGGCGATGTTGTTTGAATAGTATAAATGGCATGGTTCGGTCTTTCCGTTGATAACCATGGTTGCGGAAGATAGGGTAGTGCCGGTACATGGTACAGGAAGGTTGTGCCAATTCAGATACATATGGTCTGAAATAGTTTGAGCTCCAGACATCTGCCAATTCATGCCACCCTCTATGTATGCGACGACTACGTTCGGGCTACCGGTTGTGTATTGCCTGAATGCCTGTGCCAGGTTCATCCCCTGAGAACCCAGTGCAGTCATAGCCGGAGCGGCCGGCTGGGAGGGATTGGAGCTTTGGCATGGCAGCGATGGCGTAGATATACAGGCGGGAGAGGGTGGCAGTAGCTGGCTACCTATTTGTTGTGTGGGGGGATTTGCAGAGGCAATAGCGCTTCTTACTATTACTGTAGATGTTATTACAGATAGTATGGATACTGCAGATACCAGAGATATCAACACGCCGTATCGTATAATCTTATGATTGTCATTGATAGATGGCTTCATCTTCCGACCCCTTCTCCTTTGATACGTATATCTACTTACCTAAGTTACTATAGAGTATCATAACGCTATTGTCAAGTGCATTCTATCTTATGTTATGCCACCGCTCAGGTAATGGTTTGTCGAGAGTTGCCGACAGAGTGATAAACGCGTAGGCGCGTTTGGCAGATTGCAACGTCGTAGATCGTGATTTGTATGGATATTGCAACCAGTGGTTGGATGAAGTATGTATTTAAGCATTATGATTGGATGATATGGGTGAACGGATCAAATACTCCACCAAAGAGGCACCGAGCCACTTGCCTGGCGTGGAGTCGCTGCCGGTAGGGTTGGTGCATAGATTATTTGCTGCACTGGGGCGTATCGGTAGAGACGGCTTTCTGGTAATGCTTGGCGCCATCTGGACCCTGGATGGACTACTCCAGCTGCAGCCATATATGTACGAGAAGGGCTCCAATGGTTTATTCGGTCCAGTAGCTCTTGAAACGATGGGTCGTCCTAATGCTCTAAACGACTTTTTGGCCTTTATGATTCGCCATATGGTGGCTCATGAAGCGATATCCAATAGCGCTATAGTGCTGGTTCAAGTAGCTATAGGTGTGCTTTTGATTTTGAGCTCTATAAAACGGCGTTACGATATTGCTAGATTAACTCTTGTTGTATCGATAGCCTGGGCATTTATGGTGTGGGTTGTAGGAGAAGGAATTGGAGGCATGATTATGCCCCAAGCATCAATGCTCACAGGAGCTCCGGGAGCGGCAATCATATATGTCTTGGCAGGATTATATCTCTGGCCGCCAAAAGATTTACTAAAATATTATGTATCTGTTGATAGCGGCGAAGAAACAAGTGACAGCTCAAAAGAGCTGTCGGACGGCACAAACTGGGACAACTCTGATCAGCGTAACGATGGTGGGCAGGTATCTCAGCTTATGGACAAAAAAGCTGCATATCCTACTTATCCACTAGACAACAATGAGAAGGGGGCGGTCGCAGCACATGGTCTTCTTGGGAGCACCGCATCTTATATAGCATGGGCCATCTTGTGGTGCGGATCCGCATTATTGGAACTTCAGTACGGTAACTTTGCGCCACATTCCATACCTACCCAGATAAGATATGAGGCAAAGGGTGAGCCCCATTGGCTCTCTTTCTTGGATCTGCATATTGCCAGCATCTTGCACGGAGAGGGGACAGTGGTTGCCGGGACACTGCTTGTTGTCGAATTTGCTGTGGGGTGGTTGATCTTGCGGCCTGCTACTCGAAAGATTGCACTTATTTCCGGCATGGTGCTGTCTACAGCCTTCTGGGTGGTGGGACAGAATTTTGGGACGATATTTTCTGGACAGGCAACTGACCTCAATAGTGGCCCTCTTTTGGTTTTGCTGGCTCTGTTGCTTTGGCCCAGAAACATACGGCAGGCAAAGAGGCACTCCATATCTTCTGTCAGAGACGATGCCGCCTCAAGCAGTGGCAACTCAGGATCGGTACAAAATGATGCCGCCTCAAGCAGTGGCGATTCAGACTCAGGCCAGAGAGATGTTTCTTTGAGTAGCGGCAATACTGGCTCAGATCATAACAGGGATGACTCCGGTCTCATCCGTGTTTAATCTCATGTCCGTCTGCAGATAGCGCGTACCAGACCCCCCCAAATTGCTCCAGTGCCTCACCGTGGGTCTCTCCAGGTGATGAGTCCACGGTGTATGTATAGAGAGGGTGCCCTCCATAAGTCAACTGGTAATGCCCGCCGGGTCTTCGTATCTTTCCAACCAGGGAGGGGTCGACGCCTGTTCCAAGGTGTGGCTTTCCACTTGTTTCCAGTGGTGGCCATAGGGCGGTGCAGGCTCCCCGTGGGCAATTGCTTTTGTGGGGGGTATCCAAACTAAAGGCATACAGTGTATGTCCTGAACTGTTTACAAGTATTGTTCCAATTGATGTATGTCGCAGTCCAATAGTTGGCGCAGACGCGGATAGGGTAGCAGGTGTGCTACTTGAGCATGCTGTGAGCCCAATCGCTGCCAGTATGCAGAGCGGTAAAAATAATAGGCTCCGTTGCATAAAACTCAGTGGTGATTGGCGGTATTGATGTAACACTCTGTTCAATTGCCATTACCTCCTGCTTTCAATGCATACCAACCAAGGCATGCTGCTCCTGTTATTTCAGCAGCAATCGCTATACCTCCTGAATAAGATATGCCCGGCTCTTCGAATCCGAATAGTGGGTGCACCAGGGCAACTACATAACCGCCGAGAGTCCCTATACAGAGTAGGACACCAGCCAAGGCAGCATATCTTCTTATCCATAATGCTCGTAGAAGCACAATAGTAAGGGCTATTAACCAAGCCAGGATGACATCTGCCAAGAAGAGCGGGCCTATAGTAGGTATCTGGTCGTAATTCTCCCGGGCATAGAGATTTAAATGCACTACCCCGAGGACCACCAGCGCTATCGTTCCCATGATTCGCAATTTGCTCATCGCTATTTATTATAGTCCGATTACGGTTTAAGTGCCATGGCACCTGCTTCTGAGATCACCCTATCCTGTTCCAGCCGCTACCTGCCGGTGCCTGGATACTCTTATCCTGTCTACTATACATGCAACAATAAATACCATAAACGCAAACAATGCAATATAGGTAAAGATGATTCCTGTTGTCATGCCTGGTGGCCAGTAGGAGAAGGTGACAGTAGATGCTCCCCTTGGCAGGAGAACCGCTTGAACCAGGCCATACTGTGATACATTTTCTTTTACGGTACGACCGTTTGACTCTTTGATGGTTGCCGACCATCCCGGGGCCCATGCCATACTTCTTACCAGCAAGACTGGAGCTATTGTATCTACTGAATCTGTTTCGTTCCCTGCCGAATTGAATCTCTTGACGGAGATTGAATCTCCTGCTGGTTGGGGCAGAGGTGCTGGAGGCGAGCTACCCGGGTTAACGGTAGTTCCAGGTTTTGCAAACCATAGATGGCCATAAGAATCAGTGTTATAGTAGCTTATAAAATCACCTATACGGCCCGTATAGCGCCATTTCCCGGGCCTTACGGCGTTTACCAGAGGTCCGTTCAACGTCAGTATATTGTGTGATCCAGATTGGCCAATCGTAGTTATGTGTATATGTTGTGGCTGGATGTGGGACTCTAATGCGCCGACAAGCCGTATTGCTATTGTTTGGACAGGGAGATTCAACGTAGCTGAATAGACGGTGTATTTTTTGTTTTGTCCTATACGTCTTGCCTTCAATGATTTGGCGACGATCAGGCTTGAGCCGGGAGACCGGCTTGTGATTGATCCAGATACTGGGTCTGTGTATCTGGTATTTAGTGATGAGGTAGAGCCAGAGGTAGTTGAAGTGAGAGGCTGAGTCGAAGTAGATTCACCCTTTAGGCTTGACTGTAGCAGCTCGATTTGGATCTCCGGTGCTACTGGTGGCATTGTTCTTTTTTTGCTAATACGGTTAGATGCAGAGGTTCGTTTGTAGTTGGCAGTATGCCTTGGTGAACGGATAGACTTTTCTAACAGGCGCTCAATTGGGTTTGGAACATCTATTACTACTCTCGATATATCTTTTATAGATCCCACATACCACTCCACGCCACCACCTCCTGTGTGGCTTGTATTGGTGGTCATTGGGGTAGGATGAGATACAGTTTTTGAGAGATTGGAGGATTGGGTATTTACCGATTGGGCAGTGGAGGCGTTGGAGAGTTGGGTGGTAGTCACAGTAGCAGAGGAGTTACCCTGGTCAACGGTAGCGGATGACAGTGAACTAAGTGATGACTTTGAGGATGATCCTACGGATGCTGCCTCAGATGCGCTGTTGCCAATTTCACTGCCATAGCCTCCATTGAGACACTCTGAACTGGCAGGACTGAACTTGGACGACGAAGTGGTAAAGGCGTTCTTTGCTACCAGTAGTGTACCTATGTCAAGTTCGTTAGATATAGAGGAAGAGAGAAACGGTGTTCTAAGTGAGTCGAATGGATGGGTGCAGGTTACCGAATCGTATGTACCCCATACCGCTGAGCCTACTCCCTGGATACTGGATATGTTGGCCAATACGTTCTGATCGGGCTGGGCCAGATGGAATACGTCCTTTAGGCTGGATATATTGGGATCCCAGATTCCGTACCTGGTCCCGGGCTGCACCTGCCCGGGAGCTATTTTGTCTGTTATGGTGGTGGAGAAATTAGAAGTCGTGGGGGCAATCGAATTTAAGCCAAAAAACTGGAACCCCGGCGCCATGGTTACACCAAAGAAACCTATATCCACTACAGTAAATACCGCCACAAATAGGCGTATAGACTTAAGCTGCATCTTATTTAGCCTTATTACGAATAGAAGACCGGCAATTGCCAATATAAGGGTGGCAACTGTCGATGGCCACATAGCTCTACCTGTACCCATTGAATTTTTGGCTACACGGAGAATCGTTTCTATGAGTCGTGGGTATGTTAGTCCAACTATTGCCAATACCACGGCTATAATCATTGGCACTATAGCGGAAGTTAGCTCTTTACGCGTCCTGATCCAGGTTGACGTATCCTTTTTTGCAATGGTTATTTTCTGCAGCCAGAATCCGATTATGACTGAGAATGACAGGTCGGTCATTATTGCCATCCTGCCCTGTACGCGTAGACTTCCGTAGAAAGGAATGTGGGATAGTATGATGCCTCCCGGAAAATCTGAACCTGCTGCCAGAATGATCCCAATGATGCCAAGTACAATCCACATCATCCATTTACCCGCCTCCGGGTCTCTGTGTCTCCCTATGGATGTAGCGAATAGGCTGATGAAAGCAACGAGTGGCAGCAATCCCATGTAGGGGTTATGGTCGATAGAAAGTACACTGGCCGGTAAACCAAAATTACCGGACCCTCCTGCGATCCCAGGCAGAAATGCTTGAAGCCATCGTGCGGGCGATAAGGGAAATTCTCCAAACAAGTACTGGGTAGATCCGTTATGACGTTGCGATAGCCCTATGAATGACATGCCTACAAGTAATTGTGTCGAAGAGAACGCGATGCCCCATATACAAGCCGCCAAAGATGCTGCCAGAAAGGTCATCCTCCGATGTATACCGTTATACGGTGTTCGTTGAACGGTGTGCCATATAATGACGAATCCTGCCAATATCACTGCCGCTGCCATGGAGCTGGTGGATCCTGATAGTACAACCATAGCCAGGCTGAAGGCAACCAATATCATCCATCCAACTATCCTCATCCATGGCAGAGCAGTTATTTTGGCGCTTGTTTGGTTGTCTGTGGAACCATCCATGGTTGTATCATGTTGATATCGGTAATCGGGCAGAGCTGAGAGATAGCTTGAACCCCTTATGTCGTACATAATACCTTCTATGCCAAGCAACAGCCATGGTAGCCACGCATCGGCTTCAATCACCATTATGTGCACGACCATCTGTAGCATGATTCCGGTAAACGAATAGGTTGCAGCTGCTATGGTTGCAGGTAATGTAGAGATGCTTAGTTTCCGGCAGAGCAGATAGATGCCAACGATACTTATCCAGTAGGTCAGGATCCAGGTAAGTGCCCATGCTGTAAATGATGGAAGGGCGGCAAAGAGTAGTATGGCGGGGTAAAAAGCTCCGGCGTTGAACCCTCCCAGAAGTGGAGTACCGCTCCATACAAACGGGTTCCACAGTGGTAGATGCCCTGCTGCTATATCACGACCGGCCAGTACCCTGAGTGGAAGATTTTGAACCTGGTTGTCCCAGACCATCATTACGTGGTAGCCGAGCAGAGATGGTATACCTATCGCCAGTAGAGGAACCAGTAGCAACAGCCCCAGTGCGATCAAGCCACTACGCCTGTAGCGTAATGCATTTTTGCTGCCAGGGCTGGTTTCTCCCCTGACTATCTCTCTGGTATTTTTTGTTGCCAGTTTCACTTCTATAGTTAGTGCTCTATCACTTCCGGATTGCATAGGTCGGCCGGAGCCCTCCCGGAGATCAGCTCTTCTAGTCCATCTGCAATCATGGTCGTATGGTTGGTTTCTGTGTTGTAGGTGGCGCCTCCAATATGGGGAGTAAGTACTACGTTACTCATTTTTATAAGTGGATGGCCTTCAATCAGCATTTCCCCTTCAAAGTGATCAAGTGCGGCAGCGCCCAGTTTACCGGACTGTAGTGATTCTATAAGAGCGTTCTCGTCATGCAGGGCGGCTCTGGCAGTGTTTATATAGATGGAGCCGTCACGCATCTTGGAGAACTGCTCGTAGGAGATCATGGCAAATGTCTCCGGGGTCATCGGGGCATGCATAGAGATGATGTCAGAGCGTTCTATCAGCTCTTCCAGCGACTTGGTTGACTCATCCGAATAGGGGTCATATGCGATCACTTTGAGACCCAATCCCTCCATTCTCCACTTGGTTGCCCTGCCGACAGCACCAAGTCCTACCAGACCTATTGTCTTTCCGGCGATCTCCCAAGATCGGAATCGCTGGTAAGGTATGGTGCCGTCTTTGAATATGTTGCCGGTACGAACATCACTGTCTGCGGGTATTATCCTTCGTGTAGCCGCTATCAGCAGTCCTACGGTAAGCTCTGCTACTCCATCTGCATTTCTGCCGGGGGCTCTGAGTACGGGTATACCTGCTTTTGTCGCTCCTTCTATGTCGATGTTGGTGGGATCTCCTCTAGTGGAAGCTATTGCATATAGAGGTAAATCAAATACTGGCCCCGAACATAGATCAGCTTCGCAGATAAGTACGCTTGCCTCTTCTTCTGCCAAGCGATCAGCCAGCTGTTCCGGTGAGTATATCCTCAGTGGTTCAGCTTCTATCCATGGATCGATTATCATATCAAACATGGTATTCAATCTGTCCAAGCCTTCTCCCCTTAGAGGTGAAGTTGCCAGTGTCCTGAGCTTCTTGGGTCTTTCAGGTTTCATCCCGCATTATTGTACCAGATTCGAACACGCTACTCCTTGTCGGCATATGTTTGCAGGTATGGGCAGATCTTGAATATAACCATAGGGATCGATATTGGGACAAGGTCGGTGAAAGCGATAGCCGCTTTGGATGATGGAAGTGTGATTGCCAGGTCTTTGGTACGCCATAGACTGGTTACATCGTCCGGGGGTGCATTTGAACACGACGCGCGAGAGTCTTGGATAGATGGGCCTTTGGCTGCATATCAAGGTATCGTAGATCAGATAAACAATAGTCCTTATGCCAATCTGCCCATACGGGGGACATGTGTTGCCGCCATGGCGCCGTCTATGTGCGCAGTGGATGCCAAAGGTATGCCGGTATCTCCGGGGATACTTTATGGAGATTACAGGGGTAGAGATTATTATGCCGGTGCCTCTCCTATATCGGGGGAGGCGCGTGGGTTTTTGGGAAGCCTTATTGAGAGCTATCCAGATGCGCATGCTTACTGGCCCGCTCAGGCTGTTGCCAATTACGCGCTGGCAGGAACTGCAGTGATTGACAGTTTTACGGCTATTGCACATGGACCACTCTCTAATGGAACTTGCTGGAATGAAGATTTACTGACCGATATGGGCATTGAGCTGTCCAGGATGGCTGCAATAAAGCCTGCCGGACAGGCGGTGGGCAGTCTGTTGTCAGGTATTTATAGCGCAACTGAGACTGAGGGCAGACATAGTGCAGAAACCGATACGGTTGTGCTTGCATCCGGGCTTGTAGATGAACTTGGCGAGCAGATGGCTGCGGGGGAGCTAAGTGACGGTGACGTTCTGGTAGTGTTGGGTTCAACACTTATTGTATGGAAGAGGTTACCATTCTGGAAAGAGGTGGAAGGTCTTTGGAGCGTTCCAGATTTATTCAATTTGGATACCGGATGTCTTATAGGGGGGGCAAGCAACGCGGGAGGGATATTTATAGATTGGGTTATAGATCATTTGCTTGCTGGAAATCGCAGAAAGACTTACTCCAGAGATCTTGATGCTTACTCCGTACCAGTATGGTCACCATACCCCCGCGGAGAGCGTACCCCGTTACATGATTTTTCCAAGCGTGCGGCTATCAGTGGCCTGGGACTTGAACACGGCTCAGATGAACTGGTTCGTGCAGCGTACGAGGCAAGCGGTTTCACAGTAAGGCGCATGATAGAGATGTCCGGATATGGTGCTTCAAGAGTATTGGCGACCGGTGGCGGGGTGAACTCAGATGAGTGGCTTCAAGCCCTGGCAGACTGCACCGGTTTACCCGTAGAGGTGGTCGCCAACCCAGAAGGTGCAGCATTGGGAGCGGCGTTCATGGCTCGCATAGCCTGTGGCATTGAACCGTCTGGAGCTCTTCCGGATCATTGGCAGAGGCTGGATCGTGCGGTAGACCCTGATCCTGCCTGGCTGGAGCCTTGTTCGCAGAGATACGAGGTCTTTATGGATCTAACTAGCAATTTTGTATAGCCTCATCAGTTCTATGTAGCATACTCTACCTATTTGCCAGCTATATTACCTAATCCGGCAACAGCAGCACAGTGTCTAGTCGAGAGATTCGATTGTCTCTTCAGAGATAACTGTATCTATATCGTAGGAGCGGGTATCCTCTCCGACTGTTGCCTGCACTGCCGTAAATCCGTCAGAGAGGGGCAACTCTCCGTCAGGTTTTGAGCTATCATCCAGCGTTGCATCATGTAAATCTGCCATACTTTCATGTGCTCCGTGATGGACGTAGCGCTCACCGCGCATCCAGGATGCCGCGGCCGCAATTAGGCTCATTGCTGCTGCAAAGAGAAATATAATGGTGAGTCCATGCTTGAATGGTCCTGCCATAAGGGAGGGGAAGAAAGAATGCCCGGTCAGCTTTGCCGCAGCTGAAGCAGGTATCTTGTGTAATACCGCGGGACCCAACAGTGTCTTGAGAGGATTATATCCCAGCATCGCAGCAAATAAATATCCTATTGGTGGGCCGGATGATATCTGTCTGGATATGCCTGCCGGTAGCCCGGCTGCGGTGAGGCCGTGGAATAGGGAGTGGGGGACACTTCCGGCCAGGCCCAGCGCCATCAGTGAAAAGAATATACCCAGCGATAGGGGCATCCCGGAATTGAAAAAGGTGACTCGCATTCCGGAGGCAGAGCCGCGTTCTTCCGGTGGAACCGAGTTCATGATGCCGGCCGTATTTGGAGATACAAACATGCCCATAGCCAAGCCATCTATGAATATAATCGTTGCAAACAACGGATATGGGAAATTTACGGGCAGTAGAGTCAACAAAACAAAATTGATAGCAGCAATCAGCATTCCTCCGGTAGCAAATGGCCTGGCGCCAAAGCGATCCGAGAGGTATCCTGACAGTGGGCCAGATATCAGGAATCCACCGGTCATCGGTACAAGGAATATACCAGCCCATAGGGGAGTATTGTTAAAACTATAGCCATGCAGAGGTAGCCATATTCCCTGTAGCCATATTATCATCATGAACATCAACCCTCCCCTTCCTATGGCTGCCAGCAGACTTGCCATGTTTCCTGCGGTAAATGCCCTTATCTTGAATAGAGGCAGCTTGAACAGGGGTTGCTCTACATGAGATTCGACTACGACGAAGAGTGCAAGCAGGATTATCCCGCCAACTATGGTTCCGATTACAAACGGGCTTGTCCATCCCATTACGTGCCCACCGTATGGCCTAATGCCATAGGTAATACCAACCAGGATTCCGGCGAGAGCGAGAGCAAAGAGGATATTGCCCAGCCAATCTATTTTTACCTTATTGCGTATACCAATTTCCTTTAGGTTTATATATGCCCATAGGGTTCCAATGACTCCTATTGGAACATTCATCAAAAAGACCCAGCGCCAGTCTACGGTTGCCAGAAAACCTCCTGCTATGAGGCCTATAAATGAGCCGGCCATTGCAGCAACCATGTTTATACCAAGAGCCATACCGCGTTGGCTCGCGGGGAATGCATCAGTAAGTAAGGCAACAGAATTTGACATCAAGAAAGCGGCCCCTACCGCCTGGATGAGCCTGATAATAATAATTTCCATAGCCCCAGCTGCTCCGTGGCTCCAAACAACTGACAGACCTAAAGAGCCCAGAGTGAATATTGCGAAACCGGCATTGTATACTTTCACCCTCCCGTACATGTCACCAATCTTGCCAACTGTTACAACCAGCACGGCGGTTACTAGCAAGTACCCCATAAGGATCCAGAGCAGGTAGGTGAAGTTTGCCGGATTGAGTGGATTGAGCTTTATGCCTCTGAATATTGCCGGCAGTGCTATTATCAGACTTGATGCGTTTATGGTTGCCATTAGTACGCCAAGCGTCGTGTTTGATAGTACTGACCACTTGTAATTAGGGCCGACCTTCACGCTAGCGGCACCGTCTATCTGCCCATTGGTACTTATAGTATCGCCCATTGTATCAGCTACTTTCTGTTCTATCTCTTGGTGTCTATCCTGTAATTAGTGTTTAGTGCCCATACTGCAATGATTCTGTAGTGCTTTCCGTCCCGTATTGGGTCTTGCATTGGATGCACTATAGAAAGTATAGTAGCATGAAATCGTTTTATAGTCAAAATAACATTCTACTTGTCCTACCGGTATGTATATAGTGCCGAATGACGTTGAATTGATTCTTCAGGGCTCTCATGTAGCTAGCACACAATAGCTATTCCCTGTCCTGCTGGAGTCAGATAAAAATGTTCCGCTATTCTTAATATCCAATAGGGACTTCGTATTTATTGATGGATTTGACCTGTCTGAAATGAGGCTCCACTAGAATCCGGAGAGCCTCCTTGGCCTGATAACGAGAGCGGACGACGGGAATCGAACCCGCATAATCAGCTTGGAAGGCTGGAGCTCTACCATTGAGCTACGTCCGCATAATATTGCTGTATGCCAGGTACCCCGACTGGCATGAACTGATTGAACTGCTCACGCAATTATATCATACACCGGCTAATGGATATTGGATATAAATGACTCTTCATCTACGATTACCCTGGTTATGAATCCAGCACATATGGTTCCCGGTTCTCCATATGCCTTGACCGAGAAGGTAAGTCGTCGCCCTTCGATCTTATCTAGAATGGCTTCAGCAGTTACATCCGAGCCGATGCGTACCGGCGCTACATGGTCCATCTGGATGCGTAAACCTACAGACGTTTTACCGGGTGGCAGTTCTTTGTCTACGGCGCCACAGGCAGCTTCTTCGCATAACGCAATCAACCTCGGTGTAGCCAGTACATTTACATGACCCGACTTGAAGTATATAGCACTGTCGTTTTCTGTAACATGCAAAACGACACTATGTCGCAAACCGGTCTCTAATGTCATAGTTATCAGTGTAGCCGCATTTTGGGGAAGGCTCCATTGCTTTTATCTATATAGTGTAATACAGTTGGTACATGCTTGTAGAACGTGACATCCTGGATAAGGTACTTAGCGGTGCATTGGCTGGTGGCGGAGATTTTGCTGAGATATTCGTCGAAGAGCAGGGCTCAACCTCTGCCGTACTGGACGACGGGAGGGTAGAAGAACTATCTACAGGAAGTCGCCGCGGCGCCGGTATACGAGTAGTCTCGGGAGATGCGACCGGATATGCCCATACGGCGGATCTATCTGAGAAGTCGCTGCTTGAAGCTGCCCGTACTGCATCTGCTATTGCCAAAGGGATGTCAGGATCTTCTGCTCCCAGGGAGGTGGCCATTTCACACATGGACACCGTTAATCCCTCCACTGTTCTTATAGATCCCGACTCGGTCTCTAAGCCGAGAAAGATAGAACTGCTACAGCGAGCAGATGATGCTGCCCGCAGCGGGAGGAGTGCAATTTCTCAGGTAAGCGCTGCATATGGTGAATCAAAACGGAAGATACTTGTAGCATCCAGCGATGGTCATGAGTCGCAGGACGAGCAGATTCGTACCAGGTTGTCGGTATCGTGCATAGCGCTCGGCGATGGAGGTATGCAAACCGGATATGAAACAATTGCCCGTACAGTCGGTTTCGAAGTGTTCGATAGTATGTCGGTAGAGGAGATTGCAGCAAAGGCCGCTGATAGAGCAGTCAAAAAACTCTCCGCAAGGCCGGCTCCGTCCGGCCAGATGGTAGCGGTACTGGCTTCAGGCAGCGGGGGAGTGCTCTTTCATGAAGCTTGCGGTCATGGTCTCGAAGCTGACCACATAGACAAGGATGCTTCTGTCTATGTAGGTAGGCTCGGTGAAACGGTCGCAAGTCCACTAATCACCCTAGTAGATGATGGTACGCTCGGCGGGGAGTGGGGAAGCTATGGGATAGATGATGAAGGCAACCTCCCGGCGCGTAATGTATTGATAGAGAATGGTGTTCTGGCCGATTATATGTGGGATGTTCTCCGTGCCAGGAAGAAAGCCAGATCGTCTTCTGGAAATGGGCGTAGGCAGTCCTACAGGCATTTACCTATGGTACGGATGACGAACACGTTTATACTCCCCGGAAAGGATGATCCTGATGAGATAGTAGCCCAGACTCCCCATGGAATATATGTAGCACAGTTGGGTGGAGGCCAGGTAAACATCACTACCGGAGATTTCGTATTCGGTATGACCGAGGCATATATGATTGAAAATGGGAGGATAACAGAGCCACTGAGAGATGCCAATCTGATCGGAAATGGCCCGGATATTCTGACGAAGATCGATGCGGTTGCCTCAGATTTTGCCGTGTTCCCAGGCACATGTGGCAAAGATGGGCAAAGTGTTCCTGTGGGCTGTGGGCAGCCTACATTGCGTATAACGGGGGTTACGATAGGAGGTACCGCTCAATGAGCAAAGTATTGAATAAGGATATAGTGAAGATGGCATGCTGCATTGCAGAGCAGGCGTTACCCGGCGAACAGATAGAGGCTTATATCTCCAGGTCGACCACTCTGGATATTCGTGCATTCGACGGTGAGGTAGAGCATCTGGTCTCCGCTGCATCGGATGGTGTGGGGATAAGGGTTATATCCGGTCATCGTCAGGGATTCGCCTACTGTGGTTATCTGGACGACGAAGCTATTAAGAAGACTCTTTCGGAGGCTCGCGATAATGTATCTTTTGCCAACGAAGATATCCATGCATCCATGGCATATCCTGACGAGGTAGAAGCTACGCAGATGGAACTGCTTGATCCCGCAATAGCAGCTACTGCCGTATCCGAGAAGACCCGACTCGTTGTCGAGCTGGAAAAAGAGACCAGAAAAAGTGACCCCAGGATCAGGCAGGTCGATTCTGCCGACTATTCCGATGTAACCGGAGAGGCGGCAATATGCAATTCCAACGGAGTACAGGCATACAGCGAAGGTAGCTATTGCGATATTTCTGTATCGGTTATTGCCGGCGAGGGATCGGATTCCCAGACGGGGACAGGTTTTTCGGTTGCCCGTAAATTCGCGTTACTGGATCCAAAGACCGCTATGAATGACGCAGTGACGCGAGCTGTACGTCTACTTGGAGCAGGTAAACCTGCCGGCAGGGAATGCTCGGTGGTCCTCGATCCAAGGGTAACTGCAACTCTGATAAGTGTAGTAGCCAGTGCATTGTCCGGTGAATATGTTACCAAGGGACGTTCTTTTCTGGCTGGAAGAGTAGGGGAGAAGATTATGTCTTCCGGGTTGTCCCTTGTAGATGATCCTACCGATTCGCGAGCACTATCAGCTGATTTATACGACGAGGAGGGGCTTGCCTCCAGACGTAATGAGCTGGTACGTGATGGTGTGTTGATGGGCTTTGTATATGATTCTACCTCTGCGTCGAGAGCTGGAGTGCAATCTACGGCCTCTGCCGTGAGAGCAGGTTATTCGTCAGGTCCGGTTGCGGCATGTAGAGCGCTGCTTCTCTCCAGTGGGGACAGCCATACCCTTGAAGATGTTGTTGCCAATGTGGGTGACGGGCTATATGTCCAATCGGTGACCGGGGTTCATTCGGGGGTCAATCCCATAAGCGGTGATTTCTCCGTAGGGGTAGAAGGCATTATGATCCGTGGTGGGGCACTGGCAGAGCCGGTTCGGGAGGCTACTATTGCCTCTACACTTCAAAAGATGCTTCTTTCGATTACCCATGTAGCCAACGACATTCAGTGGTTGCCCGGCAATGCCGCAGGACAGACCATCGCAATTTCGGAAATGGTGCTGTCCGGTAACTGACTAAGTATGTTACTTGAGGCCAGCCTTCAGCTGTCAGGCATGTCGGGTAACGATGAATGGAGCAAGTTGGCCACTGAGTATATTACCTTCTGACTGCCTCAGGTTTCAGGCCGATGATGCAGTCTTTGAACTACTGGTAGTCTTGGAGTCGGTAGTCTTCGAATCGACGGCCTTGGAGCCAGCTTTATCCGCTACCGATGTCGTGCCTGTATCGCTGGTCTTTGTGGTCGTATCGTTACTAGACACTTCTGTGGCGGCCGGAGTGGTCGATTTGGATGATTTCGATTTCGATGTGCGGTTATCGGTCTTATAGAAACCGCTGCCTTTGAAGACTATGCCTATAGAGCCAAACACCTTACGCAGTCTGCCGCCGCACTTGGGGCATATCTCCAGAGGCTCATCTTTGAACGATTGAACAATTTCAAGGTGCTCTTTACAGCTGTCACAAACATACTCATAAGTTGGCATAATAGGTATTGTAGCAGGAATTAAATAGACCGGTGGCTACAGGTATCCCTGTTCGCACGATCCGATGATATGATTTTTACGTGGCAGAAGCAGACGAGAAGCCAAGTTCATTATCCGCAGGTGATCTGCTGGTATCCATGATTGGGGATGCCGCCAGTGCTGTTCTTCAGGACGACTCACTGAGCGTAAGGAATGTACATGATACTCGTACGGCTATTAGACGACTCAGGGCGTATCTCAGGACTTTCCGTCCGCTGTTGGATCTACCGTGGTTGACTGGATTATCGGCCGAACTCCAATGGTATCAACAGTCACTTGCGCCCATTCGCGATCTGGATGTCATATACAAGTGGTTGGATGCCGCTAAGGATCTTGCTGATTATGTAGATGATGCAAGTGCAATAGATGCAATGCAAGACATACTCAAAGGCCAGAGAAATAAAGCTCGGCATGTATTTATTGAGGCCAGATCATCTGCAAGAGGTATTGAGCTACTGAACAAGCTGGATCTTCTCAGCCACGAAGTTCCATTGGGAGCACGCGCGTCCAATTCGGTCAAAGTCTTTTTACCTCTGGTTAGAAAGGCCAGAAGAGAGCTACAGGATGCTGAACGCATTATGGCTGATAGTCCCGGTCGTTCGCACATCCATGAGGCCCGGATTAAGGCAAAGTCCCTTAGGTATGCCTGTGAAGCTCTGACACCCCATTTGGGCAGGTCGGTAGCTAAGATAGGAGCTGATGCAAAGGGCATTCAGGATCGACTCGGAGGCATCCTGGACAATGTGATTGCATGCGAATGGCTGGAGCAGAATGCCTCAACAGATCCGAGTGTAGCCTTTAGTGCGGGCAAGCTGTGGGTAGTAGGTATGCAGAGATGGGAGGCTGCTCGTTCACGGCTGGGCAACTGATGGCCTGCAATCATGTAGTCTTTAGTCGGCCCGTTTGGCGGAAGCTGGCGGTACGGGAGGCCAAGCATCGTAGCTGCCTGACCCTATCTCGCCCGGTTGACCGGATATCAGCTCAACAATTTTTCGCGACAGGATAAATGCACCAAGTCCTGCCGCTGTCGCTGTTGCCAGTTTTAGAAACAATTTCATTTCATATCCTCCTTCTTAGCCCAGTATACGCGACTTGACCTATGTGTGCTCGTACTTATCATATGCGGGTTGCATTTCCATGAATGGCGTAGTATAATACTTTGCATGTTAAAAAGTGAGAACTTGACCGGAACTTTACTGCTGACCTGAGGGCGAGCTATATATCGCGCTCGCCTATACCCCTGAGCCATATGGCCAGGGGTTTTTTAATGGTCGGATAGGTAAATAAGGTAATTGCAAAGGAGATAATAAATGACAAGCAGCAGTGACAATAATAGCAACGGGAAGGTATCCGCAGGCGTGTCGGAATCGGCCGGTAGGGATCAGGGGAAGGGAAATCCGGAAGAGCATCTGGTAATATTTGATACCACACTTCGCGACGGAGAACAGGCTCCGGGAATATCGCTTGACCCGCAGGAGAAACTTGAGATAGCCGAGCAGCTTGCACGTTTGGGAGTAGATTATATTGAAGCAGGATTTCCCGTTTCCAGCCAGGGTGATTTTGACTCCGTTCAGGCAATTGCCCGGTCGATTCATGGACCGGTAATATGCGGCCTTTCACGTACCCATGTCTCAGATGTGGATCGCTGCTACGATGCATTGAAAGATGCAGACAGGGCGAGGATCCATGTATTTATTTCCACCAGTCCCGAGCATATGGAGTACATGCTTAAGATGAGCCCTGAACAGGTCATGAGAGAGGTCCACACTGGGGTGGCGAGGGCGAGGGAACATTTGGAAGACGTAGAGTTCAGTCCGCAGGACGCTACCAGGACATCGATGGACTTTCTACTTGAAGTGCTGAATGAGGCAGTTTCGCAGGGCGCCACAACTCTGAATATTCCCGATACGGTGGGATATGGTATTCCGTGGGATTTCGGGCACTTGATAACTCGTATCCGTAAAGAAGTCCCAGGTGACTACATAATTTCCACCCATTGCCACAATGATCTCGGTCTGGCCACCGCCAATTCAATTGCCGGAGTGCAGGCTGGTGCCAGGCAGGTAGAGGTCTGTATAAATGGCATAGGTGAGCGTGCCGGCAACGCGGCACTTGAGGAAGTAGTCATGGCCGTGAATATCAGAGGTGATCAGTTTCCTGCTGTTCGTACGGGAATAAATACCGAGGAACTGGCGAGGACGTCAAGGCTTGTTTCAAGACTCACCGGTTACCCTGTGCAGTACAACAAGGCAGTGGTTGGCAGGAATGCATTTGCACATGAAGCTGGGATACACCAGCATGGGGTACTTTCAGATAGGCGTACCTATGAGATTATCGATGCCGCTACAGTAGGGCAGCAGGGCAGCCAGATAGTGCTCGGAAAGCATTCAGGTCGCCATGCCTTTATAGACTCGCTCGAAAAAATGGGCATTCACGCTCACGGTGATGTAATCAATCAGGCGTTCAGAAGATTCAAGGATCTGGCAGACCGGAAGGTTGAGATTACCGAGGCGGATCTTGAAGCAATTGTTGCAGAGGAGATTGGCATGGATGTGGTAGAAGGGTATGTCCTTGAAAGCCTGGAGGTGTCCGGTGGGACTCAGGGCGCACCCAAAGCGAAAGTGGTAGTAAGTAGATCAGGCACCAGCAAGGAGGCTACCTCTGAGGGCAATGGAATGATAGACGCTGCTTGTAGGGCAATAGAGGCAGCTACGTCCACCGGCGCCGAATTGGCAGGCTTCAGCGTGTCGTCGGTTACCGGAGGTATTGACGCTCTGGGAGATGTGGTGATACAGCTGAAGTCGGATGGTATAAAGGTGTCAGGCAAGGGCGTGTCTACTGATGTAGTAGAGGCATCTGCAAGGGCTTATCTTGCTGCTGTAAATCGTCTGGTTCGTGCTAAGAGCCGCAGCACTCATGATCATTCTGTATTGGAGGCAGACACCGGACCATAGCTTGACGGAGTTACCTTTTCCTGATCTATCTACAGGTTAAGAGGTTACTACTACCTCACCCATCATGTAGCCCAGATGGTGCATACCCCAGCCGCATGGCATGATGCAGTGCCAGTAGTAGATGCCGGGCTTTGGGGCAATGAATTGGAAGGTGGTCGCACGTGGATGTGCATGCGCTCCCGGGTGAATTGTTACATTCAGATGGAGCGGGGTAGAGGTGAACGAATGTGCATCGGTACTGAAGTTGGTTACCGTGACATCTACATGCTCTCTGGACTTTACAGAGAATATTGCCGGTACGTAGGCATCCTGTAGCACGCCGCCTCCTGGCTTTGGCTTGCCATATAGCGGTGGGGGATTGATGTCCAGCATCACCTGCGCAATACCATCATGGGCTCTGACAGCCTCCGGAGGAGTGGACTTCATGTCGGAATTGCCGAGAAGGTACTGACTACTGATCAAGCCTACTGCAGCGATAGTAACTGCCATCATGACCAGTATAGCAATCTTAGATCCTTGTTTTGCTGCGATCCTGCCTATGCCGCCAGCCGACTCCGTATATGCTTTAGCGACAATGGGGTCAGTATGTCCAGTGGATTCATCTGTGTATGTAGCCAGATGATGCGAGACAGTCTCCCCATGTGCATTGGAATGGGTATCGAATGCAGCCAACTCATTTTCGAGGCCGGATAGGCCGGAGAACTGTCCTGCCATCTCCCAGTCGAGCCCTGCCTCTTTGGCGCTCCAAGCCTCGTCGGGATATAAGCCTGCTGCAGCCCAATATTTTGCTTCCCATGAGCGGAACCCTGCAGCACGCCAACGTGTGGCAGTATGTAAGTCGAAGCCGTTTGCTGCCCAACCTTCTGCGTGGTAGCGCCAGTTTGAGAGTGTACCCGGCTCCATCATCCTATCCGCCCAGCTTCAATTGTTGCATGCCCGCGACACAACTACAGTGTGTCAACATTCTTAATCTGTAGGAATTGATGGTTAGCGTACCAGCGTTTGCAAAGCATAGGCAATACCCGCGATCACTGCAACGGATACTCCCAGCTCGATCAGTGTAGTCACTACAGTGATAATCGTAATAAGAGCCGTCCTTACGGCTGGGGTAGGGGGGATTACAATCTCCTCTGCACCTTTCACGTCTACACTGCCGGTAGACTCTTCCTCGGCTATTTGATACCGTGTCTCTGTTGTCGTCATTTATGTACCTCCTTGATACTGTTTATTGTTGCCAAATTCTTATTCGTTGTAAACATCTCACTTGTGGATACCCGCCTGTCCCTAATCCAATTTCCTGCCTTGATCATCGTGCATACCTGTGGCTGGTACGTTTGAATATCAAATTAACCCTAACGGCACTACCGATAAGCATCAGCCATAATATTGCCAAGATTCCCAACAATATCCCACCTACCCAGCGTCCCAGCATACCGTCTGGTCGTTTGGATTGTAATGTTCCCTTGAAGGGGAAAGAGGCCGAACCGGCAGTATAGGTAGTGCTAGCGGTTGCAAGAGTATTTCCGGATGCGTCGTTTATCTGTGCGGTAAGGGATTGAGCGCCCTTCCATGTTGGTGAATAAGTAACGGTGGCTACTCCGCTGGCATCCGTCTTAGCTGTCCCAACCAGCAGCAGTGGTGCCTTGCCGCCAAACTGGCCTGCAAATTGCGAAGCAGCCAGGTAGAAGTCCACCGTCATGCCCGTCGTATTGCCCGTCCTTCCGGTCGCGCTTACCTGCGCGGTCAGCGTTACCTGCTTCGGATTGGATGGCACCTGAGCGGCGTTAAGACTTATTGAGTAGTTGCTGACTGACTGTGCCCCAAACGCGACAGATGTGTCAATGAAAGCCAACAGTATGCCGACTATCATGGCGACAGCAGTAAGTGCCACTCGGCTCCGTCCCGTGTGGCATTGCCGATAGCGTTGTAAGTTAGTAGCGAACATTCTGTCTTACCTGCCTTTCAGTCATCTTGGGGATTCTTTTGATTTGCCGGTTATCCGAGTAGTAGTTCTTGTCCGGGCTGCTCAGATCTTCTTCAAGGCCACCATCCTCTGCTGCCATTTCTTCCATCTCTGCGACCGGCAGGATTGGCACGAATTTGAAGAGTACCAGCATTAGCAGTGGTATCGCCGCAGTGGCAGCCAGGGTGATGAAAATTGGGATCCAGGTGAAGTGATATGTTCCCCATGTGGCGTTCGCTGTATTTAATGGAGACTTTATCAATGGTTCGGTGGCTGGAGGTATGACTATTACAAGTCTTTTTACCCACATAGCCAGCAATACGATTACCGAGGCCGTTACAATGCCTTTCGTATTGCGCAGGCGTTTGAAGGCAAGCACGGCGAGAGGCAGTATGCCCGCGCCGACTACGAAGAACCAGAACGGTATCCAGTAGCGCCCCAGTATGGTCTGATACACCCAACTGGCATTTCCAATCGTGCCAGAATAACCGTCTACGAGGTATTCCGTGAACGTAAGGTATAGGTAAGCTGCACCAAGGGCTACCAAAATAAACCCCAATCTAACGAAGTGCTTTCCGGTGATGTAACGCTCCAAGCCATAACCACGGCGAAATGCTGCAGCCATTACTATCACGAGAGCTACCCCGGTATAGAGGGCACCCACCACGAACAGTACCGGAAAGATAGTCTCCAGGTATCCTGCCCGGCTGGATGATGAAAAAGCAAAGCTCAGCACTGAATGTACAGAGACGGCCATAGGTATGATCATGATCGATATAAGACCAAGTGCACCATGCAGTGTTCGCCTCTGTGCGATACTGCCAACCCAATTGTTCCCCACGATAGAGTAGAGCTTCTTGCATATGCGGGTTTTAATGTTGTCAGGTCCATTTGAGAGTCTTTGCAGGGTGATCTTCAGATCAGGGATCAGAGGCAGGTAGAAAAATACCATTGTTGCCAGCAGGTATGTGCTTACAGCAAAAAAGTCCCACAGGATTGGTGAGGATAGATTCCAGTATGGCGGCCAGACCAGCTCCCATATTCTCGGGGATTCTCCGAGATGTGGGATTATGAACATCATCCCGATTGGTAGCGTAACCAGTGCTGTAGCTTCGGCTATACGGGTAAGCGGGGCACGCCAGTGAGCCTTTGTAAGGCGCAGTACCGCGGATACTACCGCACCACCGTAGGTAACACCGATAAATGCAACCAGGTCGGCTTCGTAGATTGCCCAGAAGGCCTGATTATTGTAGCCTGCCGACCCCAACCCATCGCGTAGCTGCATGATCCATGCAAAGATGCCTGCTATCACTACCACAGATAGAGTAATCGTTGCCGTCCACCACCATTTGCCGGTTTGGAGCACCGGGCGCATCGCAGCTTCTCGTATGTCTTCACGCGCCGGTACGGGATCTACCCCGTCGTAGGCTATGCTCATTGCCTCCTCTGCTCTGCTGTCGTCTATTGTTGTACTTGCAGTCGTATCCACTTTTTCAACCTGCTTCCTCGTCATTGTCCAAATCCTGATCGTGGCCGAGTATGTAAAATACCCTTGGGTGAGTTCCGTAAGATTCCTTGAACTTTACGGCATCGTTATTGGCCAGAAACGCAGACAGCTTGATGACCTGTCCACTTGCATTGACCGCTACGTCTGTCTCCAAGTCTCCCATGTATAGGGCATCCATGGGGCAGTTTCCGACACATTCCGGGATTTTCCCCATGGGCAGCATGGCTGCACAAAATATACACTTGCCTACGGTTCCTTCCACCTGAGGCACCGGCCACTGTGGTTCCTGCGGGAACGGCTGGCGAGGCGCCGACTTTGGTGGCCCCCAGTTAAAGTAACGTGCCTGGTAGGGGCAGGCATTCATGCAGATACGGGTGCCGATACAGCGGTCCTGTCTGACAAGTACCAAGCCTTCGTCGGTACGGAAATTTGCCTTTACCGGACAGACCGGCACACAAGGTGGATCCTCGCACATCATGCATGGCCTTGGCATGTAGTAGGTATTGCCTGAGGCGTTCTTCATTGTGAATACATCTATCCAGGTTTGGTCTTTGTGAAGATAATGAGCCGTCTGGCATGACATGGTACAGACCTTGCAGCCGTTGCAGTAACGCAAATCTATGACCATGCACCATTGATGCTTCGCCTTCGCCGGTGCATCATCATCTGAGTGCACAGCTGTGCCGGTAGTAGCGGCCGCTTTGTGCTCGGTTAGTGCTTCCAGCACCCCACCTCCTGCAAGTGCTCCTGCTATGCCAACTATACCTGCTCTTTCCAGGAAGTGCCTCCTGCTGATGCCGCTATGGTTCTTGGTGCCATCTTTGTCAGGGGTGATATCCTGATCAGTTGCTACCCCCGGGAGTCCGATGTTGCCGGACCCCCGGTCGGTGCCAGTGCCTGCTCTGTCCGGCAGATGTACCTTTTGCCTGTTTGATGCCATTGTCTCCTTCTTCTTTCTTGGGTCTACTGCCGTGTATCTATTCCATGTGATCTGTGTTCAGCCATGCACTACCTATTGGACGACCAGCGACCCCATCATGTAACCGGGGGTAACCATCGGTCCTCCCATTCCTGTAGAACCTGTCCCACAGGGAGCCTCGCATTGCCAGGTATAGGTTCCTGCCTTGGTGGTCTTGAATGTAAAGGTGACTATTGTTGGAGTCCTGCCGCTGGCACCCGGTGTCGGGGCTGGGGGAATTGGAATGTTCAGTGACAGACCTGGAACGGTAAAGGTATGAGATATATTGGCAGCCGGTATGGATGTCACTGCGCTACCATTGACCGTCTCTGTTCCTCCCTGGACATTGGCGAAGAGCGAACCTGAGTTGAGCGGTGCAGTTCCATCGTCGTAGTTGTAGATAGTCAGTATTACTGTTGCATCTTTGGGCAGGGTAAGATCAGCGGGAGAAAACATCGGCCAACCTGAGTGTTTGATCATTGATCCGGTCAGAATGGTCATTGATTCGTGAACGGTTACCGGCTTTTGTGCCCCAGGTGCAGTCGAACTGCCGGAGTTGCTGGAGCATGCTGCACCCAGCAGAGCTACGCCTATCAGAAGCGTAGGGACGAGCAACTTGATACTGTGCACCTTCTCCGTAACGACCATTGCTATGCTTCCTGGTATATGTAGTTTAGTCATTTTGACTTCCTTTCTTCTCTCAACGAATACTTTCTTTTCTATGACATCCTGCCGCTCCGGTCTATCGGTTGCATACGTATATGAATGCCAATGCTTATATCATGACTGAAAACAAGCAAAAATGAAACGGTGAAATACCCTACGTAGCTTCCGTGGTTACCCGTAGAGGGCAGCCGTATTGATCAAGGTAATCATGTACGTAATTGAGAGCAAGAGAAGATACATACGCAAATTATGCGTAGGGGCGTGTGCCACATTCCCAATCACCCACCCCACACCCGACATGCTGTGGTCACATTTCCCCGCAATATATTGTTATTAGATTATATCGTAACAAGTTTTTATATATGATTCGTAGTATGCCCTTCTATTTGCTTTGTGCATTCAGCGTTAAGAATTCCCGACGCGCATAAATCTTGGTGGTAGTATAATAGACTCTGTGGCGAGCAGGTCGGGTGACCGCAGCAGATAATGTTGAGGAAGGTCGGGGCTCCACAGGGCAAAGTGCTGGTTAACGGCTAGTCGGGGCGACCCGAAGGAAAGTGCAACAGAGAGCAGGCTGCCGATGGTCCGGCTTTGGCCGGACACAGGTAATGGTGAAACGGTGCGGTAAGAGCGCACCAGCGATCCGGGTGACCGGATCGGCTGGGTAAACCCCACTTGGAGCAAGGCCAGATAGAGGATATGGGCTGCCCGTCCAGCCCCAAGAGGGCAATCCTCGGGTAGGCCGCTTAGATGGATGGTCACCCCGCTCTAACGAGCGGACAGAACCCCGCCTATAGACCTGCTCGCCACAGCAAAAAATTCACGTTGAATCTGTTCATAATTGGTTGCCCTTCAATAATAGTGATTGAGCTGAGTGATGCCGTATCCAGATGCATGCGCCAGGTTGCACTGTCGTCTACACCGAGTGCCCAGGATATTGCAGCCTTTATCGGCGAGACGTGACTGACAGCTATGACAACTTCGTCGTTTCCATAGCCGCTTTTTGCTATATCGTTACATACTGCCCTTACACGTAGTCCGACGGATGCGACAGATTCACCATTTGGGGGCGTGAAATTGATATCCGACATCCAATCCTCCCAGAAGCTGCGCGATATAGAGTCTATAGGCTTTCCATCAAAGTCACCATAGTCCATCTCGATCAAGCGCTCCTCTATCTCCACAGGCGCCTCCAGGCCCATAAGCATAGCTGTCTCACGGGCTCTCGACAATGGACTTGAGAACAACCTTACAACTTTTCTGTTCTGTAGCATTTCAGGCAAATAGCCAGCCAGATTACGGGCCTGTCGCCTTCCGTTGTCAGAGAGCGATACGTCCAGGTGGCCTGCTGTAAGGTGTGACGCGTTTGCTGTAGATTCGCCATGTCTGATTAGTATCAATTCCATACGTCTTCAATGAGAAATCTTCCACAATTTTCACAGACTGCAACGTTACTGTCCACGCGAGTAGATGTTATCGATGCAGGTGTCACGGTAAGGTGGCATCCGCTGCACTTGCCATTTTGTAAGCGAGCAGCACCTACTCCGCCTGCTCGCATCCTAATTGTATCATACCGGTATATGATGTCTCCTGGGACATGTCGCTCGATCTCTGTACGCCTTTTCATGGCCGACTGTATTTTGGTATCCAGCGAGTTGATCTTTGAGTTTACTATCTTGAGTAATTGATCGGATCTTGTGGAGAGTTGGTCGACCTCTGTTTGTAGTCCATCAAGTTCCTGCTCCAGCTCCTCCAGATCAAGCATCAATTCAAACTGTTCGTCCTGGAGCTGTTCAGCCCGCATGTCAAGGTTATCTATTTCTTTGGTCATTGCTTCTATCTCGCGGCTGGAGAATAGCTGTCCGGAACGCATCTTTCTATCAAATATCTTTTTCCGAGCGACTACAGTGTTTACCTCCATCTGCAAGTTGCGCTGTTTTTCCGTAATGGCATCTTTTTTAATACGGAAGCCGGTATTTCTGGAATAAAGATCCTTCATCTTGTCCCTGATGTCTGCAAGCGCCACCCTTTCCGGTAGGGTAGTCTTTACGTACTCAAGCTGTTCTACCTCAGAGTCACAATCCTGTAACATAAGAAGCCACTTACCCATATTGCCAGGGTCCTTATTTCCTCTGTCTACCATGCTTATATATTAAAGCATTTTGAGTGTAGTTGTACGGGGGTCTTATGTGTGAGTGTCTTGCACGGAGTATCGCAAATGAAATACTGCAGGTGAGAGATCCTCCCTTTACGGGTTCGCACCTGCAGTAAATCTGTTCTTTGTGTCCTTATTTACAGTAGTGGCCTACAACACAATTTGTATACCACAACGTTTGTATATACTTAGGCCGTCTTGTACTCCGATACCGGCGGCGCGGTTACCGGTGGCACCGTTACGCCAAAGTTGGAAAACGCCACACCGAGCGTTACAGAAGTAGGAGCAGCACCTGCCTTTGCCGGTATGGTAATTGTCGTGGTGAGATGCACTATCTCCCCGGCGCTATTCAGGTAAACATTGAGAGTATGATTGGCTGTTCCTCCGGCGCTATAAAGTGCCTTGAACAGGCTCTGGTAAGGTCCAGGCGCAGCTGCTGCTTCGGCAAGATCTACTACAACTTTATATTCTGTGGATACTCCCCCTACGGTCGATGATCCCATGTCGGTTACCGTCATATCGGAAGTAGTCAAGATCTCAAGCAGTCCTGCGGGGTTGCTGACGATCTGGGAGACCTCTGTCGTACTTATGCTTAGCAATCCAGCAATTACGCTGGGGGTTAGCTGAATATACTTCTTCCCGGCAGCCAGTGATGCTATTAGTGATCCCGGCTTTGGTTCTACATAGATATCGCCACCGACGAAAAGTGTAGTTACGGGGCCATTCAACACTTTTGCAGGGTCGACCGTGCCTGCGCCTGCCATGTTTAGGCTGACCGTTCCGTACTTGGATGAAAAGTTAAACGGCCCTGCGACGGTAAGATTGAGGGACGTAAAACTGACTGCTATTCCAGCAAGATTGGCCTTTATGTCTTTACCGGCTACATCCATGGATACATCAGCGCTTCCCTTACCCAAAGTAACAGAAGGACTCTTCTCTACTTTTTGTAATGGTGTCAGTGTTGTTGTAGTGACAGCGCCCGGAGATGATGTCGTAGTGGTGGTCGATTTAGAGCTTGAACATGCTGCAAGTCCTGTGGCCATAGCCAACACTCCTGCACCAAGCATAATCTTATTAAATTTCATAGAATAACGTCCTCCTTCACTCAATTATTAACGTTGTCTGTAAAATAGCACTCCCTGATTGTTTAGTCAAGTAATACTCAGCTTATTCTCAAGAAGGCGAGACCGCAAGTCATTTGCCGTATGATCAATGTCGTTCAGTGGCGAGGGCGATCCTGGAGTAGGAACCGGGAGTGGGGAAGGTGAGGAGGGCGACGCTGAGGTTGGAGCCAAAGAAGAGCCTGGAATAGGGAGGCTGATTCCAGTGGCTATCGATAGGATGCTGTCAGCCAGTGCAGGGTTTCTGGCCAGTACCGGTCCATGCATGTATGTACCCACGATATTCCCGTATACAATCCCCTCAGTGCTGTCCTTCGGCAGTCCGTTCCCAGCCCCTTTCAATACCCGGCCCAGTGGTTGCGCCTCGCGCCCAATGGCGGTGCGCCCAGAATGGTTCTCAAAACCGGTAAGCAGCTGGTTACCCAGCCATGGTGACCTACATACCATTTCCCCCACCGCTCGTGGTTGTGTAGTCTTTACGGTGACTGCCGGCACAAGAGCAACTCCAGGATGGATCGATACATCACTTCCTGGGAATGATTCGCCGATGATCTGGTATCCGGCACAGACCGCCAACATCGCAGCGCCATTACTCAGTGCGTGATTCATAGCTGCCCTGGCAGGTTCTGCGCCAAGCAATTTGGCTGCATAAGCCTGGGGCGCATCTTCTCCGCCGCCAATGCAGTAAATATCGCATTGTGCAGGAATATCGTCTCCGGCTTTAACTTGCAGAAGCTCGGTATCGAAGCCATACAGTTTAGCTCGTTTAGCGAGTATCAGTGCATTTCCGCCATCTCCATAGGTACCCAGAATGTCGGGATAGATCAACACTATCCTGAGCGACGAGTCTCGAGTGGCGCTATTGCCGGTTCTGATTCTCCTCTCATCTTTAATGTTGTTGTCTATTTGGTGGTTGTGCTCATCATCGGAGGAGCGGTTTAATCTATCTGCCTGTTTAATGATGGTCGCCAAGCCATTAACAGGGATAGGATTTGCAATGGAGAGCACCTTGCGCAGTTCCTGGAATGCTGTGTAATTACCTACATAGTCTATGCTTGCAGGGCTACCGGAGCCACTGGGGTTTCCACCTGCAACGCCAGCCATGGCAATTGCTCTCAGCTGATCCTCTGTGTACCTGTATTCTACCCCCGCATAGGAGAGCCTGACGGCCAGATCCAGCCCGCGTAGAGCAGTGGCTATTACCGGTCTCTGGGCAAGTCTCTCAAATGGTACGTCCCATAGCCAGGATGGATCTAGTCCGTCGGCAATTTTTGCATTGATGCCAATTACCAATGGCGTCGTGGAAGCCATAAGGAGGTCAAGCAATTCAAGCCACCCTGCGGGATTCTTCGCCAACATCATTGTTAGGGTTGTTTCTACTGTACATGTAGGGTCGTGTGAATCTACCAGTTTTATATCTATGGACAAGAACCTCCCTGCTACTGATGTCAATTTTGTTATACGATCTGTGGAATCTATTGTATTCTTGCCCAGTAAAGCTGCTGCCGTTACAGCCATGGCGGCGTTGGATATGTTGAATTGCCCAGGCAGCAAGGTAACTAATGGTATCTCACTCCCACCCCTGGTCATCTTGTTACCATGTACCGTAACTGATGGAACCGGTCTGGCAAACCCACATTCACATGACCACATACTACTGTCAGCAAAGATAATCCTGCCTCCACAGTTTGGGCAGCTTGAAGCATCATCTATCCAACGTTGTCCTGCCGATACCCAGGTGACATGACTTCCCGGTATCCCTGAGGCAGCCCATACAATCATGGGATCGTCGCAGTTTGCCACTACCTGTAGAGATGTTCGCGATTCCGGTGTTAGCCGTTCTACCTGTTCATCTGTTGCCGTCTGCCCTATCATAGTTTGCAGCGCCGCTCCTCCTACCGCCTGTCCAGATACTTGCCCCATTGGCTCCGGCTTTCCATCTGTCACCATCTCTCCATGAAATGCGTCAATCAGTGCTTTTCTCCACTTGGAACTGGTCATCCTTACCTCATTGACCCTGTCAAGCTGATCGCGTGATAGGTTCAGCAGCACAACTACCCCGGGGTGCGATCTCCTGATCAACTCCGGCAGGTACCCTTCATCGACCTCCAGCACAGCATCTGTGTTCCTCTCCGAGCTGATAAGGGCGTATACGATACCGGCAGGCAGGTTCGAGCCGGATAGCGATGTCGCCACATCAAGATGTTTAACAGAGCGCCCATTGTATCGTGAAGTGCTGCTTGAATCAGTATCCAGATTAAGCTCTGAGAGAGCATAAGCGATCATCCGGGTAGTAGTTGTCTTACCGTTGGTGCCACTCACCAGAACCACTCTTCGAGCGGAGGTGAGCTTTTCCAGTATGTTGGGATACAGAAAAAGTGCCGCCCTGCCGCCAATGACCGACCCTGAACCGAGGTGAAGGACTACTGAGATACGGGCAAGAAACCTGGCTACTGTCTCAGAAAAAATAAGGCGTACATTTTGCGTAAGCTGTCGTATTTGCGGTAGCGTCATATCTGTATAGTGTAAGACATTTATAAGGAGGTTTTTATAATGGGCATACTTGATGGCAAGGTAGCAATAGTTACAGGCGCCGGAAGAGGGATCGGCAGAGGAGAGGCTATGCTGCTTGCAGCCGAAGGCGCCAAGGTGGTGGTCAATGATCTCGGCGCCGATGTAACCGGTGCGGGTGGAGACAAGAGTCCTGCTCAGCAGAGTGTAGATGATATCATCGCCGCTGGAGGCGAAGCGATAATAAATGCAGATGACATCAGTTCGTGGCAGGGAGCCAAGAACCTGGTAGACGAAGCCGTATCCACTTGGGGCAAGCTGGATATAGTCGTCAATAACGCCGGTATCTTACGCGACAAGATGAGTTTTAATATAGATGAGTCCGATTGGGATGATGTCATAAGAGTCCATCTTAAGGGACATTTTGCCATGGCTCGCCATGCTGCAGCCTACTGGCGAGAGCGTTCAAAAGCCGGTGATGAGGTGAAGGCATCTATCATCAATACCACCTCGGAGTCGGGTATCTATGGCAACCCCGGTCAGGCCAATTATTCTGCCGCCAAGGCTGGTATCGCTTCTCTGACATGGGTGATGGCACGTGAGCTCCAACGTTACGGGGTAAGGGTAAATGCAATTGCGCCTAGAGCCAGGACCAGGATGACCGAGAATCTTTTTGGGTCGTTCAGTGACCCGGGTGAAGGTCAATTTGATGCCTACGATCCACTGAACGTGGCGCCAATGGTAGCTTTTTTGGCATCTGACCTTGCAGGTGATATAAGCGGGCAGATATTTGTTGTCTATGGCGGTGAAATCACGGTCATGGAGGGCTTTACTCCGGCAGGAGAGCTTAAGAGGGATGCCAGGTGGACACCGAGCGAACTGGCGGATCACAAGGCTGAACTTTTTGCGAAGCACCCAAGCGTGCTTCCTGGGATGCCCGGGTTCTAGCGGTGGAAACTGGCGACGACTCTGGCCTGCAGTACGTTGTCAGGACGATAGAGGAGAGGGGCATACAATTTGTCCAGCTCTGGTTTACCGATGTGCTCGGTACATTAAAAGCATTTAGCATTGCACCTGCCGAGGTAGAAGGTGCGCTGTTGGATGGCATGACCTTTGACGGTTCGGCTGTAGATGGTTTCAGCAGGGTACAGGAGAGCGACATGATAGCGCATCCCGACCCGAGCACCTTTGAGCTACTCCCCTGGAGAGACGGTGATGCGCTGGCTGCAAGGATATTTTGTGATATTTCCAATCCAGATGGATCGCCGTTTGAAGGCAGCCCGAGAGAGGTATTGCGCCGTGCAACCGATCGCGCCTACAAACTAGGGTATGGCTTCTACGTAGGTCCCGAGATAGAGTTCTTTTACTTCCATGAGCAGCCGCGCACGCAACCTATCGATAACGGTTCCTACTTTGATCTTATTGCTGCAGAATTGTGCAGCGACCTTAGGAGAGAAAGCATCCAATCCCTGGAAACTATGGGAATTCCGGTAGAGCATACCCAGCATGAGGATGCCCCAGGTCAGTATGAGATAGATTTACGTTATACGGATGCCCTTACTATGGCTGATACCGTCATGACCACCAGAATGATCGTAAAAGAAGTAGCTACCAGAAGGCACGTAATTGCCAGCTTCATGCCAAAGCCCATCTCTGGGGTACAGGGCTCGGGCATGCACACACATATCTCACTATTTAGGGGTGATGCCAACGCATTCTATGACCCGGATGACATTATTGGATTATCCACTGAAGCTAAATGCTTTATAGCGGGATTGCTCAGGCACGCACCCGAAATTACTGCCGTTACAAACCAATGGGTCAATTCATACAAACGTCTGGTGCCCGGTTATGAAGCCCCAGCTTATGTTTCATGGGCCAGAAACAATAGGTCAGCGCTGGTAAGGGTGCCTGTCATCAGAAAGAGTAAGCCAGAGACGACCAGAATCGAGTATAGAGCCGTTGATTCGGCATGTAACCCCTATCTGTCGTTCGCGGTTATCCTGGCGGCAGGTATGGATGGTCTGGAGAAGGGTTATGAATTACCATCAGAAGCAGACGTAAACCTATTTGACCTCTCCATAAAAGACCTCGAGAATACCGGTGTGGTGCGATTGCCACACAACCTATTTGAAGCTGTTACTCTGATGGAGGGGTCAAGCCTGGTTGCAGAGACTCTTGGCGAGCATGTCTTTGAGTGGTTTATTCGCAACAAACTGGAAGAGTGGCACTCATTCAGGGAACATGTCAGTGAGTACGAAATTGACAGGTACCTGACCATACTCTGATGGCTATAGCGTATTTCCCGGAGCTTCCTGCTGATCTGGTGCAAAGCCTGCAAAATATGGGCATGTCACCACAGAAGGTAGAAGACTTATCCGGAGTAGAGGGGTATCCGGGCATACTGGTGTATATGCTGGATAATCCTGAGACCATGCTACAGGCACTTCGGTCCGCTGTAGAAAGTAGCGACAAGAATACGCCACATGTGTTACTTATAATTGCGAAGAATCAGCTGGAACTACTTGACAGGGCTAAAGGCCTCTTTGACGACTGGTGCTTTATTGCTGCCGATATAGAGGAGGTTGCATTACGTGCCCACTTTCTCTTTGGCAGGGTTTCAGGGAATGTAATAAAGTACGGCCCTCTTGAGGTCAATGCCGACAGCTATCAGGCAACTGTCAATGGACAGCTACTGGATCTCACATATATGGAGTACAAACTGTTGGCCTTTTTGGCCGCTAATCCGGAGAAGGTATTCAGCAGGGAGGCATTACTGACCAGGGTATGGGGTTACGACTACTATGGAGGAGCCCGTACCGTCGATGTTCATATTCGCCGCCTGCGCTCAAAAATGGGCGACAGGCATGCGAACATGATAAGCACAATAAGGTCGGTAGGCTATATGCTTACCACAAAAATTTAAGATGTCGCAGTAGGTGTAAACCTCGGCTGACCCCGACTAACTAAGCCGGATATATGCTCTTATTCCAGCACTGATAGATCTTCTGATTTATATATCGTAGTAGAGATGGAACTCCCATGGATGCGGCCGTAGGCGTATGGCATCTACTTCATTGGTTCTCTTGTAGTCAATCCAGACATCTATGAGGTCATCGGTGAATACCCCTCCCTCCTTGAGATATGCATTGTCAGACTCAAGTGCATCCAGAGCCTCTTCCAGCGAAGAGGGCACCTGTGGAACCTTGGCGATCTCTTCCGGTGAGAGTTCGTATAGATCCACGTCAAGCGGTGCTGGGGGTTCGATCTTGTTTTTTACACCGTCCAAGCCTGCCATGAGCATTGCAGAGAATGCTATGTATGGATTGCAGGATGGGTCGGGGCACCTGAACTCCACTCTCTTTGCCTTTGGCGATGGGGAGTACATCGGAATACGGCATGCCGCAGACCTGTTTCGTTGCGAGTACACCAGATTGACTGGAGCCTCAAACCCAGGCACCAGTCTCTTGTAGGAGTTTGTGGTGGGGGCGGCAAATGCCAATATGGAAGCAGCGTGTTTCAGCAGACCTCCAATGTAGTGGCGGGCCATCTCGGAGATGCCGGCATATCCAGCCGGATCCGAAAAGAGCGGCTTTCCATCTTTCCACAGTGACTGATGAGTATGCATACCTGATCCGTTATCCTGAAATAGTGGCTTTGGCATGAAGGTCGCGGTCATCCCGTGTGCATGTGCAACCGATTTCACTACGTATTTGTAGAGCATGAGTTTGTCGGCTATATCAAGTAACGGGCTGAACCGCATGTCAATCTCTGCCTGGCCAGCGGTAGCAACTTCATGGTGCTGCACCTCTATGTTTATGCCGAGCCTCTCCATGATGAGAATCATTTCTGATCGAATGTCTTGTAGGTGATCCATTGGAGGGACGGGGAAATACCCTTCCTTGTACCTTGGCTTGTAACCCAGATTGGGACCCTCGTCTTTGCCGGAGTTCCATATCCCCTCCTCGGAGTCGACCGAGTAGTATGCACTGTGGGCATCTTGGTGAAACCTTACATCTGAGAATATGAAGAACTCTGCTTCGGGACCGAAGTACGCCGTATCGGCCAGACCTGTCTCCGCCAGGTAGGCTTCAGCTTTTTTGGCAACATACCTGGGATCACGCGAATACGACTCTCCGGTGATGGGATCTTTTACAAAACAGTTTATATTGAGGGTACGGTGCTGGCGGAATGGGTCTACAATGGCGGTGTCGGGATCCGGAATAAGCAACATATCGGATTCTTCGATTGATTGGAAACCGCGTATGGACGAGCCGTCAAAGCCGAATCCCTCCTCGAAAGCTGACTCCGTCAACTCGTGAGCAGGGACTGAGAAATGCTGCATCAGCCCTGGGAGGTCACAGAAGCGTAGATCCACGACCTCTATGCCCATGTCAGATACTTGTCTTATTACTTCGTTCGGTGTTTTGTTGCTCATTTATTCTCCTTTTTGTCTTTCACTATACTTGATTGGGGCACATCTGGCTAAATTATCTCCGATTAAGTTCAGGCAGTAAATTAGATATATCGTATTATACTGCGTCAGGGCCTCTCTCGCCTGTCCTCACCCTGGTAATCTCTTCCACCGGAGAGACCCAAACCTTGCCGTCTCCTATCTTTCCTGTCCTTGCAGATTCCAGGATTGTATCTACTACTCGCTCTACCATGCTGTCGTCTACTATGGTCTCTACTCTGATTTTGGGCATGAAGTCTACCTCGTATTCGGCTCCCCGATACACTTCCGTATGGCCGCGCTGGCGTCCAAAGCCCTGGGCCTCGGTGACGGTCATGCCCATAACCCCTATATCTTGGAGGGCATTCTTGATGTCTTCAAGTTTGAATGGTTTTACGACCGCAACTACTGATTTCATTGTAACCTACCTCCTAGTACACTTTCGGTAGGATACACCTCTTCGTCATGGACTGCCAAATCTCCCTGTTCGAGCTCTTCAGTGCTCATGCGTAGAGGCACAAAAATGCTGATCACTTTGAGCAGTATGAAAGTCACCAGGGCATCCCATACAATAATGGTTAAGGCTGCCCCAGCTTGTATTGCAAGCTGCCCAGGGTGCCCATAGAGTAGGCCGGTGCCGGCTACGTTGCCACTTGACTTTGCCCCCAGATATTCTATAATGTGTGGATCGGCAAATATGCCAACCAATAGCCCCCCAGCCAATCCCGCAATACCATGGGTATAAACCACCCCAAGAGCATCATCCACCTTCTTGAATATCCAGACTTTGGAGAGTTTGTTCCAAGCCAGCCAGACGATTATCGAAGCTATTAATCCAGTGGCTATGGCGCCTACTCCGTTAACGTATCCCGCTGCAGGGGTGATGGCAACCAATCCAACGATCATACCATTGACGGCACCGAGGAATGTTGGTTTTTTTTGCCCGGAAAACGCCATATCCATGATTACCCAGACGAGCAACGCGGCTGCCGTAGCTATGTTCGTATTCAGTACGGCCGTGGAAGCATCGGCTCCGGCAAAGTAGGGATCACCACCGTTGAAGCCGTTCCACCCAAGCCAGAGCAGTCCGGCACCGACCGATATGAGCAGCAGGTTGTTTGGAACTGAGTGCTTCCTGTCTCTTGCGAGTCTCGGGCCGATGACTGCAGCAGATACAAAGCCTGTAGTACCCGCGGCAAGGTGAATAACATAGCCTCCCGAATAATCGAGCGCCCCATGCTGTGCCCAGAAACCTCCACCCCATAATAAGAATGCGTTTACGGTGTATGCAAAGGTGATCCATAGCGGTACAAACAGGAGCCATGCTTTAAAATTCATCCTGCCGATGACGCTTCCGAGAAAGAGAAGGGGAGTGATGGCTGCAAAGACGAACTGAAAGTATACAAGCGATGACTGCGGTTCCCTGAACTTTGGCATTACGCCGTTTAGCAGGGGGATGTGTGCCCTGGCCTGTTCTGCCACATGGCCGGTAGCTGCAGCTGGCATTCCCACGAATGAGCTCAGTATACCCGGCCCTAAGTGCATCGGAGAGCCGAAGCCCATGTTGAACCCCCAGAGTACCCATACTATGAGTACCAGCGCGAAGGCCGTAAAAGCCATAAGCATTGTGTTTACAGACCATTTCCGTTGTACGATACCGCCATATAGAACTGCTATTCCGGGGAGGCTCATTAGGCCAACCAACGTTGCAGCAAGTAGTTGCCACGCGGTATCGCCTGGGCTCAGCCAGTGCGGATAAGGTGTCATTCTACTCCTTTCGGGTTATTTAATTTTTACATAATTCATTTACACAAGCTGTACATGAGCGGCTAACTGAGTAGCCTCTGCATTGTACAGACACGGTCATTTTAGTTACTGAATGCTTCTAGAATGCTACGGGAGTGTGAACGTCTTGTTACAGCACTATCAAAGCCATAACAACGACTACCTATCGTTTACCTGTCAACTGCTGTCGACGCAGGTCGGCTATGAGGAGTATTGCTATAAGCAATATCCCTACCGCTGCAGCCATGAGTCCATCATAGAATGAGCCGGGCTGGTAGCTGAGCGTGATTGTGCTAGCTCCCCTTGGGGCGGCTACAGTTAGAAATACATCATCTGTGGTCTTTGCATGTACCGGTTCTCCATTCACCGTGGCATGCCAGCCGGGTAGTGCAGATATTCTGGCAATTAGCTTACCCGGCTTCGATGCGTAGGTATCTACGGTAACTTGGTTGTTTCCCTGCCAACGTACTGATCTTACGCTGCCTGTAGTAAGGGTGAATCTATGTACTCCGGCGACCCTTATGATCTCAAAACCGGGACCCTTGGCTACCAGCGTTAACCCTGCTTTCAGCGGCTCCTTCATGACCTGAAGCGCACCGGGGAAATAGGTGGAGACGCAAAGATAGCGTATACCGTAGAACCGGGCAAGTGCTGGATCCGCTATAGTAGGAATGAATATGTTATCAGGGCCTACTATCTCTTTTGGAACAAGTTCTTTTTCCGGTATACTGGCTTCATGAGCCCAAGAATCAAAGTATGCCTTTGGCAGCATTGGATCTCTGGCAGCAAATAGATTCACACCATAAGCGATATTTGATTCAGGGACGAATCCCGTGTAGGACGGTATGGTAGATACATTTTTGGCTAATGCAGCGTCGTAGTGCGATCCGGTAGTCAGATCGTACAGGGGAGGTCCCGCTCCCAGGATGCTGCGCCCTACCGTCTTTTCAGCCAGTGTTGTATTGGAATCTTGAGGATAGAATGAGCGCCCAAATGTATCAGCTTGCGATATTGGTGGAATAAGCAGTACGGCTTCTGTGGCGAGAATCACTATGGCCAGGGTGGTTATTGCTAATTTTAAATTAGGTACCTGAGGCTCGCTGTAGTGTGTGTAGAGCCAGTATGCAATTATTGCTACCAATACTGCCAGGTAGCCTGCTATAGCCTGTTCTATGGATGTTGTCCTGATCATGCGATACCTTGGCGACAAAGTACTGCTATTGCTTATCGCGAACAGCACTCCAAGCACAATACCGACCAACGCTGCAATTGCAAAAAAGATGTACCTATCTTTATTCTCTGAGCGTAATAATTGAGTAAGCCCAAGCACTGCCAGCATGACAAGGATGAAATCAAGCGACATCAGTAGCCTGGTGAATCCGATAATCCTTGCATGGGGAATGGCAGATATAAGTTTTTGTACAGGGCCAAAATCAAATATCGTAAAGAAATCTATTATTGCCGTTATCGCCAGTCCCCTTACAAGTGGTCTCCCCCAGAGCCTTATCGTACCGTAGATGGCAAGTAAGATGATTACCGGCCCGACACAGGAGCTCAACTCGTAGAATGAAAATGGGCCGAACCAACTGGCTCCGGCAGGATAGTGTCCTATGGCTGCAGATGTCCCGAAGTAGCGAGGTGCGATTAGATCAAAAATTGCAGATAATGGCAGTCCGCTATAGGGTTGTCTAAATCCCTGCGTTGCCCTTGTGCTGAGTGGTATCAGCTGTAACCCTGTAAGCAATAGGGGAGCCGAGAGGAGAACCCCCAATATCGTAGAGATGGCTACTCTAAGTGCAGTTCGCGAGATGCTTTGAATATCTTTACGATATGACCATGCCGCGACAGCGCAGGTTACCATAATGGTTATTGTTATGAAGAGATAGGATTCTGGGTGGCCGGCATATACTGCAAATGCAATAACTACACCCAGCGCCACAATCAGCCTATTTGGCCTGTCGCTTCTGTGTAGAAGTATAACTAATGCCACTATCCACCCAAGCCAGGCATTGACCTCCCCCTGAGGCCACCCGGCCCAGTTACCTATCGAACCCGACATCTCGAATGCCACAGCACCTGCGATACTTATGGCGGGAGGTACTCCCATAACTCTTGCGGCAACGTAAGCTCCCGTACCTGCTATAAACATCGTCGTAAAGACGCTAACCAGGTAGGCGTTTTTAAGCGGAAAGAGGTAAGCGACCAGATGGGGCAGCGACAGTACCGCCGATTGGAAGTTGCCGAACTGAGCCATGCCCAAGAGGGTATATGGGTTCCAGAGGGGAAATACACCATGGTGAATAGACTGCCAGTCGAAGGTCATCCATGGAACCATCTGGCTGGCTTGATCAAATGATGCTTTATTGTGGACATGATTGAATAGCCCGTGAGTGACCGGCCAGATGTTCATTATGTCCAGAGAACCCAGTACAAACCCCCTCGATAGTGCCGGGTAGAAAACAATGGCGGTTATTACCGCGATCACTCCAATTCCAACGATATCGCTACGTGATATATGGTGCTGTATCTTATTTGGATATGGGATGCCTTGCCATGTTTTAGTGTGGCTGCGTGCCTCAGCGGGAATGTGCTCCGTAGTGATATGCCGTGGTAACGTGCCGTAATATGGTGGGGAGGTGTGTTGTGCTGTAGTAGTGCGGCGTGCAGCGTGCCTTGGCCTTTTTTTCACCGGCTCTCTCATGGAGGTATTTTACCTGATATAGAGTTCTTAGCGGTGACTTGATTGTGATAGTTATCGTGGGTCAATCATGGTAGCTTATATTACATGTCCATCTCATCCAAGACTCCGTTCAGTATCTCATCTCTATATGCTGAATTGAATAGCGTCATATCCAGTGCTTTTCCTCGCAGTAGAGAATTATGGGTAAAGGGAGAGATACAAAAAGTCAGTGATTACTTTCATAAGAGTGGGCACTGCTATATAGATCTGGTTGATCCCGATTACCCCGATCCCGCCAAGGCTCCGGTACTTAGAGTCAAATGTTGGAAGCAGACTTGGTCGGTAGTGCGTTCACGGCTTTCCCAGGAGGGAATAGAGCTGGCAGACGGAATGAATGTGATAATAAGTGGTTATATAGACTTTTATCAGGTTAAAGGTGAGGTTAGCCTGATTCTTGAGAACGTGGACCTGGAGTCTCTGCTTGGCAGGCTTGCACTCGAGCGTAAACGTCTTATTGAGGCTCTCTCCAAAGAGGGTCTCATGGATTTGAATAAGTCTCTTCCAATTCCTCCCGTACCTCTAAAGGTGGGCTTGGTCGCCAGTCCCGGCACAGAGGGGTATTCGGATTTCATCGGGCAACTCACGAATTCCGGCTATGGCTTTCATATAGTGGTGGTTCCTGCTCAGGTACAGGGTAGCCTTGCAGCGAGGTCAATTGTTGCTGGACTGGATACTTTGGCAGGCTACGAACTGGATGTTGCAGTGATCGTGCGAGGTGGTGGCTCGAAGGCGGATCTACTTACTTTTGATGATGCTTCGGTTGCCAGACGGGTTGCTACAATGCCTATACCTGTTTTGGCTGGGATAGGCCACACAGGAGATGAGTCGATCGTCGACCTGGTAGCCAACTCTTCGTTTATTACTCCGACCAGTTGCGGAAGGTGGCTGGTGGAGGCAGTCGATACCTATATGGAGTATATGCAAAGTTCGGCAGAGAGGATTTCCTCTCTGGCGATGGAATCGATTACCTATGCGGAAAACTACTTTGCTACCCTTTCCGGTAAAATTGCTACTGGAGGAAGCAGAGTCCTGGACAACCAGTCCAGAATAATAACAGGACTTGCAAACAAGTTGACATCTCAGACGCTTGTCCACCTGGTTCGGGAGAGAGAAATGCTTAAGCACATTGGCAGGCAGTTGTCTGATTCAGCGACGAGGGCAATATCTTTCGACGCAACCACCCTGGAGAATGCCAGGCGTTTGGTTTTGGCTTATGACCCTATCCACCAAATCAAGCGAGGATATAGCATTACATGGGTAGTAGATGGAGAAGGCAAACGGATTATCCGTTCAGTACGGGATACCAGTCTGGGAGATACTATAATTACCAGACTTGGTGACGGGGATATCCAGTCTGAAGTCTCATCGCTCAATCAAGCTTCATCGTCTAACGATAGTTGATCATTTAGTGGAATGCCATCACGTAGTGAAGATAAGTAGTAGACTGTTCACGTGCCGGAAGTAGATAAACTGACCTATAGAGAAGCGATAGACGAGCTAAATGCAATCTTGTCGTACATGGAACAGTCTGATGTGGACATAGATGAGTTGGTTCCAAAATTAGAGCGCGCCACCGCTATAATTGCAGAGATAGACAAGAGGATCAAGACGAGCAAGGCACGCGTCGAAGAGATCGTTCCCAGGCTAAATAACCTTGCAGCAGGGGAAAGTCCTACAGAGGAGGATGAACTATTCGAGTTTGAGGAAGAACCATACGAGTTCAATGGACAGCTAATCGACCAAGACATTGACCAAGATGAAGAGCCATTCTAGAGTTCTTCTTTCGATTGCCGGCTTGGATCAGCCGGGAATAGTCACCTCAGTTACCGATGCCCTAGCCAAAGAGGGCTGGAACCTGGAAGACGCTACGATGAGTATCTTACGAGGATACTTTAGTATCATGGTGATGGTAGCGGTTGGTAGTGATGTTACTCCACAACAGGTAATCTCGGCGCTCGATCATGCACGGCAAAAATATGCACTGCAGGTAGAGGCGACCAGCTGCCTGGATAGTATCGAAAAAGATACTACCGAGCTCTTACCGTGGTCTATATTCGTACATGGTTCTGATCGTCCGGGTATCGTACATGCCGTTGCGGCTGAGATTTTCAAAGTGGGGGGAAACATTGTGGATCTCGTAGCCAGGCCGGGTGGCCGGAGGGGGGATTCTGTATATATCATGACCATCAGGGCAATGATACCTTCCGGTAAGCCTTCGGATATGTTCCATGACAACCTGTCTCGCTTAGCCGTACAAGAGGGGATTGATTGTTCGGCTAGGCTGGACTCAGCATTCATTCTATGAGGCTATGGCGCTTCGAAATGTTATAACGGTTCCACATCCGTTGCTTGGCAGGGTGGCTGATGACGTAGGGTCGGTATTGCGGGAATTGGCTGATGATCTTGTCGATACTATGTACGGGTCTCCCGCATGTGTAGGCCTGGCTGCTCCACAAATTGCAGTAAGTCAACGAGCTTTTGTAGTAGATGTGAGTAAGCATCGTGCAATGGCCGGGAAGTTTTCAAATGGCCTGATTGTTCTCTTTGATCCCGTAATTACCTGTACTGGTAATCGAGAGGTTGCCCGTGAGGGCTGTATGAGTGTACCTGACTTTACCTGTGACGTGGAGCGATATACAAACATATCCTTGACAGGTATCGGCTTGGACGGAGAGAAGTGCCATATAGAAGCAGAGGGGTTTGAAGCCAGGGCAATACAGCACGAGGTGGATCATCTGGACGGGCTGCTCATACTCGATCGGGTAACCGGTCCTCACGGGGTATTTCAGCGAAAGGTATACAAGTAGTACATAGGCTTGTTGGTGGCGGGGGAACCCGTCTGGATTTGTGTAAGTAAGGTATGTCTAGCTGGCGGCGCTATGGTCGTGTGCGACCCAATGCTATAAGTGATACAGCCTTGGCTTATTCTATATATGAGATATGAGCACCGAAAGGAGATGATTTTGTGGAACTTGATTTTGACAGTCCGGAAAGTCCGGAGGTAGAGATACGATACAGTGCCAGGCGGAGAAAGACTGCCAGTGCTGTATGGCGGGACGGGAAAGTGGTGGTCTCCCTACCTGCTACACTGCCTGATTCTGAACGTTCCGAGGTCGTTAATGGACTCGTTCAAAGTGTCATGCGCAAACGTAGGATTATGTCTTCTTGTTCAAACGAAGCATTGGAGTTGCGCGCCAGGCAACTGGCCGATCTATATACGGATGGAGTATACGCCGACTCGGTACGTTGGGTAACCAACCAGAATACTCGTTGGGGGTCATGCACTCCCCGTAATGGTGAGATCAGGATTTCAGATAGATTACAGCCGGTTCCGCCATGGGTCATGGATGCCGTACTTGTACATGAGCTTGCCCATCTGCTGGAGCCCAATCACAGCTTCCGTTTTCATGCTATTGCCAATTGTTATCCCCGTATGGAGGAAGCTATGACCTTTTTATCCGGTTTTAGCCTTGGAATGGCCAATGTCGGCCACAAGCAGGGAGATTCCATGCCATCTTTCTTCCCCGATGGCTTGCCTGGTTGAGTCGTGAGGTCATTTACTCCGATGACTGGTCAATATTTGACAGAGATTGAGCCATATTTTGCAATATATTGTGTAACGTATCACCTTCATATTCACCGGTAGCAAGACTCTTACTGATTTCATGCGCAAGCGTTACGGCATCCATCAATCTAAGTACAACACCAGATGGTGAAATATTGAGGATTGCTGCAGCCTGTTTGGTGGATTCATCACGCTCAGGATAAAACGAGCCTGCACATATTCCACCGCAGGTGGATAAATTTTAGTCTGTCACTATTTGATGTATCCGGTTGGTTTACGGCCTCGACGTAGTTCCTACTACGCCTGGGCATGGCAATGTGCTTCACCACGCCCGTCCGCGGACTTCCAAGCAGCCTGGCTCATTTTCTCTTACTGGTCTACATCCAATCACCATCGCTATGTGGTAAAATCAATTGTATGGCAGTAACTACCGAAACAGCTACGGCGCCATCAATGCCAGTAGAGGCTACAACTGCGCCAGGGGCTATAGCACCAGAGACCGCACCGCCGGAGATGCCAAAACCTGGGAGGACACCCAGACCTTTTACCACATCTGATCTTGATGCCATGGTAGATGACGGTTACAGGCGTGAGATCATAGAAGGGAGATTAATAGTGAGCCCATCACCAATATCCGAACACCAGAAGGCAGCGGGTAGATTGTATTCTTTGCTCGACAGGTATTGCCCTAACGGCCTCAGTGTTCTCATTGCTCCCCTTGACTGGCATCCCCCTACCGGAGAGAGCCTGCAGCCCGATATCATGGTCATCCGTGAAGAGGACTACAACCCTAAAGGCTTCCAGATTGGCGCCCCACTTCTTGCAGTGGAAGTACGCTCACCTTCTACTGCCATCTATGACGAAACCGAAAAACGTGCCCGTTACGAATCACTTGGAGTAATTGACTACTGGATGGTAGACCCCGCTACTCCAAGTATCGTCGCATTGCATCTGACAGATAGCCACTACGTAGAGGTAGGTAGAGTCACCGGAGATGATAGCTTAAAAGCAACCACCCCCTTCCCCGTTACTGTTGTACCATCAGAGCTGATCCGCTGACGGCACACCAGCCGTCGTTCAAAATAGGATATTACAGGAACCAGCGGCTATCTAACCCAGTCTGCCCGGGTTGCACAAGGACATCGCCGAGCTTGTATCTGTAGAAATGTCACCACGAGCCATGAATGACTGAGTGGGGAAAGGTCATTACCGCAACTGCCACCGAGAAGGGGAATGGACTGATATTTCATTATCTAACTGTCCGGCCAGAGGGGAGAAAAGAGTCGTGTTGG
>JAJZWU010000040.1 GCA_021846515.1 Actinomycetes bacterium
GCTCTATCTTACCCAATGACAATAGCAATGACGACAACTCCGAGCTGTCACAACTATCTGGGTCAAATCCATCCAGCGCCTCTCTAAAAGAGCGCTCTATCTCGTCTATCTTATCTGCTATGCGATTACCAACAAGCATGTGTCCAATTATAAGAGGGGGGTGTATTGCTAACGATTGGAGTGGACGGAGATGGGGCAAAAGGGCGGATGACAGTGGGTGTGGGAACGAGGTGGATGGAAGAGGCGGTGGGTGTGGGGGTAGAGACAGTGGGGATGGCGGGGGCAGGGCAGCCGGGTGATGGCGGTGGGGACAAACGAGACGGTGGGTGTGTGGACGAATGAGGTAGTGGGTAGAGCAACCGGAGATGAGAGCTTCCAGGCAGCCACTCCATTCCCGGTTACTGTCGTTCCCTCAGAGCTCATCCGCTGATAGTGCACCAGCCGCCCTAACCATGAGAGAAGTCGCGTGGTTCGCCAAACTGCGGGGACTACAAGGATTAGGTACACCACCTTCGGGTATCATCCACTCCAAGCATGCACAGGGAGACATACAACACCCTGGGAGAAAGACAGAACCGGGGGAGAATCCACTCGATAGTAGGTAGGTTGTAGTGACCGAATCAGAACCTTGCAGGACTCCCACCAGAGACTTTTGGGCTATAGCTCGAAATTTGGGTTACCGTAGGCACGGTCAAAGAGTTCGTCAAAATCATTGCTGCCGGTGAGTTCGGTTGCCGGCCACCCAATTACCCTTGTAAGTACTGACGGCAGAATATTATACATTTGCCGTAACGCATCTGTGTAACCAGAGGCGAGATCATAGAAACTCTTTCCATCCATCTTCATAATATCGTTTCAAGATAGATGTGGCGTGCCTCTTTCTCTAGGCGTAAAGTGTTCTTCATACGGTTCAGGATGTTTAGGCACGATTTCCACCAAGTATGCCTTAGTAAAGTCACCACTGTAATCAAGATGCCGTTGGAGGTTGTCGTATGCACTTAACGCGCTGCGAGTATTCATAGTATTGAATTTATTCTTTACCTCAGCAATAATTTGCTTCTCTGCGTTCTTGAGGTCGTAACTACCATTTCTACCCATACTTTCCTGACCTCGCATTGAACCCAGTATGTCCTGGTGAAGTCTCTGGTCATTGTGGGTTTCTGAAGGTAATTTGCATGAATATGTATATTGGTGTATAATTATGCTATGAGAGAAAATGTTGGTCTGTGGGTATTCGGCTGGAATCACCATAGTGAAGGCACTTGGGATATATCCTCAAAGGATCAAATATATAGTGACAGCGATAATCTGGCATGCACTCTGGGTAATCGTCCAGAATGCACCTCAGATCATCATATTGGGTGGAATGCCAGATGAGCAATACAGGATCACAATTCCCGGGGTCGAGCATTGGGGAGGGTATTGTTACGGTAGGTATCGTTGGCGCGTCAGGCTATACAGGCGCAGAGCTGATGCGCCTGCTCTATGGGCATCCTGTATTTAGCCTTGTTGAGGTACAAGCGCATACTCGTGCGGGGGATGATGTCGGCAGTATATATCCATCGCTTGCTCTGGCTTATCCGGGGCTGCATTATGAGCCCATAGATGGTGGTGTACTACGTAACCTGGACTGCATATTTCTGGCATTGCCCCATGGACAGTCACAGGAGCTGGTGAGCGAGATGCTCTCGTTGAGTGGGTGGCATGGTGTGATCATAGACTTATCTGCTGATTTCAGGCTGAAGGATCCAGCTGACTATGAAATATGGTATGGAAAGACTCATACTGCATCACATCTTCTGGATAAGTTTGTATATGGTTTACCCGAACTCTACCGGACATCACTCAAGGGCGCCCAGCTCATCGCTGCACCGGGTTGTTACCCGACGGCATCTGCACTTGCGCTCTACCCATTTATCGAAGAGGGCTTACTAGACAGGGAGAGTATCATAATTGATGCTGCCAGTGGTATATCTGGAGCCGGTAGTGGGGCTAATGATACTACCCACTTTGCAAGAGCTGATGAAGACTTTACTGTATACGGGCTACCTGCCCATCGTCATACTCCCGAGATAGATCAGGTATTGGGGGCCAAAGTTACCTTTACCCCGCATCTGGCTCCGATGTCTCGGGGAATCCTGGCTACATGCTATGCCAACATGGTCAGATCCATGGACTCAGAGTCCACAACTCGGCTACTAAGGGATTTTTATGCGGATAGTCAATTCATATCTGTCATAGATGGTTTTCCGCATACCAAATCTGTGCTGGGGTCCAATAGCGCCCACCTGACCGCCAGGGTAGATCCTCGTACCGGTAGGCTGATCTCTATGTGCGCAATAGATAATCTTGTAAAGGGTGCATCGGGACAAGCAATACAGTGCGCCAATATCGCCTTTCATCTACCAGAAGATACAGGATTGCCCAAGGTGGGGGTCTTCCCATGATGAAGATGGGAGTTACTGCACCTGCCGGGTTTGTAGCATCTTCAATGTCCGGCGGTATAAAGAGCGACGGCCGTCTGGATATGGCTTTGGTAGCCACTGAAGACGGCCAAGCGGTGCCGTGTGCCGCAACATTTACGGCCAATAAAGCTGCTGCAGCGCCAGTCCAGGTAAGTAAGGCTCACCTGGCAGAGACCAAAGGGTATGCAAGTGCGGTCATTCTTACCTCGGGCAATGCCAATGCTGCTACAGGTGTTCAGGGAATATCCGATGTTGAGGAGCTGTGTAGTCTGGCTGCTCGGAGGATTGGGAGCATGTACTCGTCCAAAAATATATCGCCGAACAGTATACTGGTATGCCAGACCGGACTCATAGGTATACCATTTCCCATTGATCAGGTACGCCATCGCGTAGATTCTCTGGTGGATGGTCTGGGTGGCAGCAGGAAGCACGGTGAGTTGGCAGCTAGAGCCATAATGACTACCGATAAAGTGCAAAAAGAGACCTATATAGAAGCTGATGGGTACTCTGTCGGCGGAATGGCGAAGGGTGCAGCAATGCTGGCTCCAAACATGGCTACCATGTTGGCCGTGCTATGCACCGATGCAAATTGTGACCCAGACAGCCTACAGGATATTCTCCGCAGTGCAGTAAGTGACACCTTCAACCGTATATCCGTTGATGGATGCACATCTACAAACGATACGGTTGTGTTGCTTGCAAACGGGAGGTCTGGTTCAGTTGCTTCAGATTCGCTTTATTCAAGTGTGCGCGAGGCATGCATGTCGCTTGCTATGCAGATGGTAAATGACGCTGAGGGCGCTACCAAGACTGCTTTTATATCAGTGGAAGGTGCTTCGAGTAATTCTGATGCAGCAAAGGCTGCCCGTAAGGTGGCGGAATCGCAGCTTGTCCAGTGTTCGCTCTATGGCGAGGATCCTTACTGGGGAAGAGTGGCCAGCGAGATTGGAACATCGGGAGCCATGTTTGATATTGATAAGTTGTCAATATATTATGGCGATATATTGGTATGTAGAGGTGGGATAGCTGTCGATCACGACAGCAGTGCACTTGCAGGCTATATGCGTAACAGGTCAATTGAAATAAGATGCAACCTGAACCTCGGGGACGGAAGTTATCAAATTATTACTACCGATTTGAGCTATGGCTACATAGATGAGAACAGGACTACGTCGTAATGGGCGGCAATGATAATACCATGACCAAAGGTAACTACCGTGACGATCTGACCGTTTATCCATCTGAGTTGCTCGCTAAAGTTGATGTGCTGATCGAAGCACTTCCATATATCCGCAAATTCAGAGGGAAGGTAGTAGTAATCAAATATGGTGGTAATGCGATGCCGGATTCTGCTGTTGCATCCGGTTCTTTAGACCAATCTGATGCTGGTACTTTGCTGAGCGAGAGAGATCATCTGTCTTCTTTCGCACAAGATATTATCCTTATGCGCTCCATTGGCATGAAGCCGGTAATTGTCCATGGCGGAGGACCTCAGATAGATATGTATATGTCCAAGCTGGGCAAGGAGCCGGTATTCAAGTCCGGCAGGAGGGTGACCGATGCTGAAACTCTTGAGATAGCAAGAATGGTATTGGTGGGGAAGGTGAATAGAGAGATTATCTCTGCGCTTAATGTACATGGGTCTATAGCGGTAGGATTGTCTGGAGAGGATGCAAGGCTTATTACCGCAACGCATCGTTCTGCCGAACTCGGTTTTGTAGGTGATGTCAAGGTGGTAGATCCTGCCATCTTGATGAAGCTGGTCGATGATGGGCTCGTACCTGTAGTGTCCACTATTGGCGCCGATCTCAGCGGTCAGGCATACAATATCAATGCTGATACTGTAGCTGGTGCAATAGCCACGGCTATGCATGCTGAGAAATTGGTGTTCCTGACAGACGTAGAGGGACTTAGATTGGATGTCAAAGATCCATCTACCACGATTCATCTAATAAGATATAGTGAACTTCAGAAGTTGTTGGACTCCCAAAAGGTTATGGGCGGCATGATCCCAAAGGTGGAGGCTTGCCTGGAATCAGTTGCCAAGGGTGTGTGCTATGCACATCTACTCGACGGCCGTATACCACATGTGATGCTGTTGGAGTTCTTCACTGATATGGGTATTGGGACGATGGTCGTCGGCGATAATTATTCATCAAATGAGATGATCTTGAGTGATTGAGATGATCTGATAATGGAATCTTTGCTTATGAACACATACGCACGAATGCCCGTCGTGTTCTCTAAGGGTAGTGGGGTGTATCTATGGGATACAGACGGTAAGAGATACTTGGACATGTTTTCAGGAATTGCAGTCACCACGCTTGGTCATGCCAATCAATCGGTTGCCGATGTAATTTCAGAGCAGGCGCATAAGCTCTGTCACGTATCCAATGTGTACGGTAATGAACTTGGAGAAGAATTGGCTGACCGGATCGACACGTTAGTGCGATCAGGCTACGATCAACAATCTCTGAATGACCCAAGCGCCAGGGGTAGGGTATTTCTATGTAACTCTGGAGCAGAGGCAAATGAATGCGCTATAAAGCTGGTCCGTAAATGGAAGGCAACGGTATCGGAGGTTACTGACGGTGAAGCTGCTCCTGGCGTCATATTGACAACGGAGGGTTCATTTCACGGACGCACATTGGCGACATGGGCGACATCCGGTAAGTCTATAGGCAATAATGATTACAGCCCGTTACCGGCTGGATTCAGCCACGTGCCATACAATGATATAGATGCCCTTGAGGACAGGATGAGTGTGGGGGATGTATCTGCCTTTCTGGTAGAGCCCATTCAGGGCGAGAACGGTGTGGTCGAACCCGATAGAGGATACCTTGCAGCAGCGAGGAGCGTCTGCAGCCGATATGGGGCGTTGCTCGCGGTAGATGAGGTTCAAACTGGGCTTGCCAAGACCGGCAGGTGGTTCGCCTTTCAGTACGAGAATATCCTCCCCGATATGGTTACAGTAGCCAAAGCTTTGGGCAATGGGATGCCTGTCGGTGCATGCTGGGCAAGAGCTGGAGTAGCCTCGGCGTTTCGGCCGGGTGACCATGGCAGTACATTCGGAGGCCAGCCTCTGGCGTGTGCCGCTGCAATCGCGACGCTAAGGGTTATGCAAGAGATAGACGCTCCGTCTCGAGCTGTACATATAGGTAGCCTTATCGATGAACATCTGGATGGTGCGCCCTCGGTTGTAGGCTTGAGCGGTAGAGGTGCATTGCGTGGTGTGATCCTGGAAGACGACAGAGCTACCGAGGTTGCCAGAAAGTCGCTCGACAAGGGGCTGCTGGTGAACGCCGCTCGTCCACGGGTAATTAGAATTGCTCCTCCGCTGATCATTACCGACGATGAGTTGAAGGCTGCCCTGGGCATCCTCGTATCCTCCATAGAGGAGGTATTCAAATGATCCGCAATCTTCTGGATATTACTGATCTGTCCTGCGAGGAACTCAATTACATAATAGATATGGCATCTAAGCCTATAACTTCTCTTCCGCGGGTCTTGGAAGGCAGGGGTGTTGCTCTGATTTTTGAGAAGCCATCTTTACGTACTCGTAATTCTACCGAGATGGCAGTGGTTGCTCTCGGCGGTCACCCCGTCTATATCCAATCAGAGGAGGTCGGAATAGGGGTACGGGAACCACCTGAAGATATTGCCAGGGTACTTTCCAGCTACCATGCTGGTATATGTGCAAGAGTGATGCGTCACGAGACGCTTATATCCATGGCTAATGCTATAGCCGCACAGCAGGAGATGTATGAATGGGCTGCCGGTATTCCTGTCATAAATCTTTTGTCTGATCTGGCTCATCCCAGCCAGGCTGTAGCAGACATATTGACTATTCAGGAGAAGTTGGGTAACCCAGAAGGCAGGATTATTACCTATGTAGGTGATCCAAACAATGTATTTCGTTCACTTATGGAGGTATGCGCCATGAAAGGTATGGTGTTACGGTGTGCGTGCCCTCATACTTACATGCCTTCTGAAAACGATATAAGTTTGATAAGTAGCCTGGGTGCAGATCTGGAAATATTTAACGATCCAGCGCAAGCAGTAACTGGTTGCGATATTATTTACACCGACACATGGGTTTCGATGGGCGATGAGATGGGAGCCGATACCCGCAGGGAGGCATTCAAGGGTTTTACCGTCAATGACGGATTGCTGGAAGCTGCAGGTCAGGATCCAATCGTAATGCACTGCTTACCGGCGCATCGGGGAGAGGAGATAACCAGTTCCGTATTGTACGGAAAGCACAGTGCCGTATGGCAACAGGCCGCGAATCGCCTTCCGGCTATAGCGGCAGTGTTATCATGGGCATTTGGCAATGAATTGAGTAATAAATCCGCTACAGCACAGGCTAGAGATGGTAATGGCGGCATGGATAGCAGAGGATAAAGAGGTGCTGGCATGAAAATTGGCAAGCAAGAGCGCCAAAAACTCATTATTAACTTTATTTCGGAATCAAAGATATCCAGCCAGCAGCAACTGGCTACACTATTGCATAGTCGCGGGATACCGGTTACTCAAAGTACACTGAGCAGAGACTTGGAGGAGATTGGTGTTGCCAAGGTTCGTGATCAAAATGGTGACCCAATTTACACTGTTTCCAGCACTGTTGTATCGATATCTCCGCCAGAAGAGGCTCTGCGTAAGGTATTGAGAGAATGGGTTGCCAAGGTGGAGTACGCGGGTAATATTGTAGTGCTGCATACCCCGCCCGGCTGTGCACATGTAGTAGCAGCTGCTTTGGACAGGGCGCAATTGGAGGACATCCTTGGTACGGTTGCCGGCGACGATACGATATTCATCGTTTCGAAGAATGAGAAAGCTGCCGGTACGGTTGCCGGCAGATTGAATGACGCATCTGGGTTAATCGTCAAGTATAAATCAGAATAGTAATATTGTAAGGAGATATAAATGAGTGATAAGGTGGTACTTGCATACAGTGGTGGGCTGGATACCTCGGTGGCCGTTGCGTGGCTGAAGGAGACTGAGGGATTGGATGTCATAGCCGTAGTCGTAGATGTGGGTCAGGGTGGGGATTTCAATAAAATTGCACAGCGTGCTATAAGCGCCGGGGCAATAGATTGTATAGTGGTCGATGCTCGCGATGAGATGGCGGAAGACTTTGTCGTACCGGCCATAAAGGCCAATGCGCTTTACGAGGGGCGTTATCCCCTGGTATCTGCACTTTCCAGGCCAGTAATCGTCAAGCATCTTGTAGAGGTGGCCCGTGCAAGAGGAGCAGGCTCGGTAGCCCACGGATGCACAGGGAAGGGGAATGACCAGGTACGCTTTGAGGTGGGCATTGCATCTATAGCTCCGGAATTAGAGACATTGGCGCCGGCCAGATCATGGGGAATGAGCAGGGCAGAGTTGCTGAAATATGCTCATGAGCATGCTATCTCGGTAGAGGCCGCTGTAGACAAGCTTTATTCCATTGATGAGAACCTCTGGGGAAGAGCGATAGAGTGTGGAGTGATGGAGGATCCTTGGGTATCTCCACCCGAAGATGTCTATGAACTGACTATCCAGAGAGAAACCATTCCCAGGGAGGTCATATTGAGCTTTGAAAAGGGTATTCCAGTGGCAATCGACGGAGAAAAGCTGAAGTTGGCTGATCTGATTTCCTTGATGTCCCAGATAGCAGGCTCTTATGGATGGGGAAGGATAGATATGGTAGAGAATCGCAGAGTCGGTATTAAGAGCCGTGAAACATATGAATGCCCGGGTGCACTGGCGATTTTGCTTGCCCATAGCGATTTGGAGTCCATTGCACTTGAACGTGATCTTGCTCATGAAAAGCTGCGCCTGGAGCCGCGTTGGGCAGAGCTGGTCTATGATGGGATGTGGTTTTCACCACTTAAACAAGCTATAGATTCATTTTTTGCAGAGAGCCAAAAATCGGTTACCGGTGATGTACGTTTGAGATTTTCTCCAGGCAACTGCACGGTAGTAGGGCGCAGAAGCGAATTATCTCTTTACGATTATGGTCTGGCAACATATGAACCGGAAGATACATTCAAGCACGAGTATGCGGAGGGATTTGTCCAGATATGGGGAATGTCGCTATCGACGTGGGCACGTATTCAGGGACTTGGAACCTCGAAATGACTCTATGGCAGAGTAGACTGGAGGGGCAGCTGGACGATGCTGTCATGCAATTTACCGAGAGCCTGTCTTTTGACGTGGAACTTGCTCCCTACGACATATTGTGTTCCAAAGCCCACGTGAAAGGTTTGGCAAAGATCGGAATTTTAACCCCTGAAGAAGAGTCCATGTTGATTGCCTCTTTGGACAGGGTTTCGGTAGAGATAGACCAGAATATATTTGAGTTCAAAACGGGTGATGAGGATATACATACTGCTATAGAACGTAGGATAACTGAATTAGCGGGAGATGCCGGGGCGAAGTTACATACCGGGAGGAGCAGAAACGACCAAGTGGCTACCGATCTGCGCTTGTATACCATAGATAACCTGATTGATATCGTAGGTATGCTGTTGGACATGGAGGGGGTGCTGTTGGAGAAGGCTATTGATTCTGCTGACAGCTATATGCCCGGATATACTCATCTTCAACGAGCTCAGCCCATACTGGTGGCGCATCATTTTCTGGCTCACGGATGGGCATTGACCAGAGACGTATCCAGGATACTATCGTCGATAGATCTAATGGATGTAAGTCCACTTGGCGCCGGCGCTTTAGCCGGATCATCCATCGCCCTGGATCCTCATGAGACTGCCAAGTTATTGCACTTTTCCAAATTGTTCGAGAATTCGTTGGATGCCGTATCCGACAGAGATTTTGTCGCAGATGCTTTATACGATCTTTCAATTGTCGGTATCCATCTATCACGTATTGGGGAGGAGATGGTTATTTGGTCAAGCAATGAGTTTGGCTTTGTGTCCATTGATGATAGGTATGCGACGGGAAGTTCGATGCTGCCACATAAAAAGAACCCCGATGTAGCTGAATTGGCAAGAGGCAAGAGCGGTAGGCTTATTGGAAATCTTACCGGCCTCCTTGCTACCTTAAAAGGTCTTCCACTCGCTTACAATCGCGATCTGCAAGAAGACAAGCAGCCGCTGTTTGACAGTGTCAAACAGATTAAATTAGCCTTACCTGCTATCTCGGGTATGATCTCGACAATGGCAATAGATAGAGAGAGGATGGCTGAGTGCGCAGACTCTTCCTATGTTGCAGCTATAGATCTGGCTGAATGGCTGGTTGGCAGAGATGTGCCATTCAGGACCGCGCATGGTATAGCGGCTTCTTTGGTAAGGGATTCGCTTGTAAGGGGAGTTCCTCTGTCGGAACTCGTGGAGGCTCACCCTCAATTGGGCAGTGCTGCCACTGAGTTGTTGAATCCGGGGACATCGGTAACCAGGCGCGTAACGTGGGGATCTGCTTCTCCAGATTCGGTAGGGTTGCAGATGGATAGATTCAGGGCGAAGTTGGAATCGGACAGGAGGCGCTTGGAAGATCTGGGACATGGGAGTGCTTGATTATTCTTTTTATGAGGCTGATCCGATAGAGCTTGCTCCGCTGCTTCTGAACAAGTTGATTGTGCGTGGGGAGAGAGTAGGCAGGATAGTAGAGGTGGAAGCATATCGGGGAGAAGAGGATCCTGCTTCCCATGCGTTTAGGGGTATGACTACTCGGAATGCCGTTATGTTTGGACCCCCCGGTAGGCTGTATGTGTATTTTACCTATGGCATGCATTGGTGTTCGAACGTAGTCTGTGGTCAGGATGGTCTTGCTCGTGCAGTACTGTTAAGGGCGGTAGAGCCGCTTGAGGGGATAGCCCAGATGGAGAGTGCTCGTATCAGCAAGGGTGGTGTGGTGCGCAACCTACGTGAGCTTGCAAGAGGCCCTGCTCGGCTCTGCCAGGCTTATTCTATCGATGGTGATGATAACGGTGCAGATATAGTATCAGGAGACAGGGGGATAGTGATTACCGATGACGGTGTACCTCCACCCAAAAAACCAGGTGTATCAGGGAGAGTGGGAATCAAGGATGCTGCTGATTACCCGTGGCGATTTTTCGTATCCGGCAATACTTATGTAAGTTCCACTCCAGCCAATGTTCCTCGGAGCGCATAGGAGCGTGGGTCAGAACCCCAAAGTCGTGCTTCGTCACTCCTGTCCACGGACGTTTGCGCCCCACATCCCAATATGTTGTGGCCACATTCCCGGTCAGTTATCCAGATTTTGCGACCAGTTCGCCTGAATTCAAATCGATCATATATATATCCATCTCAAATGCGTTATCGACGAAGTTCAGACATTCCTGTCGTGCCAAATCGCATAGAACCTGCAGTGGTGGCAGGTAATTATGGGCAATACATACTTCGTAGAAGTGGCGAGCCGTAGATGTCCTGGTAGCTGCCTCAACTATTGCCGGAGGTGAATGGGTGGATGTAGCTATATTGAGAAGGAGCATAGTATCGACGTTTGACTTATGGAAATGAGTCATCATGGTGCCTGCTGCCAGTTTGCTGATCTTGCCCACCATTGCTACCAGAGACACCTTTTGTATATTTCTGCGCACGGCCTGTTTCAAGGCTGCGCCGGTAAAATCACCAACTTCTACGAACAGCACGGGATCATAACCTGGGAAGATATTCATGGCAGCCTTTTCTGACCTACTGCCAATGCAGAGTGCAAGTTCCCTGAAGCCTCTTGCACTTGCCACATCTATTTGTCTTAAGATACTGGCTCGATAAGCTGCTGTAGAAAAAGGTTTAACTATCCCTGTGGTCCCCAGTATAGATATACCCCCAATAATGCCGAGTCTTTCGTTGGTTGTTTCTCTGGCCATGACTTCTCCACCTGGAACCTCAAATGTTACTATGACCGGTCTGGAAGTTATCTCTTCGAGTGAGTCAAGAATCATCTTTCTTGGTATGGGGGTTATGGCAGGCTCACCCACGGGTATGCCAAGACCCTCCATTGTGACAGTTCCCACACCGGGGCCGGCCAGTAGCCTGGTTTGGTCGTTAGGATCTGCCCACTTGACTGTTGCCGTCATCCAGGCTCCGTTGGTACAATCCGGATCGTCGCCGGCGTCCTTAATTACTACTGCCGTAGCGCTGTTGTTATCGACATGACCGGCAGACATCTCTACCGGTAATTCGGCAATTCCGCCAGCCGGTAGGGTAACGGATACAGTTTCTGGTATGTGTCCTGCCGATAAGCCTATTAGGGCTGCCTTGGCAGCAGCAGAGGCGCATGTACCGGTAGTATAACCTTGGCGTAAGGCCTTGCGCCCTTTCATGATGTCGGGCATATCAGGCTCTGGTCGGCTGTCTTGCTCAGCTTTCAGGTCAGCTGTCACGGGATCGCATTGATAGGTATCCTCATTGGATACCCTACCAATGCTGTCAATCCCGGGCTGGTTATTCTTGCCTCTCAGCTCAGCTTCGTCCACTGGGTCTGCCCTTTGAGGAACCTTTAAGGGAACGCTTGCGAAATTTGTGGGCAAAGTTTGGTGAGTAGAGATGACTTCGTTGGGGTTGTGATGAAATGAAGTCTCCTACCAGTACAAGTACCGTAGTAGTCGATCCTGTGCTCTTGATGGCTGTGTCCAGGTGTCCCAGATCGCTGATTACCACTTTTTCCTCAGGCCAACTGGCATGAGATACTACCGCTACAGGAGTTTGTTCATCGTAGGCAGACCTATTGGATAGCAACTCTTTTTTTAGCGCGGCAGGTCTCGCCGCAGATAGAAAGATTGCCATGGTGCACCCTATGGCGCTCATCGTTGCAAGATCTTCGTTTGGGCCAGCGCTACTTGATGTCCGTGCGGCCAGGCGAGTAAGTATGATACTTTGCGATGTGCCTGGAACGGTCAGCTCACGCCGTATAGCGACAGCAGCAGCGCTGAGCGAAGATACGCCAGGGATAATCTCAAAGTTGCGAGTTTCGGCTATGCACCAGTCGATCTGTTCTTGTATGGCTCCGTATATAGATGGATCTCCAGAGTGGAGTCTTGCAATTCGTGCCGCTGGGTTGTCATGGAAGATGCTGATTACATCTTCCAACGTCATGGTGGCTGAATCGTGTATTTCAGCTCCGTTACGAGCATGGTCGAGCAGCTCTCTCGGGACCAGAGAGGATGCCCAAATGATTAAATCTGCCTCAGAGAGTCGTTTGGCGCCTCTTATGGTAATGAGATCAGGCGCACCAGGTCCGGCTCCTATAAAACTGATGAGGCCTTTCAGATTTGCCAAGTTAGCTCCCATGTATCTTGATTAATATTCCCGGCACGGCATAATTATTGTCGACAGGTATGGTATATGGCGTGTACTCTTTATCTCTTTGAGTGGGGTAATTTTTTCTCCTTCCTGCCCGAGGTGAATTCCGACTACGGCACTGTCGATTTTACCGCTTCTATTTGCCAGCTCTGCTATATTTGTGACTTGATCTCCACCTTTGTATATGACTGCCGTGGAGTCTGGCCGGCTGAGTATGTCTGAATGGTCATTACCAGCATGGAGATGAGATGTGAGGGTGAGCGCATCAGAGCCTATGCAAAGTGTCGTATTCGTCCTTGCTGCCAGTTCTTGGAACGCACATATCCCAGGGATGGTCTCCAATGGCAGATGGGGATATCTCTCCGTATACAGGTGTCGGACATGGCTGAATGTGGAGTATATGTCGGGATCACCCAGGGTGATGAATGCAACGCTTTCATCTTTTTCAGTATACAATGCTATACGATCTACCAGTTTACCATAGATGGAGTCAATGTCTCTGTATGGCCTACTATTTTCTCTCAGAATATCGCCATTTGCTGCATTATCGCCATTGGTACGGCCAGTTTCTTGTGTAACGCCGTTGTGCTCTGAAGTATCCTCATTCAATACAGGGAATACAAAACGTTCGACGTCAATGCCGGGGATAATGGATCTTATAATAATTTCTGCTTTTCCGGGTGATTGTTCATCGACAGTAGGTGCAATTATGTGTGATACGCTCTTCAAGACATTTACAGCACGGAGTGTGACAAGATCAGGAGAACCCGGCCCTACTCCCACCCCATAGAGTATTCCCTGATAAACTGGTTGTGTGATATCGGGAGAGTTATGTCTTTTATCGGGATGAATTGTTGTAGATGCTTTAGACATTATTCTTGTATTTTACTCTAAATATGCAGAAAGGCGGATAATTGACGTATAATCTCACTACGAAGAATGTTGTCCCCATGAATAGACATCTTAGTATTATAACTGGTGTATCTCCAGGCAAGATTGCGCGCCTTGCCGACACCGCTGTAAACATAGAAGAGCTCTATCGAAAAATAGACTCTATTGGTTGGTCATTGTCTTGGACCGTTGTCATGGACGGGCCAGGGGTCGTGAACGGTATTGATTGGCCTGCCTGTACAAAGATAGAGAGATTGGCTGCTAAATCCGGTAATGCGTCTTGCATAAATAGGGCATTGGCACTATGCCATCCCAGTTGGGTTATGGTCTTGCAGCCGACCGATTCCATACTCGTTGATGGGATGTTGGAGTTCTTACAGGAGCCAACGTTATCGCAAGTAGAGTGGGCGGCAGCCAATCTTAAGCTAACTGCCCATGGTCGTTTTGTGACCTATACATCAGTGTCTCCCAAGCGCTATGCTGCCCATAGCTTGGCTCGTGACTGGTCGGTACCATTTCCATTCCATCCGGCTGCGCTTATTGTGCGGTCAGGTCTGCTCTTGCAGGCTGGCGGCTGGCCGGCCCTGCCCGATAACGAAGAACTTGCAGTTGCTCTATACGTCTCTGAACTGGGGCCTGGAGTCGTAACGGCATACAGAGTAGTCTCACGGGAGATGCAACGTACCACCAAGCGAGGTAAGGCACGTGATATGGCTTTGCGTGAGGATTCATTTGCGATTATTACAGCCATGCTTAATGCCCGCCGGGCAGGAACACGGCATCCTGGGGTTACTCCGCCGACAGGAGCCAGATCGTCTTGATCTCCAGGGTGCTTATAAATACAGGCAAGGGAAAGGGAAAATCCAGTGCAGCCTGGGGAATTATGATTCGCTCTTGGGCGAGGGGGTGGAATACCTGTGTAATCCAGTTCATAAAAGGTGGAGGATGGAAGACTGGCGAGCGTAAGGTAGCCGATCATCTCGGTGTCGAGTTCCACTGCATGGGGGACGGTTTTACCTGGGAATCATCGGATATAGACGAAACTGCCCGCAAGGCACGTGAAGCATGGAATCTGGCATCAGGCAAACTGGCTGGTGGGGATTATGATATGTTGATTCTGGACGAAGTGACCTATCCGATCAAATACGGCTGGATACCGGTGTCAGAGGTGGTGGATGCCGTTAAGAACCGCGCCGACCGTACAAATGTAGTACTTACCGGTAGAGATGCTCTACCGGAGCTAATCGAGATAGCCGACACAGTGACTGAAATGGTCAAGATAAAGCACGCCCATGATCAGGGTATAAAAGCGCGTAAAGGTATCGAATATTGAAACCCGTAATGCTTTATTGGGGTATCGTGAGCGTTGCAAGCAGCGTGCTACGCGTACGCCCAAATCTCATGTAAAAATCCAGGCTTGGCGTTTCTTTTACTGGTCTCGGTCTAATCACCATGGCTATGTGGTAAAATCAATTATATGGCAGTCACTACTGAAACAGCTACAGCACCGTCAATGCCTGTAGCGGCTACGGCCGTACCGGAGGCGATAACGCCGGACAATGCTGCACCGGAGACAGTGGAGCCGGAGACTGCCGCGCCGGAGATGCCAAAACCCGGAAGAATACCCAGACCTTTTACCGCATCCGATCTTGATGCCATGGTAGATGATGGATACAGGCGTGAGATCATAGAAGGGAGATTGATAGTGAGCCCATCACCAATAATCAGACACCAAGACGCAGTCTTTCGATTGGGCAGTTTGCTTGACAAGCATTGTTCCAGTAGCTTCAGGGTCCTCATTGCTCCCCTCGACTGGCGTCCCCTTACCGGCGAGAGCTTGCAGCCCGATGTTATGGTTATTTGCGAAGAGGACCATAACCCAGATGGCTTCTTGCTTGGCACCCCACTTCTCGTAGTGGAGGTACGCTCACCCTCTACTGCCGTCTATGACGAGACCGAAAAACGTGCCCGTTACGAATCACTTGGAGTAGTTGACTACTGGATGGTAGACCCCGCTACCCCCAGTATCGTTGCACTGCACTTAACAGATGGTCACTATGTAGAGGTGGGCAGAGCCACCGGAGATGAAGGCTTCCAGGCAACCACACCCTTCCCCGTTGCTATCGTTCCCTCAGAGCTAATCCGCTGACAGCACACCAGCTGGCAGTGAACCAGAAGAGAAGTCGTGTGGTGCGCCAGATTGCGGTGAAGACAACAGGGATCAGATGCATCACCTGCGGGTATCATCCACCCCGAGTACGCACAGGGAGATCTACAACACCCTGGAAGGATACAGAACCGGGAGAATGCACTTGATAGCAGGTAGGTTGCAGTGACCGGATCAGAAACCTGCAGAAAGGCAATTATAGCGTGGAGGATCTTGGGCACATATTGAATTCAGTGGCGATTCCACCAAGGGTAGTTATAGCAGGTACGCATTCAGGTTGCGGTAAGACTACATTGACGGTGGGTATTGCTGCCGCGCTATATGAACGGGGTCATAGGGTGGCAACTGCCAAGGTAGGCCCAGATTACATCGATACAGGTTATTTAACTATTGCATCCGGGAGACAGTCCAGAAACTTGGACGTTTTTTTATCTTCAGAGAAGATGATCCTTCCCCTTGCCAAGAGAGCAGCCGGTGATGCTGAGTTCCTGATTGTAGAGGGAGTTATGGGTTTATATGACGGCATAGGATCCTCTATGAGAGGTAGTACTGCCCATGTATCCAAGTTGTTATATTCACCTGTAATTCTTGTGGTGGATGCATCCTCTATGAGTCTCTCTGTATCTGCCCTGGTCAATGGTTACATTGATTACGATCCCGATGTCCGTATTGGTGGCATCATATTGAACAGGGTGGGAAGTACGCGCCACGAGAGCATACTTCGTGATGCGTTGGCAAGATGTGATGTTCCCGTAGTGGGAGTTGTACCCAAACATAGTGATATTGTATGGCCCAGCAGACATTTGGGCCTAATTCCTCCTGTTGAATATCGTAACCAGGTAGAAGAGAGTGTGACTAAACTATCTGGAATAGTACGAGATTGCGTCGATCTTGATACGCTGGAGTCTATAGCCGGATCAGCATCTCCTGTCAACACCAAAGATGTAGCCAAAGCAAGAAGGGTAGGCGATGTTGTAGTTGGCTATGCTTCCGGAGCGGCATTTAGTTTTTTATATGCCGATAATATGGAGCGTCTAACCGAGGCGGGCGCCACCCTTGTACCGTTCGACCCGTTGCATGATGCTCACTTACCCTCTGGAGTCCAGGGGCTCTATCTCTGTGGCGGCTTTCCGGAGGTGTATGCTGAGTCTATCTCTGCCAATTCGTCATTTCTTAACGATATTAGATCGGCGGCAGATGATGGTATGCCAATCTGGGCAGAGTGTGGTGGATTGTCCCTATTGTCAAGACGTATAGATGAGTTTGAAATGGCAGGGGTGGTGGACGCAGATACTACTATGAAGAGCAAGCTGGTAGTGGGCTATAGAACGGCTAAAGCGAGGTTGTCATCTTTTCTGCTTGACCCTGGCGAATCAGTGCGAGGGCATGAATTTCATCATACAATCGTCGAACCAGCAGGAGATGCACTGGCCATAAAGAGCATGGCGCCTGATGTCCAAACATTGCATGGAGGATTCGTCTCTGAAAGTCTCTTCGCCTCGTATTTGCACCTACATATGGGTACCGATCCGACCCTTGCGGAGCGTTTTGTCGCTGCTATCTGCCAGAAGGGTTATCCAGTATCCAGGTAAGCGTGACTTTGGGCTAAGATTTCCCTATGGATTGGCAGCATAGAAGATGAAGGCATTGATCCTTACCGGCTCGGCAGGAAGTGGCCATAATTCAGTTGCGGATGCCTATAGCAATGCCTTGGGCACTGTCGGAGTAGACACCCGCATAGAAGATAGCTTTAGGATGCTTGGTCGCAAAGAGTATATAGCCGGCCAGCTTATGTATCGCTTCACGCTTCGCTATCAGGGCATGTTTGATGCATACCATTTTTCCCAGATGCGTGCCGGTGGTCGCCTGGGGTTTGCAGCAGATAGAGCATCTTCCCGAAAGGCCGGACGGGCAATGAAGTCTCTTGTGGATTGGGTCGGTAATGGCATCATCTTCTCTGTCTTCGCAACTGGTTCTGCCGTCGCTGGTTTATTGCGAATGGAAAATGACAACATCAGAACAGTAGCGTCTGTTACTGACGCGACCGCAACAGCGTTGTGGGTGCATGAAGGCACTGATCTATATCTGGTCGGATCCGAGCTTACTGCAAGTACCGTCCGAGCTTACGATCCCGGTGCAAACATTGTTGTTATCCCTCCGGCGGTTAGGCCGCAGTTTTTTACTGCTTCCAATCGCGATGAAGCACGTGGCTCTCTGGGTATTTCTGCCGATAGCCGTTGTGTGCTTATTATCCCATCCGGATTGGGAATAGGTCCCGTAGCGCAGTGTGCCGACGTGCTGGTAAGGGATGGCTGGACAGTGCTGGCTGTCGCTGGCCACAATAAGAAGCTGCACCGCAAACTAACAGAGATGGCCACACGAGATAGTGGCCGAAGCCAGGGTAGGCTTATACCATTTGGATTTACCGATCGTGTACCTGAACTTATATCTGCATCCAACATAGTAGTTACTGCCTCCGGACAGACATGCCATGAGGCCAGGGTGGTGGGTAGGCCATTGTTGATACTCGATATTGTACCTGGTCACGGTCGTGAAAACATGCTTCATCAACTGGAACTTGGCGGCGCCAGGGAGTCTATCCCCGATCCCGAGGTGGTCAGGCGGGCATTGGCT
>JAJZWU010000011.1 GCA_021846515.1 Actinomycetes bacterium
GATTTGGGTTTCGGAATTTCAAGAACTACCGGATACGAGCCCTACTCTATGCTGGCAGACCAAACTGGCGGGTACTTGGTTCAATCGTGGTTGGATGAGTATTGGCCCCGCTAGAATCCGAAGAGCCATCATGGCGCATTGCTGGCAACCTTAAACCTTGAGCGAAACTTCAATCGCTCTGTGCAGGGCAGGAACCAGCTCTCTCCAATCTCCCACCATTCCTATATCGCACTGCTGGAAGATGGCGGCATCAGGATCATTATTCAAAGCGACAACCATACCTGCACCTCGCGTACCCAACATATGGTTGGTCTTGCCCTGCACTCCTATTGCCACATAGATTTTTGGCGACACACTGATACCGGTAATTCCCACTTGTAACGCCCTGGATAGATGACCCTTATCGGTGACTTTGCGTGTAGCGACTACCTGAGCACCCAATATCTCGACAAGCGGATCGATACGGGTGTAGTAGGCAGGGTCCACACCAGCCCCCACGCAGACCAATACTTCCGACGAAAGAATGGCGCCAATATCTACCTCCCGTACCTGCTTATGGATCTTTATTCTCCGGCGCGGAGCGGTAACAATATGATCTACCCTCAACTTTGGTTGAGCCAAAATATCGTCATGACGAAGCCGGCTGCTCAGCGTGCCAGGCCGAACCGTCACTACCTGCATGGGAGAGGTAATACCAATCTCTGCGACCAAACTCCCGCCAAATACCGGCTTTATAGCTACTACGCCCCCATCTCGTACTTCCAGCCCAATTGCATCTCCGGCAACACCGGACAAACTACCAGCCCCCATACGTGCAGCCACCTCGCGACCATAGGTGGTACTGGGAGCCAGCAATACCCTGAGCGGATTATCTTGTAGCCATTTGACTACAGCCTCAGCCATATCCTCCGGCGTCTCGGCGCCTTCCATTACAACCAGATAAGTGCAGGCTGCAGGTAGAAAACACCCTGGATCCATGCCCAAATTGCCATCTTGACAACCATAAAAAGCAACCACAGATGGATCTTCAAGCTGGCTGGCAACCTCAGCAGCCGACTCCAGCAGTTCGGCATTAAGATAATCTCGCCCAGGCTCAAGCAGCACGCCCACCCTGATTCCGGATGTAGCAAATTCAGCTTCTTCATAGCTACCCGTAACATTAGAGACGCTACTGCGCAAAGATGATACTTGATTTTCCCGCGGAGACGCGAAAAACAACATCCCCTCTTCTCTCAAGATGTGTACAGCATGGGTTGCCTGCTCTGCGGGGGTACCATTGAGTACAATACATTTGCGTGTATGCTCCACGGATCTTACCCTGCCGACCACCGTTGGGCTTCCTTCCTGGCCATAGCTTCCCGGCCCGAGTTGGGTGGCATCCATGACATGTATAAGGCTACTGTCCACCGAATTAAGTTTTTCGGACTCGGATACCCTGGCTGGTGCAGAAAGTCGTTCGGCACATGCAACGATTGCGGGAGGGCTGCAGGAAGCTTCCAACCATCCATCGTCTGTCTCGCACTTGGCCCAGATAATTCCATCTCGAAGTTCTATCTCTCTGGCTGCCGGCACAAACGGGAAATCGAGAAGCTGAGCCAACTCTGGCGCAACCTGACCGGTATCGGAGTCGGTAGATGCCTTACCGGTCAGAATAAGATCGAATGGAGCATAATTCTTGAGAGCATGTGCCAGCACCCTGGCAGTCACAAGCGTATCGCTTCCGGCAAGAGCAGGATCCGTAATAAGAACCGCTTCGTCGGCTCCGTAAGCAACAGCCTCACGAGCTACTGCCTCCGCAGATGGTGGCCCCATCGTAAATGCTATACAGGTACCGCCACCCTGTATGGCCAGCTTCACGGCAGTCGCCAGGGCACGCCGACACCACGGATTCATTTCCAGATCCACCTGATTCCTAAGCAACCTTCCGTTGCTGTCCAGCTCCGTTAGATCTGATTTGGGAACCTGCTTTAACAAGACGGCGACACGCATGAACATCATTCTACCTTCCGGTCTTGCCTATAATGCTTCCGACACCAAAGGCTATACCTGTAGCTACAACGGATAAGATGACCTGGCGCGCAACAGAACGTAGCAACGAGCGCCCAGTGAAACCAGCCAATGCAGCGCCTACTGCAACAGCCATAACGATGGCCAGCACTATGGTGATCAAGACAGCCTGGAATCCCTGGGTCACGAACCAGGGCAGGAGTGGAACCACAGCACCCAGAGCAAACGAACCAAACGAGGCAGCAGCAGCCAGTAGCGGATTGCCAAGCTGGCCGGAATCCAAGCCAAGTTCCTCACGCACATGAGTTTCCAGAGCCATGTCATCACTACCCATCATCACCGTAGCGACCTCATGAGCAAGATCGGAAGGCAACCCCCGATTGCGGTATGTATCGATCAATTCTCTAAGCTCTTCCTCGGGGTATTGCTCAATCTCAAGACGTTCCAGCTCAATCTCCTTTTGAAGCAGTTCCTTCTGGGCCTGCGTTGAAATGTACTCTCCGATAGCCATTGAGCACGCGCCGGCTACGAGACCTGCCAAACCTGCAAGACGCACAATCGCGGCGACCGGATGTGCCCCGACCATGCCAACTATGAGTGAGACGTTGGTTACCAATCCGTCACTGATACCAAAAACGGCAGCCTTTGCGCCTCCATCCTTGACCGTTCTGTGCCACTCTCGTATGTGTCCCCCTTCCAACTTTCTCCATTTAGAAACAGCTATCATTCACCTCTCCTTACTCATTCATTGCAAACGGCCGTTCACCTTCATTCTTCTCATCCGCCTGCCCCGCCGATTCCGCCGACATCACCTGCCCGGACAGCTTCTGGGAGGTACTGCCTTCCCGTTCCGATACTTCCGGGGTACCATCCGCCAATGGAAGCTGTACAAACACACGGGTTCCGCCATTCGGTAAGTTCGTAATGCCGGCAAAGCCTCCAAACCGTTTCACAAACATACGAACTATGGCCAGACCGAGTCCGCTACCTTTCAGCCCATCACCTGCAGCACCGCGAGATGGATCCGCCCGCGTAAAGAGATCGAATGCCTTGGGCAGAAAACTCTCTGGAATGCCCTGCCCATGATCGATAACTTCGAATACCGCCATATCGCCGGACTCACTTGAATAATGACGGTGGAGACCAACCTCTACAAACGAGTTGGCAGGTGCATAACGAATAGCGTTGTCGAGCAGATTCTCCACTACCCGCCTGAAACCCATCCCATCCACCATACAAGCAATATCCGGTTCGGCATCGAGTAGTAAGTCAATACCCTTGCGTGCAGCACTTGCCTGATAGGCAGAGAGCGATTCGGCAATCAATGGCTCCAGCAATTGTACGGCAGATTGCATCGGCAGTTCCCCTCTATGCTCCTGGGTCATTCCCTGAGTCAGTTCTTCCCCCTGAGCCAGGGTCAGCAATTGCTCTGAAAGATAGATCATATCCTCAACGCGATGATTGACCACATCGAGAGTCTCCTGAAAACTCTCCACACTCTTGCCCGGACCGCAGGCCAGTTCCAGCTCTGCCTTTAGAGCTGCCAGAGGTGTACGCAATTCATGGCTGGCAGCAGCAACAAACCCCCGTTGCTGCGACTGAGATGCGTACAGCCGCTCAAGCAGCGCGTTTAGCGTGACAGCAAGCGCCGAGAGTTCGTCATGTGTACGGGGATCGGTTAATCTCGTACCGAGTCCTGCATCCGAGATGGCTTCAGCCTGTGCCCTGAGATGCTCAACCGGCCGTAACGCTCCTCTGGTAAGTACCCACGCTCCGGCGGCGGCCAACAGGATCAGCAAGGGTCCTCCAATAAAGAGAGCATCATGAAGCCGGCTGAGCGAATCGTTCATCTGATCCATTGACGCCCCCACTACGACTGTCTGCTCCGACCCCAGTGTAAACGTTTTGACAAGCAGAAGATGTGCATTTTTCCAAACGGCCCGGCTCGCCTCTATCCACACCAGGTGGTTCCTGGCCTCATGCAGCCCGGCGCCATTAACAAGAGGGAGAGCGCCTGCCACTTCGGTGGTGTATTCCAGATTCCCCGCCGGTCCGATCACCTGAACCAGGCTCTGGTCCGGCTGCAATACGACGGTGCTACTACCGGCGCCTCCAGTTGCCAGAGGAAGAGTATGCGCAGAGATGTCTGCCTCGACCCGACCGGCTCTGCGCACCAAAGACCTCTCGATTGTAGCCCGTATGCCACCGGCCAAACTGGCATCAAATGCGATGCTTCCACCCAACACTATAACCGCCGCAACGACTGCCACTATGGCAGCCAGCCTTAACCTGATAGGCATTTTACCAACATCGGGAGTTGCAACCGCCACCCTACGCGATGAAGCGTCTCGAGACTGGCACTGCCAAACGGCTGCTCTACCTTCTTTCGCAAGTGAGCGACATACTGGTCGACAACATTGCTTGAAACGTTCGTGCCCCTTCCCCATACGCCGGCAAGAATAGTCTCACGAGTCAGTACTATACCTGGATGCCTGACAAACATGACCAGCACATCAAACTCCCGCGGTGACAGCTCCAAAATTACCTGTCCTCGCCACGCCCTTCTGCTCATCAGATCGACATGCAAATCTCCGGCACTGAAAAATGTGGACACCGGTCCTCGCGAACGGTGAAGGATTGCGTGGACACGAGCCACCAACTCCCTGAGAGAAAATGGCTTTACGATATAATCGTCTGCGCCAAGAGTAAATCCCTGAATCCGATGATCGATACTGCCGAGAGCGGTCATCATTATAATAGGCACCTGCTCTCTCTCCCTGCGAAGGAAACGGCATACTTCGAATCCATCCATTCCAGGAAGCAGGACATCAAGTACCACCACATCGAAGTACTTCTCCCTCATCGCTTCCAACGCCGCCTCGCCGGTACTCACCGTCTGGACAGTAAAATGGTCTTCCTCCAACCGCCGTCGCAGTACACCGGCAAAGTGCTGGTCATCCTCGACAACCAGCACCCTGCCAATTCCGGTAATCCCGGTAATCTCCCCACCGGCATCGGGGGAGTCCGTCACTATAGCCACCTACAGTTCACTGGCGCCGCTCATGTAAGAGTTACCTGAGCTGTCCAGCTTGGCAAGTCCGGCGGAAACTGACTCCTTACCGGTGACGATGTCGTAAAAGGCGGAATCCAGCACTGCCTGTACCTCTTTGTAGCTGTCACTTACCGGTCTCGGATAGCTGTACGGTGATTCTGCAGCCTGTATCGTCGCCGCCTCGCCTGGATGGCTTGCCAGGAACGAAGCCGGCATAGCGGCAATTCCGGCACGAGTCTCAGGGGGGTAGCCGGTGGCTTCAGCCCATGCAACCTGCTGTGCCGGCTCGAACCACCACTGGACGAAGGTCCAAGCCGCCTCGTCCTGAGCATGGGTATGGCCCTTGGGAAGAACGAACCCAAGTCCCTGAGTCATGTTGTATGCATGGCCGGTAGAACCTCCCGGCTCGACAAAAGAACCGACAGGGAACTTCCCACCAACGGCGGTGAGTGTCTTCTGGTAACCGGCGGAGGTACCGTCGATCATGGCCAATTTGCCTGCAGCCAGATCCTCTCTCAGGGTAGTACCGTGGTCGATGATGAGCTCTCCGTTGGCATACAGGTTGTGGAAGTATGAGAAGGTTGTTACCCCGGCAGGAGTATTGAAGTCTACCGAGTTACCGACGCTCATGCTCCCTTTCAGCCACGACCCGCCGTTACTGGCAAACGCCGGAAGGATATGCGAGGATGAGTCCTTCCATCCAAGCGGTATCAACCCCCCGCCAAGAGCCTTCAATTTTGCCGCATCTGCCGCAAGTCCACTCCAGGTCGTAGGCGGAGATGTAATACCGGCTTGGGCAAAGAGCGTCTTATTGTAATCGACTATCGAGAACTTTGCATCGGCCTGAAGGCGATAGTGCTGGCCGTTCACCTCGCCGTTTTTCCATATCGAAGGTACGAAGTTGTTCTTGTTTACTATGGAGCTTCCCTTCATAAAGCTGTTCCACGAGACTAATGCACCGGCTTTCACGTATATTCCGTCATAATGGCTAATCTCAGCAAGAATCGGAGGGTCTCCGGCAGCAAGTGCATCCTGCAACTTACTTGATGCCTTGGTTACGTCGATGGATACGTGAATGCTCTTGTGCGTAGCGTCAAACTTCGACACCATAGCACTCATCTCAGTACCGACAGGTGGGCCGTTGTGAGACTCCCAAAGCACTATATCCTGTATCTTCGCGCTGGCATTCGAGCTGGCCGGCGATGAACTGCAAGCCGCAAGAAGGAGTGCGCCACAGGCGGCAAGCGCCGCGGGCAATCTGTAGCGTCGCCTGCCGGTGCCGCCCGATCTGCCCGGCTCTCCACTGCCACCCGGCACAAAGCCGGATATTACCTGGTCATCTTCTTGCAGGACATCCTTACTGTCTCCTGCAACTCTGTCGTTTCCTGCAACTCTGCAGTCTCTCAATTTATTCATGGGTACTTTATTTCTCCTTTTGCTCTGTAATTTGTTACCTAATCTGCTTTTTATTGATTCGATGACTATTTTTACGTTTTCTCGTAGCCGCCATCGCCAACTACGCATTCTTCCAAATGGCCTCTTACCGGCCACTCCACTCACTGTCACTGATTCACCCAATTATCACTGGTTCACCCCACTATCACGACCGGCCACACCGGCAACGATGTGGCGCTGAAGAAGCAAGAACAGCACTACTATGGGAGCGAGTGCGAGCACCACCGCCGAGGTCAGCTTGCGCCAGTTGGCCTCAAAGGTCTGCATGTAATGGCTAAGCGCAACCTCGATCGGCTGGATGGCATGCGACTGGGTCATTATGAGCGGCCACTGGAATTGATTCCACGATATGATAAAGGTGAGTAATGCTGTGGTCACCACGGCGGGCTTTGCCAGAGGTAGGGCAACACGCCAGATGTACTTCAAGTGCCCTACGCCGTCGAGACGTGCTGCTTCCCAGTATTCGCGTGGTAATCCCTTGAAGAATTGCCGGAATAGGAAAACGCCAAAGGTGCTGGCGGCAAATGGGAGTATCTGGATCGCATAGGTGTTGAGCAGGTGCAAGTGCATCGCTATCGCGTACTGGGGAACCAGTAAAGCCTGTGTAGGCAACATCATGACACCTATAGCCATGAGAAACAGGAAACCGGATCCTCTGAACTTCAACTCGGCAAGAGCGTAACCAGCCATAGCCGAGGTGGCTATAACAAGTATAACGGTGCTGCCCGCAATAAAGACAGTATTAGCCATGTAGCGCAACCAATGTGTATGAGTAAGCACATAGGTGAACGCCCCAGTATGGAATGCCGGCAGGAAGTTGGGGGGGATCGAAAATACCCCTCCATGGGTGTTGAAGGCAGTTACCACTACCCAGTAAAGCGGAAAGGCAAAAATCACAGCCACCGCAGCCATGGCAAGCTGATGCATAATCCTCCTCGCTTGCCGGCCGGATCTTGCCATACTTTTGCGTGCGCCTGATTTCTGTATACCGAGTCCTGCACCCTCCACGGCCTGTCTGGCATCTGCTCTATCTCGTGTAATAACTTTCATGGTCTATGCCTCCTCCATCTCAGCCTCTATTTCAGCGGTAAAATACGACACGATCCGAAATCCATTTCTGTACAAGCGTCAAGGTCATGATTATGCCGAAAAGCACCAGGCTCATAGCTGCTGCCAAAGAAAAGTGCTCGTAAACAAAAGCAGTCTGGTAGACCAGCAGGGCATCCGTAGTGGTTGCAAACGCCGGGCCACCGGCGCCACCATGAGGTCCTCCCGTCATCGCGTATATCTGCGAAAACGCCTGCCAGCTGTTGATGGTCGATAGCAGTACAACGAAAAAAGTAGTCGGCGATATGAGCGGCCAGATCACACGGCGAAATATCTGGTACCGCTTGGCGCCGTCGAGGCGGGCAACCTCAAGTAACTCTCTCGGGACCATCGAAAGCCCGGCCAGGAAAATAATGACGTACAGTCCCAGCGAATGCCAGAGGCTGTCGATTATCACAGCAGGAAGCGCCCAGTGGACACTTTCAAGCCACCCAAGTGCGGGCAGTCCCATATGGGTAAGGACGAAGTTTGCCAGACCGAAATGAGGATTAAATATCCATACCCATATGATGGAAGTGGCGACGACCGGCGTGACATGTGGAAGGAATACTGCACCGCGCCAGATACCTGCACCGCGCCGTCGGCTGGATACCGCCTCCTTCAAAAGAAGCGCTATGCCGAGAGAGAGGAGCACGGTAGCAGGGATCATGACCACCGTGTAGTAAGCGGAGGTGAGTAGCGAATGCAAAAAGAGCGGCTGATGTATAAGTATCCGGAAGTTGGCAAGTCCCACGAATTTCGTTGCCGAGGAAAGAACGCTCCAATGGAAGAACGAGATATAGAGTAGGTAGGCCGCCGGTATATAAAAGAAGAGTACGAATACCGCCGTAGCCGGTAGCATGAGACCGTAAGCCACCAGTCGGTCCTGGAGACGGCGGAATTGGAGAGGGAGGACACTCCGCCGTCTCTTGACCGGTGTGTTGCTGGTGTAATCGGTTCCCCTGGTGGGAGAAGTGGTGGTTGCAGTTACCGTCATGTAAGTGGCCTGTCCCGTAGCGTACTGTCCACCAAAGGCGAATACCTGCTAGCGGAGTCAATATAACCTGCATTCTCATCTTCCATGCATACTCCCGTTCCGGCATCAAACAAGCTAACGGCACCTGCCGGAGCAGTAAGGATCACACGCTCGCCGGAGTCGATAGAAGCAGCAGGATCAAGACGGGCTACGAGTCGCGGTGAATCTGAGTCAGGAGACTCTGCCTGCGTACTGGCAAGCCTGGCATGCAACTGTGTGTGGCTTCCCAGATTTTCGAAGAACTCTGCGTTACATGCCACCTTCACGTCCGCCTTGACAAGAGACATCCCCAGATGCTCTGGCCGGATACCCACAGTTACATTGCGTCCGGCTGCCTCCAGTACCGGAAGAAACGATCGTGGCAATTGGAGGGCACCGTTACCAAGAGATATTCCCTCTCCAGCCTCCTCCCACTCCAACGTCCACAGGTTCATGCCCGGCGACCCGACGAAACCTGCCACAAACGTATCCGCTGGCTTCGCGTAGACGTCACCGGGAGTACCAACCTGCCTTATGCGCCCCCCGTCCATCACCACCACACGATCAGCGAGCGTTAAGGCTTCATTCTGGTCATGGGTGACGTATACTGTTGTAACCTTTACGTGGCTGTGGATACGAGCGAGTTCCAACCTCATCTGTTCACGCAGATTTGCATCCAGGTTCGAAAGCGGCTCATCCATCAAGAACACCGCTGGATCACGTACAAGCGCCCTACCGAGGGCAACCCGCTGGCGCTGGCCACCCGAAAGCTCTTTCGGCCTATGACTGATCACGCTACCGACGCCGAGAAGTTCGGCCATCTCGTGAACTCGGCGTTTGATCGTCGCTTTGGGAACTCCTCGTGCCTTCAGGCCGAACGCAAGATTGTCATAGACAGTCATATGAGGATACAGCGCATAGTTTTGAAAAACCATACCGACGCTGCGCGCATCCGGCGGCTGGTCATTCATCAGGCGATCACCAAACCAGATCTCGCCGGCTGTCGGATCTTCCAGCCCGGCAAGCATCCGCAGGATCGTAGTCTTGCCACAACCCGATGGACCCAGTAACACCACAAACTCCCCCTCACCTATAGTAAGCGATACATCCTCTACGGCTGCCTTCTCCTCTTTTTTGCCATAGTGCTTACTTACATTCTTCATTACTATCTCTGCCATAAATATCCTCTCTCTAAACAGCTACCGGCTCTTGGAAAGTACGAGCCTTTGATATAGTACGAGTACAAAGTAAACGGCGCTTGAAATAGAGCTGAAGAAAGGGTGAAGTGATTGTGAACTTTAGATTACATGATCATGTATGAATGTTCACGGGTGGTATGCTGTCCCTGGGCAGTAGCTGCAGCCATTGAACCCATTTAGGAAAGGGACACTGTCAGTGCACTCGAACGCGTCCACAAGGAAGGACTTCCGGCCAATTTGCATATGCAGCGTAAGATCTCAGTCTAATTACGCATATCGTTTCACGAATTGCGGTAACATGTCATTGATGGAAAAGGACAATAATCATAGCTGGACATTCTTGACAAATCATGGGCATGTCCTGCTCTGCATAAGCCGTAACGGACAGATCAGGGCTCGTGACATAGCTGCACAGGTGGGAATCACCGAACGGGCAACACAGCGTATCATTGCCGACCTGGTCGCATCAGGATATATAACGATAGTACATGAGGGGCGCAGGAACCGTTACATCCTAAACGACATGCTACCGCTGAGGCATCCGGTAGAAAATACTCACCAAGTAGGGGAACTACTGCATGTACTCATGGATCCAAAAGGGGGAACGGATGCTGACAGCTAGTCAGCGGCTGAACTGACCCTCGCACAGCGATCTGAAAAGCACGATGCCGTCGGTAGAGCCCAACAGCTCATCACTGGCTCGCTCTGGATGAGGCATCATACCGGCTACATTGCCCTGCTCATTGCATATTCCGGCTATAGAATGTACTGACCCGTTGGGATTGTCTACATAACGGAGCAGCACCCGTTCATCCTCTTCAAGAATCTTGAGTGTAGCGTCGTCACAGGTGTAATTGCCTTCAAAGTGATTGATCGGCAGAGACAACACCTTACCTACAGACGAGAGATTGGTAAGAGATGAGCGTGTGGTATCCACCCTCACATCCACACTCCGGCAAATAAACTTCAAAGAGGCATTCTTCTGGAGCGCTCCCGGTAACAGATGTGCTTCTGTGAGCAATTGGAAGCCGTTGCATATGCCCAGCACGGGACCACCGGATACTGCAAATTCCTCCACCGCCTGCATTACCGGTGAAAATCTTGCAATCGCTCCGGGACGCAAGTAATCTCCGTAGGAAAACCCTCCGGGGAGTACCAGGGCATCATAAGCATCCAATTTAACCGTATCATGCCATACCAATTCAGCACTATAACCTATACGCTCCAATGCCTTTACGGTATCGTACTCACAGTTGGTGCCCGGAAAGGTAATTACCGCTACATTTACTGGCATTATAAGACTCCCAATACCTAATCTGGACTGGCCGCGCGCTCTTGAACCAGCGATACGTTGGCAACCTCTATAACCGGATTCGCCAAAAGCTTACCAACCATACTATCGGCGATCCCCAGTGCTTCTTCGCCGGTAGATGCTTCTACCTGGAGCCTGATTACCTTGCCTACCGTAACCCGTTTTGTCATATCAAAACCAAGCGCATGCAATGCCCGTAGTATTGTCGTACCTTCCGGATCCGCTATCCCCGGTTTCGGCATTATCTCCACGCTAAGTTCGTATAACATCTCTAACTCCCATATCAGCCATCATCTCTGGCTATCATCCCCATAATCGTCTCTACCTCCCATCCGCAGAATCATACCCATGATCATCCCCATCCACCATACCAATCATCAAGCCTCTTCAGCGTAATAGCCTCATATGCCGTAACGTAACGGTTGGAGGTGGCCTCTACCACATCCTCGGGTAGGCTGGGAGGAGGCGGAGTCTTGTCCCATCCGGTAGCTTCCAACCAGTCCCTGACCGGCTGTTTGTCGTAAGAGGGCAGGTCGGTACCGGGCTTCCAGTCATCTTCTCTCCAGAACCGTGAAGAATCCGGCGTAAGCACCTCATCTGCCAACGTAAGAACCCCATCTACGAACCCAAGTTCAAACTTTGTATCGGCAACCAGAAAACCGCGGGATTGAGCCTGATCCGCCGCTAAATTATAAGCATCAAGGCAGATTCTCTTGGCTTCGTTGGCTACATCTTCTCCCACAATACCAACCATATCATTATATGATATGTTCTCATCGTGACCGGTAGTTGCCTTGGTGGACGGTGTAAACAACGGCTCAGGCAAACGACTGCCAAGCTCCAAGCCCCCGGGAATCGGCATCTTATGAATAGTTCCAGATGCGCTATACTCTTTCCACGCCGACCCCGCAAGAAACCCTCTTACTATGCATTCCACCGGCAACATCTCGGCCTGCCTGACTACCATCGCCCTCCCAGAGCGCCAATCTACGTTATTAGCATCCTTGACGGCATCGGGAAAAGACTCCGGATCGACGGCAATCAGATGATTCGGCGCCACTTCTTTCAGCTCTTCCATCCAGTAGGTCGACATAGAGGTAAGAACCCTGCCCTTTTGAGGTATTGCCTCCTTAAGCACTACATCGAATGCCGATATTCTATCGCTGGCAACCATTAACAGCATGCCATCACCGCAACGATATATATCCCTCACCTTGCCCCTGCTCAACAATTCAAGATCAGCCATATTTACACCTACCTAAAGACTCCAAACTCTACGAACAGAAGAAACCGCCGCTCATCTTCAAACCTGCTTTAATGCTTCCAAAAATCTGTCCACATGCTCAAGCGTTCTTGACAGAGAAAACGCCTTATCGAGAACATCGCTACCTACAGATACCTCGCCATCTTCTTCCAGTACGGTACGAAAATGCTTACCGGTCTCTGCGGCTTGTCCGGCATCACGTTGCACTATACGATATGCGGCATCTCTATCCATACCAGACTCCACAAGCGCCAGCAACACAGACTGGCTGAACAACAGCCCAAGAGAACGAACCTCCAGGTTCTCAAGCATCCGATCTGCGCGTACCTCTAATCCATCTACCAAACCGGCACATCTATCCAGAGAATAGTATGTCAAGTGACAGGCGTCAGGCAATACAACACGTTCTACAGAGCTATGCGATATGTCACGTTCATGCCACAGTGTAATATCTTCCATCCCGGGAACTACATAGCCGCGCAACATGCGGGCAACACCACAGAGCCGCTCTGACAGGATAGGGTTGCGCTTGTGTGGCATCGCTGAGGAACCTTTTTGACCTGTGGCAAAACGCTCTTGCACTTCACCCACATCACTCCTGTGCAACAGGCGTATCTCTGTCGCTATGGCCTCTACCGTAGCACCGGCCATTGCACATGCCCATAACAACTCTGCATGTCTGTCCCTTGCAATAACCTGGCTGGCAGGTACTGGGGCTAGTCCCAAGTGGGAACAGACATATTCCTCCACTCTCGGATCTATATTCGAATAGGTACCTACCGCACCGGATAACTTGCCTACCGCGATTCCATCCTGTGCTCTTTCCAGCCTGGCCCTATCACGATCTGCCTGCAGGCAAAAGAGCGCCAGCTTTGCACCGAACGTGGTAGGCTCGGCAAACATCCCGTGGGTTCTGCCGGCTACAGGTGTATGTATATGCTCTTCAGCCTTTTTCCTCAGCGTAGCCACCAGCCTGGCAGATACTTCTAAAATGGCATCCATAGCCTCTACAAGCGCTACACCCAAAGCAGTGTCCACCACATCAGATGATGTCATACCATAATGAAGCCACCTTGCAGGGGGAGCATCAACCCTTCCCTGCACCACGTCCACAAAAGCTGCCACATCATGATCGGTCACCTCCTCCCGCTTGGCAACCTCTTTACAAAAAGCATCATCTACTACCGGAGCCAACTTTCTCAAAGTAATTGCATCTTCGCTTGGTATATGCCCGATAGAAGCCCATCCCTCAACGGCAAGCAACTCAATCTCAAGCCAACGCTGCATTTTGGCCTCTTCCGAGAAGATGGAGGTAATCCTGGGTATGGAGTAACGAGGTATCATTGCACGACCTATGGGCAGAACTCGACAAATTGATCACGTGCAGGGCCAACTCCGACCAGCCTCACCGGAACCCCCACCTGCTCGGCCAGGAATGACACGTAATTGCATGCCTCTCGAGGCATGTCTTCCAATCTGGTTACTCCAGACAAGTCGGCATGCCACCCAGGCAACTCTTCATATATAGGTACAGCTTTATGAAAATCAGACTGATGATAAGGTGGATAAAGGCACTTCTCACCATCCACCTCGTAGGATGTACACACTTTCAGGGTATCGAATGCATCCAAGACATCCAATTTGGTAAGCGCTATTTCGTCAAGCGAGTTAAGCCTTACCGCCTGGCGCATCATCACTGCATCAAACCACCCGGGGCGCCGTTTCCTCCCCGTTACAGTACCGTATTCCTGGCCGCGCTCTACAAGAATATCCCCATACTCATCCAGGCACTCAGTGGGAAATGGCCCTGCTCCCACTCGCGTGATATACGCCTTGGCGATCCCGATGATCTTGTCTATATGCTTCGGTCCAATGCCGGCACCTGTACATGCCCCACCCGCTACGGGATTGGATGAGGTTACAAATGGATATGTTCCCTGGTCAAGATCGAGAAATGTGGCTTGAGCTCCCTCCAGTAATACATTCCGGCCAGACGAGAGCGCCTCATGTACAATTCCCACACTGTCTCCAATCATTGAAGCCATTCTGGGTGCATATTCTCCCAGATACTTGGAGCAAATTTCATCTATATCGATGGGAAGGCGATTATATGCCTTTGCCAACAGAGCGTTCTTCTCTTTAAGCACCAACTCAAGTTTCTGCCTGAAAATCTTTTCGTCCAGGATGTCCTGCACCCTGAGTCCTACTCTGGCGGCCTTGTCCGCATAGGCGGGACCTATACCTCTTTTTGTCGTGCCAAGAGATGACTTCCCAAGGAACCTTTCAGTAAGACGATCTATCTCTTGATGGTAGGGCATTATTAAATGAGCGTTTCCACTGACTACCAACCTGGAGGTGTCCACCCCCTTCTCAGACAGGCTATCCAGCTCTTCTATCAAAGTAGCCGGCTCCACCACCACTCCATTTCCTATCACGGGAGTGATGTGAGGATACAGAACTCCACTAGGTACAAGCTGTAGTGCAAAACGATTACCATCCACCACGACAGTATGCCCGGCATTGTGCCCCCCCTGGTAACGCACCACGACATCCATCTCCCTTGCCAAAAGGTCGGTAAGTTTCCCCTTTCCTTCATCTCCCCATTGGGTACCTACTACTACGGTCGCAGGCAACTTACTGTACCTCCACCAATCTCTGGGGTAGCCACTGGGTATACATAACTAAGGTCGCGGGCAAAGTACCTCCCTGCATGGACAATCTTTAAAGAACACAGCCACTAAGTCTATTGCAATCTTCCGGAATGCACAAACAGCTATCTAAACTCCAGCTTGCCGGCATCACCGGAAACATCTACCTTTACGGTAGAGCCTTCAGTGTAGCTGCCATCAAGCACCAAGAGCGCAAGTGGATCTTCCAGCTCATGCTGGATCACCCTACGTAGGGGTCTCGCCCCAAAGTCAGGATCGTAACCGTGCTCAGCAAGCCAGTCCTTGGCTGCATCACTTACTATTACTTCAATATTGCGATCGTGTAACCTGGCCTGCAACCTGTCCAGGTCTATATCCACTATTTGACGTATATCTTCTCTGGTCAAGTGATGAAAGCGTACTATCTCGTCTATCCTGTTTACAAACTCCGGCTTGAAGAATTGGGCGGGCTCTACCTGTAAATTGGATGTCATGATCAACACCGTATTGGTAAAATCAACGGTGCGCCCCTGTCCATCCGTCAGGCGTCCATCTTCAAGCACCTGCAACAGGACATTGAACACATCGGAGTGTGCCTTTTCAATTTCATCAAGCAACACCACTGCATACGGCCTTCTCCTCACTGCCTCGGTCAATTGACCTCCCTCTTCATACCCCACATAACCGGGAGGCGAGCCTATCAACCTTGATACTGTATGCTTTTCCTGGTATTCTCCCATGTCAATACGGATCATCGCCCTGTCGTCGTCGAAGAGAAACTCCGCCAGTGTCCTGGCCAGCTCAGTCTTGCCAACGCCTGTAGGCCCCATGAACAAAAACGACCCTATGGGCCTATTTGGATCCGACATGCCTGCCCTGGAACGCCTGATGGCATTGGATACCGCCCTCACCGCCTCATCCTGGCCAATTACTCTTGCATGCAGGGCATCCTCCATGCGCACTAATTTGGCCACTTCCCCCTCCATGAGCCTGGTTACAGGTATCCCAGTCCAGCGACTTATAACCTCAGCCACATCCTCTGGGTCCACCTCCTCTTTTAGCATAGCTCCGTGAGCCTGAATCTCCGCCAAACGATTACTTGCCTCCTCAATCTGCCTCTCGACCTCCGGTATCCTGCCATAGCTAAGCTCGGATGCAGTAGTGAGTTCGCCGTCGCGCATCGCTCTATCCGCCTCACTACGGAGTATTTCGAGCTGCTCTTTGTGTCCTCTTATGGAAGTAATAGCTTCCTTCTCGGTGTTCCATTGCGCCATCATGGAATCTGCCTGCTCATGCAAATTGGCCATTTCGTTCTCCAGCTTGGCCAGGCGTTCCACAGAACCTGGATCCGTCTCCTTGGAAAGCGCTACCTTCTCCATCTCCAGCTGACGTAGCCGCCTGGTTACAACATCCACCTCCGTTGGCATGGAATCTATCTCCATACGTAACCTGCTGGCCGCCTCATCAATAAGATCTATCGCCTTATCCGGAAGAAACCTGCCTGCGATATAACGATCGGACAGGACTGCCGCAGCAACCAATGCAGCATCCTGGATGCGCACACCATGGTGTACCTCATAACGTTCTTTAAGCCCCCTGAGAATGGCTATCGTATCTTCTACGGTTGGCTGGCCAACATAGACCGGCTGGAAACGCCTCTCCAGGGCGGCATCTTTTTCTATATGCTCCCTGTACTCGTCCAATGTGGTTGCACCTATCATTCTGAGCTCTCCCCTGGCCAACATCGGCTTTATCATATTGCCGGCATCCATTGCCCCTTCCGCAGCACCGGCACCTACGATAGTATGCAACTCATCGATAAATGTGATTACCCTACCCTCCGATCCTGTGATCTCTTCCAAAACCGCCTTCAGCCGTTCTTCAAACTCGCCACGATACTTTGCACCGGCGACCATTAAACCGAGATCAAGAGCTATAACCTTTTTGTTTCTAAGCGATTCAGGTACATCGCCATCTACCACTCTGGCCGCCAAGCCCTCCACAATTGCGGTCTTTCCGACTCCCGGTTCACCTATCAATACCGGATTATTCTTTGTCCTGCGTGACAGTACCTGCATCACCCTTCTAATCTCTTCATCGCGTCCTATTACCGGATCCAATTTCCCCTTTCTGGCCAATTCGGTCAGGTCGCGACCGTAACGTTCAAGCGCCTTATAGGTCTCTTCTGGATTAGGGGTAGTTACCCTGTGACTGCCCCTAATCTGCCTTATCGCATCCAGCATATCGTTACGCTCTACACCCACATAATCAGCCAGAGCCAACATAAGATGCTCTCCGGAAAGATACTCGTCAGCCATCTCATTCATTGCTTTGCCTGCATTGTCAAGTACTTCTCGTGTATCCCTGCTTAGGCTCGGCTCGCTGGTTCCATAGGAACGCGCCAACCGCTCCAGTCTCGCTGCCACCTCATTCGCCAGACTAAGCCTATCTATACCAAGAGCAGCCAGAAGAGGAAGCGCCACCCCGTCCGTCTGAGCCAGCAGTGCCGCCAATAGATGGTCGGGAGTAACTTCGGCATGGTTTTCTGCTGCCGCAAGCTGCATAGCCTTCTCCAGTGCTTCCCTGGTTTTCAGAGTAAACTTGCCTGGATCTACTGTCATGATGACCTCCTGCCTCTTCCCTTCCACGGTAGCGCCGCCTGGTGCAGGGGTACCAACTCTCGCTGGTAGTGGCGGCGAACTTCCTCTACCTTCCTGTACGTTTCCGCCCTCGATCTTTCCAGCTCATCTGTAAGGTACTTAACCTTATCCTCCAGCTCAAGCACCCTGCGCACTCCTTCGAGATTGAGCCCTGCACAGGTAAGCTCCTGTATATGGCGTAAGCGTTCTATATCCTCATCAGAGTAACGCCTGGAGCCTCCACCGGTACGTGAAGGTTCCAGCAGACCTTTTCGCTCGTATATACGCAGTGTCTGAGGATGGACACCGGCAAGTTCGGCTGCTACCGAAATCACATATACTGCTCTCATCGGCCACCACCCATTCCAATCCTCTTTTTCATCGACTGCCAACCTTTCCGTCAGGATCGGTCACCTTCCCGGTTGACCTGCCAGTTCTATCGTCTGATCTGCCGGTTTTGGCAGCTCCGCTACCCGTTCTGGCGCTAGATGCTCCATTGTTGGATCGCTCGGAAGCCCTTGACCCTCCACCGACATCGTTGGGGTCACCGGCACCGGCAGGAGGAATCACTTTTGACAATTCCTCAATAGCATGGCGTTGCTCTCTAGTAAGGTTTTGCGGAACATCCACATGCACCGTTACAAGTAGGTCACCTGAGCTATTATGTCCGGAAGCAGGGACTCCCCATCCCCTTACTCTGAATACCTTTCCTGATTGTGTTCCCGGTGGTATTTTCAAGGTAAGTGGCTTTGATAATGTAGGGACCACGATAGACCCACCCAGTACAGCCTGGGGATAGCTTATGGGTACGGTAACTGTAACGTTACGACCCGCTCTGCCAAACCTCGGATGAGGTGTAACCTGAACATTCACATAGAGGTCTCCGGAAGGTCCGTTGTTGTATCCGGTATATCCCTTGCCCTTAACCAAAATCCGTTGTCCATTTTCTACGCCGGGCGGGATCCTGACATTTATAGACCGGTTACTTAAGGCCTTACCTGTCCCATTGCAGGTCGGGCAGGCATGTTCTACTATGACACCCTTGCCACCACAATTCGGGCATATTTTGGAAAGAGAAAACATTCCCTGATTGTCGTCTATAATACCCTTTCCATTACATCGTTTGCAGGCTGTCGGCTTGGTGCCCGGAGCTGCACCGGTACCATTGCAAGTACGGCAGGGTTCTTGGCTGGGAACGTTAACGGCTGCCGTGACCCCGTTAACGGCATCTATAAACGACAAAGTCAATGGAGCTTCTATGTCCATACCTCGCCTGGGTCCTGCAGAACCGCGCTGGTTCGAACGACCTCTTCCAAAGATGCCACCCAGGGCATCACTTAAAATATCATGGAAATCTTCAGTGTTCTCTACACGATATCCCGATGTCCCCCTGCCTCCCCATGAATTGCCAAACGGATTCCTGGCTCCATTGGATAACTTGCGAACCTGGTCGTACTCCTTACGCTTGGTGGCATCTCCCAATACGTCATAGGCTGCAGCTACCTCCTTAAACTTTTCCTCTGAACCTGGATTGGCATCGGGATGGTAGGTCTTGGCCAGTTTCCTGTATGCTTTAGTTATATCCTTTTCAGATGCATCTTTGGAAACACCGAGGACCTTGTAGTAATCCTTGTCCAGCCACTCTCGTTGTACTGCCACCTCTGCCTACATCTCCCTATTCCTCTACTTTGACCATAGCTGGCCTGAGCACCTTACCCCCCCAGCGATAGCCTGCTCGCAACACCCCGGTCACCACTGCACCTCCATCGTGTAGTTGCCCCTGGTGTGACTGCCCCTGGTCGTCAGGCACTTCTTCTTGGCTCTCTCCATCTTGATACGCCTTGGCAGCCACATTATGTGCTTTTTCGTGAGGTTCTTTTGCATGACGTGCCTGGACATGAGGTTCTTTTGCATGGCGTGCTCTCACGTGGTGCTCGATAGCCTCATGTACTGTTGGGTCAAAAGGAACCCCCACCTGATCTATCCGTTCAACTCCAACAGATGCCAATACGTCAAATAACATATTGCCCGATTGCAACAATGCCTTAGTGTCTGGATCCATATCTGCGCCTGCCCCAATATGCATCTCAGCAATAGAGAAAGCATCAAGAACGGGTAGTAACTTCACTACCAGGTCTTGTACCTGGCGGGTGGACTCCTCTACCTGCTGGCGCATCACACGCTTACGGTAATTCTCATAATCCGCCTGTGTTCGGCGAGCCAGATCAAGATACTCATCACGCTCCCGGCTCAGCCGCTGGATCTCACTTTCGGCTGAATCCACCCTACCTGTCTCGTTGTACGCAGCGCCTCCATCGGCTACCGTTTGATCGGTATCGACTACACCGTTATCAACTACCTGCCGACCAACCTCAACTGCCGTATCGACATCCTCTGCTACGATATAGTCACCCTCTGCTTTCACCCGCTTATCCGTCGGCCGGTATGCCTCTTCACCTGTGCTCACGCGCCACCTTCATCTACTATCTCGGCATCCACTACCTCGTCGTCAGAATCCTGTGGGGATGAATCTCCCATGTCGGCACCCTGACTACCTCCGGCAGTTGCCTCTTGATAAAGACGCTCGCTGAAGCTATGCGATGCTTTCATGAGTTCGTCGGTAGCGTCTTTAATCCTGTCCATGTCGGAGCCCTTCAACGCCTCTTCAAGGGCAGTGACGCGTGATTGCAGATTATCGCGTTCTTCGCCCTGCAATTTGTCACCCTGCTCTGAAAGCAGCTTCCGTGTCTGGTACACAAGAGTATCGGCATTGTTTCGCACCTCGGCTTCCTCGCGACGCTTTCTGTCATCCTCGGCATGCGATTCAGCATCTCTCACCATGCGATTTATCTCATCCTTTGCGAGCGAAGACTGCCCTGTAATGGTCATAGACTGTACCTTTGAGGTGGCCAGATCCTTGGCGGATACATGGACTATCCCGTTTGCATCTATGTCGAAGGCGACCTCGATCTGCGGTACCCCTCTGGGGGCAGGCGGAAGATCCACCAGCTGGAACTTGCCCAGGGTCTTGTTGTACATTGCCATCTCACGTTCTCCCTGTAGCACGTGTATCTCCACTGAGGGTTGATTGTCCTCGGCAGTTGTAAATACTTCTGAGCGCTTGGTAGGTATGGTCGTATTGCGCTCTATCAGTCTATGCATCACTCCACCCTTGGTCTCAATCCCAAGGGAAAGTGGGGTAACATCCAAGAGCAGTATGTCTTTCACATCTCCCTTGAGTACACCTGCTTGAATAGCTGCTCCTACGGCCACCACCTCATCCGGATTAACACCTTTATGGGGCTCCTTACCTGTAATCTGCTGTACCAAATCCTGTATGGCTGGCATTCTCGTGGAACCACCGACCAGTATGACGTGATCTATGTCAGACTTCTTCATTCCTGCATCTGCAATAGCCTGATCAAACGGCCCCTTGCAGGCTTCTACAAGATCGGCCGTCAACTCCTGGAATTTTGCCCTGGTCAATTTCAAATCCAGATGCTTGGGTCCTTCTGATGTCGCGGTGATAAATGGTAAGTTTATCTGGGTTTCCTGGACTGCAGACAATTCTATCTTGGCTTTTTCTGCCGCTTCCTTCAGTCGTTGCATGGCCATCTTGTCTTTGGAAAGGTCTACTCCCTCGGTGTCTTTGAAGCTTTTGACCAGCCAATCAATCACGCGCTGATCCCAGTCGTCGCCACCCAGCTTGGTATTACCTGCAGTTGACTTTACCTCAAAGACACCCTCGCCAATCTCTAGTAGCGATACATCAAACGTACCCCCTCCAAGATCGAATACCAGTACAGTCTGATCCTTGCCCTCCTTGTCCAGCCCATAAGCCAAAGCGGCGGCGGTCGGCTCGTTTATAATTCTCAATACCTCCAGACCGGCTATTTGACCAGCCTCTTTGGTGGCCGTTCTCTGGGCATCATCGAAATACGCAGGAACAGTAATGACAGCCTGAGTAACTGTATCGCCCAGATAGGACTCGGCGTCTCTCTTTAGCTTCTGTAGTATTCTGGCTGAAATCTCCTGTGCGGTATATTTCTTACCGTCTATGTCCACCTTCCAATCAGTGCCCATCTGGCGCTTTACTGACCTAATAGTCCTGTCCGGATTGGTAATAACCTGCCTCTTGGCAACTTCTCCTACCAGGACCTCTCCATTCTTCGAGAAGCCTACTATGGAAGGGGTAGTCCTTCCTCCTTCTGCGTTCGGAATAACGACCGGGTCTCCGGCTTCCAAAACGCTCACCACCGAGTTGGTGGTTCCCAAATCAATCCCTACTGCTTTTGCCATGCCCTATATCCTCCATTTCTATTATTTCTATCTGTATATTTTACTCTGTACATGTTACGTTGCAAATACCTCTGATTTGTTGATTGCATAATCTACAATCAACTGCTAAGATTACTACTATCATAAGATATCTGACTATTATCATTATAGCAAACTTTACTATGGTATTGTCAAGTCTCTTTAGCCCAACAAAATAACAATTATTACCTTGCGTGGCCACCCTTCTCTCTTCTATAGTAGTAGTTATGTTCGAACTAGTTATTCTCAGGCATGGAGAGTCCACCTGGAATGCCAAGAACCTCTTTACCGGCTGGACAGATGTAGATCTGTCCGAAAAGGGGAAGGCGGAGGCAATGGCAGCCGGGATGGTGATGAAAGATAGCCACATCGAACCTATGATTGTGCATACTTCAGTCTTAACCAGATCAGTGAAGACCGCAACTATAGCACTTGAGTCAATGGATAGGTGCTGGATTCCCGTACATAGGCACTGGAGGCTGAACGAACGCCACTACGGTGACCTTCAGGGCAAGAACAAGAGGGAGTCTACTGAAATATATGGAGAAGGGCAGGTGAAGGCATGGAGGAGGAGCTATGCAACTCCCCCGCCTCCGGTTGCACTGGACGACCCCCGCCATCCGGCAAATGATCCCCGCTACCACCAGGTACCGGCATCTGCGTTGCCCTCTACGGAATGCCTGGCCGATGTAGTTTCAAGAATGCTTCCATACTTCTATGATGCTATCGTCGCCGATCTATATCAGTATCGTTCAGTACTCGTGGTAGCTCACGGCAATTCCCTGCGGGCACTCATGAAGCATCTGGAAAATATAAGCGATGAGGACATAGAGGGAATTGACATTCCGACCGGAGTACCGAGAAGGTACATATTGGAAGAGAATCTCAAAATAAAAGAGGTTGCCTACCTAGTGTAGTGTCCCGCAAATAATCATGCGCTCTCACCAGCCAGATGACGCCCCCGGCTGCGTTCTCATCCTCGACGTAGTCCCTGCTACGCCTATGTCTTCGGCCTTGCCGAATGACGCCCCTGACCAGGTGAATACCATCACACTATTTACGGGACACTACACTGGGAGATCCTGAAAAGGTAGAAGAGGCGGCACGTGCTGTGGCAGCGCAGGCAACAACTAATACCGGCTGACTCACCAGAGCGGATTGCCGTCTTGACGTTCCCATGCGCATATAGGACATACTTGGAGCAATACCTATCATTCCCCGGTTGTATACCCTACACATATAGGATCTGGCCTGACTCACCCAGTATCGGCCAACCACCAGAAAGCTATAAATCCAGTAGATAACGTGACATTTACCAATAATTCAGTTAGAATTGTCACGTGACACCAAATAATTTATCTCTGAAGGAAGTCGACCTGGGTAGTATATGGTTATTCTCGGCATGTTCGGCATCGCAGTTGCGTACAATACGAAGAGCAGTGGAAGAAATCATAGTACCCAGCGGAAAGGTTATCTGCAAAGAAGGAACTCCCGGTCGTGAGTTCTTCTTCATAGTGGAGGGTTACGCAAACGTACTTCGTAATGGTAGACGTGTAGCTACGCTGGGGCCGGGACAGTACTTTGGAGAGTTGTCTTTACTGGATAGACAGCCTAGATCGGCAACTGTTATAGCAAGCTCCAATATGGAGGTGCTTGTTCTTGAGTACAGAAAGTTCCATGGCATCTTAATGGCCATGCCGGTCATTGCGACAAAGATGCTCTCTACCATGGCAACCAGGCTACGCGAGGCTGATACCAAGGCATTTGCCCACTCCTGACCCCAGTCATTTCACGCTTGACCAGGTCAAAAATCAAGCAGGAAGAGCTTAGTCCAGTGATACCTCTACAATCTGGCTGAGATCCATCACTTTGACCTCTTCTTCTTTCTGGTTGGCTTTGACTGCGTCATCTATCATGATCAAGCAGTACGGGCAGGCCGTAGCTACCACATCGGCGCCGGTAGACAATGCCTCGTCCGTTCTTTCCATATTGACGCGTTTTCCTATGGACTCTTCCATCCACATCCTGGCTCCGCCTGCACCACAACAAAAGCTCCGTTCCTTATGGCGCTGCATCTCAATCTGCTTCACCCCAGGCATGGCACTGAGGACATCTCTGGGCTCGTCAAAGACGCGATTATGCCTACCCAAATAGCATGGATCGTGATAAGTTATACTCGCACTAAATGATTTACCGGGAGTAAGTTTTCCTTCATTGACGAGTTGGGCAAGCAACTGGCTATGGTGAATAACTTCGAAATTGCCGCCCAATGACGGATACTCACGAGATATGGAATTGAAGCAATGCGGGCAAGAGGCCACTATCTTCTTGACCTTGGCTTTTTGCAATGTATCTATGTTGGCCTTGGCCTGTTCTTGGAATAGGTATTCGTTGCCCATTCTCCTTGCAGGATCTCCGGTACACGACTCCCGAGGACCCAGTATGGCAAACTTTACTCCTGCTTGATTGAGCATCCGCGCAATAGCCTGTGTAGACTTTCGTGCTCTTTCGTCGAGTGCCCCCGCACAACCCACCCAGTAAAGATACTCTATGTCATCCGGTATTTCGCCTGACACCACAGGTATTTCGAAGTCCAGGCCGTATGTCCAATCCGTACGTTTCGATCCTCCCATTCCCCAGGGGTCGCCCTGATTCTCTATGTTGCGTAGCATCAATCCTGCCTCTTGAGGAAAGCGCGACTCCATAAGCACCTCGTAACGACGCATGTCTACGATGGTGTCTATATGCTCTATATCCACCGGGCACTCTTCTACGCATGCTCCGCAGGTAAGACATGACCACAGTACGTCGGGCTCTATGGTATCAGGTACAAGCGTAGGGGCATCTTCACCGCCTTCTGTCCCGGAAGATGAGCCGCTATCGCTGCTATCACTCCCTCCGGTGGTATGCTTGGCAAGGAGTCTGGGTGCAGACTCAAACATGTTGTCACGTAAGGACATAATCAACAACTTTGGAGATAATGGCTTACCGGTATTCCATGCCGGGCAAACCGCCTGGCAACGTCCGCATTCAGTGCAGGTGACCAGATCCAGCAACTGCTTCCATCTGAAGTCTTCGATATGGCCAGCCCCAAATACGGTATCCTCACTTACCTCTTCCATATCCATAGATGGGGTAGAGTAAAGCGCTCCAAGAGCTCTGGGCCGCCTAGAGGTAACGACATTCAGCGGAGCCATAAATATATGGAGATGCTTGGAGTACGTCACAAACACAAGAAAGTACATAATGACAGTGATGTTCAACAACAAAAATCCGGTCACGAGATCCCCGTTGACTGTCTTACCAAGACCTGAAAATGCCCTGCCTATACCGTGGCTGGCAAATGCCCACCAGCCATAGGGAAACTCTCCTACATTGGTCTGGGCAGCACGGTAACCGAGCAGGGAGATGATAACCATGGCTATCATAAAAAGCGTAAACCATGCCGCCTTCGTATGAGATCCATAAAACCGTGACGATCGCTCCCTGCGAGCCGGCGATTGCTTGATCCTTATAATAGTGAACGTCGCCAAAGCAAGCAGGATGGAGACACTAAAGAAGTCTTCCAAAAATCCCAATACTGCCGTGTGCCCGATAAATGGAATTGCAAATCTCCTAGAAAATAAATCTCCATATGCCTCAATTATCGTAAAGAGCAGGACGATAAAACCCCAGAAGGTCATAGCGTGAGCAATACCCGGCGCATGACGTTTAAACAGTTTCCTCTGGCCAATTACCTCAGACAGCTCAGCTTGAATACGTCCAGGAATATTTTGCAGCCGACCATGATCGGGCTGACCGGATGCGACAAGCCTACCTATGAATAACAGTCTCCGCCCGGCTATGGCAAGAGCCACAACCGTTACTGCCAAACCTATTGCCATCCTTAGTGCAATTGGCCCGCCAAATTGCGTAGCGATAATCATTCCATTCATACCTCTATTTCTCCATTCGTCTTATCACGATTCTCAAAATACCTGCTTGGAGTCGGCCCCCACTGCCCCTGGTATTTTGACCTTACAGCTGAAGAGCCATAAGGGTTATCTGCTGCTGTAGTCATTCTCAGGAAGCTTATCTGCCCTATAGCCATTCCTGGATAGATAGTAATAGGCAAGTTTGCTACATTGGACAGCTCCAGAGTAAGATGACCGTCCCATCCGGCATCCACAAAACCTGCAGTCGAATGGATCAGCAAACCCAACCTGCCCAGAGAAGATTTTCCCTCCAGTCTCGCTACAAGATCGTCCGGTAAAACTACCCTTTCCAGCGTAGAACCAAGAACAAATTCCCCTGGATGAAGCATAAGGGCATTACCTTCCTCTATGGTAACCAACTCAGTCAGCTCCTCCTGGCTCTCGAATACGTCTATTACCCCCATGGAATGATTGCGAAAAACCCTGAAGTACCTGTCCACATGCAGGTCGACAGAGGATGGTTGTACGTCTGATTCCGAGTAGGGTTCTATGATAATCCTACCCGAAGCTATCTCTTCCTTAATAGAACGATCTGAAAGTATCACTCTGTGCAGGATAGTACGAATTGGTACTCTTTGTGAAGTTTGCAGCAAAAATTTTTATAACCTCTATGTTGCTGCTGACGACGAAACCGTGTACTGTTCCCGCTCGACAGCGAGGATCCAATGCCGTAGCCTGCTCCCATACTCTGACAAAAACGGTGATCTCATCACAGACTGGCTAATCCACTGGGGGTAAACATTGTTTGATACGATTAGTATGGTATAATGGTTGGGTTAATGCGGGCGTAGTTCAATGGTAGAACTCCAGCTTCCCAAGCTGACGGCGCGGGTTCGATTCCCGTCGCCCGCTCTCTTGCCTACCTCCCAGTCATCTTACAGATGAGGTTCAGTGGGTCAGCACGGCGTTATGAGACGTTTACGACGTCACCAGTCGCCGCTGCGTATACATGCTGGCCTGACGGGGTAGTACCTACTGCATATGCGTATAGGGACGATGTCGGATGATAGCGATAATACTCAGAACTTACTTGTGTTGGCACTATTTCACCGAAATCCATCGTTTCAGTGGCCCCAGGGACAAGAGTGGGCGATGGGTTGGCTTCACAGGTAATGTTCCCAGCAGCTGCTTCACAACGGTAACGTGGAAACCCAGCAAGTTCCTCCATCAATTTATTACCCAGTGGCGGACCGGGGAGATATTCGTCTGGATTCTGTGGGTTAACTACGACATTTGTTAGAGGAGTAGAACTCTCGTTTGTAAGGGAGACGAACATGGTGAATACTTGGGTCGTTGTAACCTTGTCTGGCCGAAAGGAAAGGTGTATACGCAGGGCATCGTTGTAGTTGACTCCCGAGATATTCATAGAGACAGGAGCTGTCGTAATCGAGGTCATTTGCCCGTCAGTTCCGGTACCTGTTGCAGTCACGTACATAGATATTGATTTCCGAGCCAACTGCTGAGCATCTTGTGCAAAATCAGGGTAGAGCTTAATATGTCTTGTTGTGCCTGGAGGCATTTGCGCGATAGTGCTATTACCTACATAGCACTTCAAGGTACCTGGAGCAGATAGCCCGGGAACACAACCGATCGGCAATATGCCAGAAAGATTATTGGAATAATTTAATGTTAGATCGCTGCTTAAATTAGTGGCAGTTGAATTACCGAGAAGGGGAGGGTCGGTGTAAACAATAAAATGAACTCCAACCAACGTAACATTGCCTTCATTTTTTACAGTGACCAAATAGTAGACAGTTTGGTTACCCTGAGAGTTTCCTACATTTGGGTCTGCCGTAAAGGTAGAAGCGCTCTTACTGAGTGTAACACCCAGTTTCGGCGTACCGTGAGTTCTTATGCGCTGACCGGCTGTCGTGCCACTTCGAGAGAGGAAGTGCGTTCTGGATGGTTTTGCAGGTCCTTGAGCCATGTCAAGTAATGTAGCTGCACCCACGGTAGCTACTGCCACTATTGCGGCGAGCCAGACCTTAAGGCTGCCTGACACGCCATTGCAACGCTTGGCAGATACTGACCACATAGACTTCACTCGTGCTTCAGTAGGTAACGATTATTAACCGCTTTCCAGGTGGGACGATAGCCAAGCTCCGGCACTTTTATGCCTTCCGCCTGGTGCCAGACAATTCCCTCGGCGCTTTGTCCGGGTGCAACCTTCGACTGCAACCCTTCCGCCTGTGAAATAGCATCCTCTACTGTAGCCGGCATTTCCAAATCCAAAGTAGGAACTGCATACGCCAACACTTCATCCGGCCACATTGATCTGGGCAGGTAGCTTCTGGAGTCTATAAAGTTAAATACGGCTATATGCAACCCATTTACCTTTAACGGATTGCGCTGTACGCCGGCGCCATATAGTTCACACTGGACGCCCTGGCCTTTCTTCAGCCAACTGTCAATATTATAAGTACGCATTGCACGCCAGTAGATGTTGTCTCCCTCGGTTATTTCATAATTACGTCCACATACTCGCATGTCGCCCTCTTCGTCCATAAATACGCTCATACTCATGCCATCTATTTTCTCTGTGGGAACATAAGGTCCGGCTGCCACTACCGCATCCCATACACCGACAAGATTCTGTACCCGCTCGGCATCGCTTTTCTGCCCCAGGTAGGCAGGAAATGCTCCTTTTATGTCGCCACCAGATAATATTGCGGGGGGCTCGTACTTTATAATGCCAAGGCGTTGCGCAATCGGAACATCCGATACATCTTCTGCGAGTTCAGGAAATAGAGATAGAGGAAGCGCCAATCCTTGCGAATACACTCCACGCAACTTTGCCGTTTTCAACCGATGATAAAGTCGATCATTGACATTCCTGGTACCACGCGGTGCTAAAAACGCGAAACGCTCATCGTCTACAGGAAGGAGCGAATCTATCTCAAAGTAGACACATTGATCGCCTTCTTTGAATTCACCGATCTTGGTTACTATGTTCCAGCCGCGTACATTGACCTGTTCGATAGAATCAGCATCTGGAATGGGGCGTAAATTGGTTACCTTGTCAATGGTTACCAGCCGCCGGATTTCATCCGTTTCTTGATTGCTGTATCCTCCTGGATTATATTCTTCCGGCATTTCGACCTCTCATAGACCCTGGCTGCAAAATATGCATCATACAACATTAACACAAACTTTAACGGAAGAATTGACTTACGATAAGGATATATTGCCCTCAGATAGAGATGTGTTATCCATAATCCGCAATTTTTTGGATGACCGATAGATGCTCTATTCTGGAGAGATTGGGAATGGAAGTGGAATATGCAAAATGGCGTTACGATCGCTTGGCATGCCACGTCCAGCCAAATCCAATGTATGAATATCGTGATGCCATGAGTTGGCGGACAGTTCCCTGGATAATCCTGCAAGTACCATCGGATCATCCAAGCTGTCCGCCCCGGGATCTACCACGCCGTCATGATCAAACACCGTAGAATAGACAATCAGCTGGCCACTCTTGAAATTAATTGCCAACTCGATAACGCGACCCTGCTGTGGCCAGTCAATCAACGATGAAGTAGTAATCTCCCAGATCCCATAGTTCGCTCCCGGTAGTTGCAGCAATTTAATTCTATGGCGATGTGTATGGCCGTTCAACCACAAAACTATATTTGGAAAGCGCGCGAGAAGGGCACCGAGATCGTCGGAGAGCACGCGACCCTTGTTGTCGCGGAGGTTGGCTGCATCACCTTCAGCAGAACTGAGGTTGGCCTCCGGCAAGATACTTTTTTGGTCACCAACTCCGGCAATATATTTGCCACCAGTATATCCGTTTACGAGTGTATCGAACGGGTGATGGCTGCACAAGACAAACAGGCGATCCCCATTGCCGGTAACCTTTGCATGCCCTGCACTATCCAGAATACGGCCATGCCCTGCGACCAGCTCGTCGTTAAGCCATGAAAGTTGCTCGCGGTCAAGCGACCCCTGCCAACCGCCCGACCGGTTGACGGTATCGAGCACCAGAAAGCGTACTATGCCAACATCAAATGCATAATAAGAATGAGGTGCTGCAGAGGGTGCCACAGAAGGAATTGGCAACGGATAGAAGGGGGACGGCACCTGAGAGAGTGACGACACGACCTTCCACTCTGCCTCTCCAATAAGATGCCGGTCAGGGTCGGATGTAACCTTTTTCCAGGGACCACCAGCCAGGGCAGAAGAGACATCCGGGGGATCCACGTCGTGATTGGTCAGTAGCGCACCTATATCCACCCCCTCTGCCCACCCGGTATATTTACGGCTGCTCACAGCCTGCCTCCTCAACAAATCGTCGTGCGGCACCGTCCCTGCCAGCATTACATCATGATTGCCCGCCACCGTATAGCAGGGCATACCCAACCCTTCCGAAGCGAACGGCCTACGGCAGGCTTCAAGCAACTCGGGAACATCCGGGAATCCGTACCGATCATGAGGTATGTCTGCGCGTGTAGGGATCGGGGGAGTTGCAGGTATTGCCTGAGGTGCAGGCTGCCAGTAATGCTCATCATAAAACTCTTCGCTGCCGACACCCTCGTAACGGGAATAATCCCCCGAATCGGGAGTAACGGCCACTCCACCTTTCAGTACGTCCATGTACCATTTCAATTCGTTGTACTGAGAATTGTCTATTGCATCACCGGTGACCATTACAAAAGAGACCGGGCATGCGGTCACTGGCCCATGGGTCATCTTCCCAGCCTTCCTGACCATAGCCTCCAGCACTTGAACGGTGAGCATGTCCTGGGGGCGATAAGTTCCGACATTACCAAGCAGGTCGAATAGGGGAGAGTCGGAATCACCCAACCTATCAAGAAATTCTGCTCTGGCTGGGCTCTGAACATCAGTGACATGCAAATCGGTCAAATGAATAAACGCCAGCAAAGGCATGACTCTGGACGTCTTGCCTGCCAGCGTTGTGGCGCCCTTCACCGGTCCTCCGGGATGTTCCGGGCGTTTACGATGCACCATATAATCATCACCCGGCCCGCGCACTACTTTCCTGTAGATACCGGATTCGCTAGGAGCAGGAACCAGGGTGTAATCCAGAGTTGTATCGTCCTTGTCTACATTGCGTTCCTCGCTATACATAGTTCGCTTCGGTACTGTTCTCTTTCTCCTCTGCTCTCTGCTCATATCTCTCCTGTCTCTTCCTCTTCAGCACGCCTGGTTCCAGCCTCACAACTTACGGTTCGGGACATGGTGGCGGTTAGTACTTCCCGATAGCCACTTCCTTCGGCCACCGCAATCCGCACCCTTAACCGGTCAATTCGCCAATCCTAGTAGGCTCTTCATCGTGTACTCCTGTCGCCGTAATAAACAGTGGCGCTCCACCAAGCACAATCCTTACCGGCTCTCCGGGAACTGCCCAGCCTGCATCAGCCGCCGGTATTGTTGCAAATATCTCATCTCCATACCCAGGAACTGCCACTCCCACTCTCAGCAACGCTCCAAAAAACATCCTACTTGCCACACGGGCATCACCGGCCGGATCCTGCACCACACTCAACGATTCAGGTCTTACCAATACATCCACGCATGCGCCGGTAGGCCAGTTCCTCCCATCTGCCACCAGGGCATCAAGGCCGGTTAAATTTATCCTCCCATCAAGAACCCTTACCGATCCTTTGCCGGTAATCACACCGCTCAGACGATTTACCGAGCCTACAAAAGATGCCACGAAAGCGTTGATCGGCTCGTAGTATATTTGAAAAGGTGTACCAACCTGCTCAAGCCGGCCGTCTCTCATCACTGCCACCCTGTCCGATACAGATAGAGCCTCTTGCTGGTCGTGGGTAACAAATACGGTGGTGGTGCCTATCTCCAGTTGGACGCGCCGGATCTCATCACGCAACCTCGCCCTTACGGCTGCATCCAGTGCAGAAAGGGGCTCATCAAGAAGCAGCACCCTTGGCTCTATTGCCAGCGCTCTTGCCAGTGCTACACGTTGCTGCTGGCCGCCGGAGAGCTGATGCGGGTAACGCTTCGCTTCACGAGACAGCCCAACAAGCTCAAGCAGCACACCTGCACGCCTCCGGCGCTCCGTGGAACCTACTTTCCGTATACGTAGACCGAAAGCGACGTTATCCAGCGCTGTCATGTTTGGAAACAAACTATAGGCCTGAAACACCATACCCATATCCCTACGATTGGCAGGCAGGTGGGTGACATCCCTCCCATCAACCAGTATAAATCCCCTATCTACAGTTTCCAGCCCAGCCAGCGCACGCAATACAGTGGTCTTGCCGCTGCCCGACGGTCCCAGTAAAGTAATCAACTCGCCAGGTTCCACTTTAAGTGAGAATTCATCCAATGCATTTACCTGCCCGAATTGCCTGTGCAGGTTGAGCATCTCAACACTGACCCTGCTCTGATCATCCTTTACCATCTGATCGCCTTTTGGCCCGCCAACCCGCACTACACCTACCTCCCCCCTTCTTCATCCGCCACCCTATCGCCTCCTCCCCAGCGAATATATGCCACCACTGCAAATACTCCTAACACGATTGTTAGCCCACCAAGAGATACAACCGAAAGCGCAATAGCTTCGGTTGCATGCACCTCTCCGACCGTCTCCAACCATACAGGGAACGTGTTGAACGACAGTAGGCTTGCCATTACATACTCGCCAAGCACCAGAGCAAAGGTCATAAAGGCGGCGCCAAGCAAGGAACCCTTGAGATTGGGAAGCAGTATATCGTAAACAATACGCAACCATCCACTGCCGACTGATCGGCCGGCATCTACCAACGTACGGAGACCCAATGAGCGTACCCCGCTGTCTACAATCCTGTAAGCGTAGGGCATAGCCAATACTGCGTACTCCAGCATCAGTATCACTGGAGTATAGATAATGAACCCAGGCAGGAAGTGCATGCTGCCCGATACTCCCAGCACGAGCACTACGACAGGTACCACGATCGGCAAGAGAGTAATCGTATCGACAAACGATTTCCACCTTGGAGCATGCAGGTTTACCCAGAGGGAAGTTCCCAGAGTGAGTAGAAGTTCAATAAGAACAGTACCGATACCCACCTCTACCGAAAGGGAAAGCGACGACCAGAACTGCGAGGATTTGAAGGCGCTGGTATAGCCCGACAGTGAAAGGCTGTTGTGCGTACCCTCAAAACTGAAGCGCGCAGAAGCCAGCAATGGCACTATGAAGTAGGCTGCCACAATGCCCAGTATTAGCCTACGATACCACCGGCCACGCCCGGTAACTATTTTTCGGTACCTCACCGGAGTTTCTCGGTCGTTACCGTAATCACTAATCTCGCCTGCCGTGGAAGTGGCAGTACGGGTACCATAAGCACCGGTCAATACATCCAACGTGATCTCCTGCGTTGAGCAAAGCCATAAAATATCGCCACAACGACAACCAGCACTACCATTTCCAAGCCAAGCGCATCACCCAAATGGGTTTGATTGGCTATCACATTGCCTGACACAAAATTGCCTATCTGTATTGGGACAAGAGGTATTACACCACCGGCAATTGCGGATGCAGTCGCATAAGCAGCAAACGCATCGGCAAACAATACAAGCGTGCCTGACAAAATAGTCGGAGCCAGAAGCGGCAACCCGACAAAGCGCCAGTAGTGATGACGCTTACCACCCAAGTTCTCGGTAGATTCCGACCATTCACGACGCATTCCCTCCACAGCCGGCAGCATTACCAACACCATCATGGGTATGAGAAAGTACTGGTACACAATGACCAGGCCGCTGATAGAATATAGACTGAAACCATGCACATAAGGATTGAACCCCAGGCCTGCCAGTAGCTTGGTTGCTATCCCGAAATTACCCAAAGTTGCAATAAACGCAAACGCCAGTGGTACCCCTCCTGTGTTGGCAAGAACGGCAGACATACTGCTTGACACCCGCCGCAAGAAACGGCTGGAAGATGAGACTATCGCCACCACTACCAGTAACCCTATGAAGGATGCGATTGCTGCAGCTACCGCGGAAAGCTCCACACTGACCACAAGAGAGTGTAGGTAGGTTCCATGAAGCGCCGCGTGGAGATTTGACAGGCTGAAGTGACCACCATTGGATCGTAAGGAATTAAACAGTACGCCAGAAGCCGGCAGGAGAAAGAAGAGCGCCATGTAACCCAAGAGCGGGACCAAACCAATCACCGGATGCTGCCACCACCTTTTTATCCCTGGCACGCTCACACCGGCTACTCCATCACTCTCACTGGCCACACCTCTGATAGATTACTCACTCCGCTTACAGATGACTCACACCGACGGCCATTGGGAAACAATCACCTGCTGAGCCTTGGCAAGCTGGCTTTGAGATGGAAAGGAGGGCGTGCCTTCGACAGCCGGTATGGCAGAAAGCGCCTGCCTGTCCACAGTACCATTCTTGACCATGGAAGACAGTTCCACCGGCATTGCATACCCCTCCAGCCATCCATTCTGGCCGGCAGGTGAAAACAGATATTCTTCCCATAACCGAGCCGCAGCCGGGTCTGGTGCATACTTGGATATTGCCTGGACATAGTAAGAAGCGTAGTGCCCGGATGCAGGCACAAACACCTTCCAGTTCACCCTGCCCTTAAGCGCAGCAGCATACTGTGCCTCCAGATACGTCCAGTCGATTGTCACGCGGCACTGGCCGCTCTCGATGCTTGAAGGAGATGCCCCAGTCGGTACAAAGTTACCCGCCGCTGCGAGCTTTTTGAAGTACTGGATACCTGGTTCTATGTTGTTAAAAGATCCTCCATTTGCCAGAGCAGCAGCAAATACTCCGGCAAAAGCGGCACCGGAACTCTCAGGATTGCCGTCAAGGCAAACCGACCCCTTGTACTGCGGAGCCAGCAGAGAATTAAAGGAGGTTGGAGCGTTATGGAATATCCCCGCGTCATAGCCTATGGAGATATAACCTCCATAGTCGTACCACCAGTAACCAGATGCCGACTTCTGATCTGCCGGTATGTCCGACCAGGTAGCCACCTCATACGGAGCAAAGAGACCCTCGGACGTACCCTGCAGAGCAAATGAAGGTCCCACGTCCACAACATCGGGAGCTCTTCCGCTTCCCTTCTGAGACCTGAGAGCGGCAAGTTCCTCGCCACTGGAACCGTTGGGGTTCTCGCTGTTCACTGATATACCGTATTTATCCTCAAAGCTCTTAATAATAGAGCCGTAGTTGGCCCAATCCGGAGGGAGCGCTATAACATTCAAGTGCCCTTCAGCTTTGGCGGCCTTAACCAGTGCAGTCATCCCACCACATGAAGAGGCTGAAGTTGCCTTGGCCCAGCACGCGCCGGCTGTCGACGTATTTGCGGTCGTCTCGGTAGACGAACTACAGGCAGCAAGCATACCACCGATAGCCAGTACGGCAAGCACCGCCATGGCTCGAGAATACAGTTGCTTACGGGAGAGCAGTTGTTTGATTGCCACCTGCCTGATTGCCATTACTATCTCTTGCTTGGTTACCATTATCTACCTTCCTTTCCTGCTATTTCTGCACCGTACGCGTTTCACATTAGAAGATCAGATTTACATGCAGGTAAACAACTGATGAACCGGCGATGACATTTAAGTTAATTCTTTCTTTAAGTCTGGATGGAAAGTGGGTGATCGTTGACCTAAATGTAATCCACAATTCGCTCTCTTGACACCTTATGTTTCCTGGATGGTCACCTTTGCCCGTTAGTGTCAGTAGCGTACAGACAGAAAAAGTAAAAACAAGTTATATCGGAGGTAAGAATTATGCAGGATAAGCTGAAGGAGACAGTCTGCAGGTACAAGAGATTTACTCTTGGCACGATAATAATAGTCATGATATTGATATTCGTCCCATCCATAAATAGAACAAACATAGAAAACCCTGCCTCATCTTTGAGCAGTGCAGGGTTGCCGTATAAGCCTCCCGGAGAAGGACTGACCGGTACGACAGCAGGAGGGTATCTCTGCCGGCCTGGGTTAAGGCAGGTTCCCTGGTCACAGTATGCTCCCTACTGCGTACCGAAGTGGAGCGGGAACAACGGAGGTGCCACCGCCCCAGGAGTGACCGGGAGTACTGTTACGGTTACAGTGGATATAGCCGACAACGGTGGATTATGCACGTATCTGGACAAGGCTGGAAGTAAGTCGACTGCATCTACCGCTGTATTCAAAAAAAATATGAATACTTACGTGGCGCTATTTAACAAGGACTTCGAACTATGGGGAAGGAAAGTAGTTATAAAATATTTTAATGGACAGGGATGCGATATAAACGAATTGCTGGGTCAGGATCAATCCCAGGCTGAGGCCGATGCCCAAACAGCGGCATCTCTCGGTGCATTTGCCGACTATTCGGAGGTGGCTTCCACTCCTCCCTACGATACCGCTCTGGCCAACAATCACATTATTGCAATAGGTGGTGAGTTTATGCCTCATTCCTGGTTTCAGCAGAATGCGCCCTACGAATATTCTTACTATCCAAGCTGTACGAAGTTCGTACAGAGCGCATTTGACGTGATAAGCAGGTCGATCTATGGACTTCCAGATATCTATGCAGGCAACAAGGCATACCAGCATGAACCGGCCAAACTGGGAATAATATACCCAACCGCTCCACTATTCGAGCCGTGTGCCGCAGAGCTAACCGGTTTGCTGCAGCAAGCACATATACCGCTGGAAGATCAATTCGCCTATTCAATGACTGATCTTGGCAGCATTTACCAAGAGGCTACGGCTGCGATGGCGGGCTTTCACGCCAAAGGAGTCACCGCAGTAGTCTGCGCATGCGATCCACTTACACCATCATTTCTGGCAGATGCTGCTGCCGCACAGCATTACTTCCCGGAGTGGCTTGTCATGTCTATCAGCGACGAAACCGAAGTGAGGGGGATCATGTCATCTGCCGCAGATAAAGCGGAATGGTCGCATGCTCTTACGATGATGGTTCAGCCGGTACCTCCACAGGATCAAGAGTTTACCGTTGCGTATCAGTTGGCAACCGGACACAAGCTGTCCAGCCCACCCGCCATCGGCGATGCAGGGACACTATATCAAGGACTCCTGCTCCTGTTTGATGGGCTCCAGCAGGCAGGACCTGACCTCACTCCGGAGACATTCCAGCGCGGTATATGGTCGTTGCCTCCTTCAGCACAGAATGCTTCAATGGGCGGCTGGTCATTCAGTCCGGGGCACTATACATCACCATCAAACTTCCAGGTACTTTACTGGTCAAATAGTGCGAGAGGACCGGTAACTCATGAAAAGGGAGCATGGGTGGCCTGTAATAGCGGAAAGTTCTATTCCATCTACGGAAATACGTCCGCACTGCCGGTAGGTAGGCAGTTGTCCTGTTTCGGTAAGGGAGGCTCTTCCGTACCATGGAGCCCACCGGCATCAGCTATTCCCAAAATTTGATCCGTAGTTCCCGTTCCTACCAGACACCGACCGGACGGTAGTTTCCCCTATGACCATAGTAGTTCTCCCCATTTGCCGGGCACTTTTTATGCGGCTTCATGACTACGTCTACTATACGCAATTCCCATTTGTCCTCCAAGGGTCGAGTGCAACCAGACGGTGTTGTAGCGATGCATCCAGGCATTGATGACAACTTTAGCCTCTACATCGTTGCAAACCTACAACAATGTACGAGCTCCCGTTTATTACGCACTTATATACAACAGTTTTGACCAACTCTGACTGCCGCTCAGAGCTCTTACCTTATGCCTCTGCATCTATAGTATGTCTTGCGTCGGTCAGACTGATAGCGCTCTACAGACATAGGAACATCTCTACTAAAATTACCGTGCATGGCACAAGACACAACCGCTTACCGGTATGTACGTATTCTCTCCCGTAAGACTGCTAAAGTTACCGTACATGGGCAAAAGACACAAACATCTACTACCGATAATGGCATTCATCGCTCTTACGCTCACCTCATGCAGCACTACAGTGACACGGAATCACGCTCACACTGCAGCCATCAAGAGCTCTCCTAATACCAATAATTCGGCACCAGCCAAGAACTCGACGTCCTCCACTGGCATATCTCCTGTCTCCTCCAACCGCTTCCCTACAGGTGGAAGCGCCCTATCTTCACCGTCAATGACTTTCGGAATCATCCCCCCTCAACTTCCCTCACCATCCATGGTGCCAAAAATGCTTAACTATATAACCAGTCTGGCAGACGGCCATCGCTTTATAGTCCATCTCTATACTTCTTGGGCGGAATACCCTACTACCCTTCCTTCGCTTAGGAACGAAATATCGTACTATGCCGCAAAAGGCATTCAGGTAGACCTGGCACTGCGCTATGTGCCGCCACACGGGCAGGATGGCAATATAAAGGGTTTTGCCGCCTATGTGGCTACCATGGTGCGTGACTTCGCACACCAACACAATCTAACTATGATCCAAGTCACCAACGAGCCCAACTCCCCATTTAATCAAGAAGCATCCGATGGTGGATACATCCATCCAAGGACAGCCCTGGTCGACGGCATCGAAGCAGGCACGGAGGCCAAGGATGCCACTGGCTCTCATGTAGCGCTGGGCTTCAACTGGTTTTATTCCTTCGGGCAAGCAGCAGATAAACTATGGTGGTCAGGTCTGGGGAAACTCGGGGGAAGCAAGTTTGCTTCGGATGTCAACTGGGTGGGAATGGACATCTATCCAGGTACATATGTGCCGGCATCCATCACCACCTCGACAGCCGCATCGGTAGTCGCCGCGTCTCTCGGTTATCTGAGAAATCAACTGCTGCCTCTTGCCGGTATCAATTCCTCAGTGCCAATTGGTTTCTCTGAAATAGGCTGGGCAACAAAACCGCCGTCAAGACCATACAGTGAACAGGCCACCCTTTTGACAGCCTTCGTGAAAGGTGCATGCTCCGTGCAGAGCACCTACAATGTCAGATTTCTGCAGTGGTTCAAGATGGCTGACAACACAAAGTACAACCCAGCAAGTCCCCTGGCCACAGGTATTATGACATCGACGCTCGAACCCAAGCCGGCATATAATTCCTACAAGACTGCCGTCAGCCAGGGCTGCAATGGTTAATACTCGGGCCGGTGTTTATGAAGGAGGCAATCGCCATGCCCGCAACTGGTAAGGAGCGCTGGAAGGGAACTGGCCGACGAGGGAGTCCGCTCCTCCCGTAGCAACTGCTACGTAAGTAGAACCGTTCAGGTCGTAGATACTCGGGGCAGACCCAATCGGTGCGCCTGCTGCAACCTGCCATAGCACTCGCCCGGTGGAAGCAGAGAGAGCACGCATGACCCCGTGTTCGGTTCCAAACAAAATAATACCTCCCGCTGTGGCGGTAATTCCTCCTATCGCCGGGCTGGCTGTATTTACCTGCCACACGACATGACCGGTAACGGTATTGATTGCAGTTACTGTACCCGTATATGCAGCACCGGCAGGAGGTAAACAACCAGAGAGTGACCGATATTCTGCCTACCATCTTTTCCTCTGTACAGCCGCATCCCGATCAGGGCCCTATACCGGGTGAATGCCCGTCTGAGCCAGACGGTGTAAGTAGGCTGGCAGGTGTTGTGACCACTATGTCCATGACCTCACTCTATCATTTTCGCGCCAAATAGCTTGGCTATTGATGCGGTTCGGCATAATGATTTCGTTCAGTACTATGACTACACTACCGAGACAAACGGAGGCTCCCCCAATTGTAAATATTAACCATGCCATCCATCAGGGGCTTTGAACCACTTACAGGTTGAGCTTCTTGGAGCGCGACTCGTAACCGTATTATAATATGATCTTATAACGATAGATTGAGGATGATTGGGGATTTGATCACAACATATGGATGCGTGGGGTGGTATTTTAGGACTCTGCCTCATGTCCTCACGGGTTGCAGACCGGGCACTCTCCGGGATCGGCACGTAGATCAGCAGATGCAATCGGGCGCGTCTGTCGATACTCGCAGGAGGCACAGCCGTCAATCTCTGCTCTCGACCGGGCAACTTCAGTGCCACACCAGGAGCAGGGTACGCCAAGGAGTACATCTACTCGCCCCCATCCCGGGGCACCGCAGACAGGACAACGAGCGGCAATTCGGTCGGCAAGGCGTTTGGCTGTGCAGGCAATAATAGCGCGGCGCGAGGGGCAGGCGTGAGCTCTCAGATCAGTCTCTACAACAGCAAGACCATCAGCAGAAGCAGTTGCGCACTCATCAAGCACGGCAACCAGCCCATCTACAGTAGCAATACCTTTGTACACAGGTCGTACTACCCCACTGTTTGGACGTACTATGAGCTTGTGGTTGGGGAAATCGGCATGTACCAAGAATGATTCAAGCCCCTCTATGCTGTTGGCAGTAACCGTGGCAGCCACAATATCCCAGCTGGAATGGCTCTCCCACACAACAATCCCGTTTTCGTCGTCGACCAGGACGACGATCTCCTTATCGGAATGGATGAACGGCATGGCGGAGTCGGGAGAAATGCTTCCCTCAGAAGCCAAGCCAAGAGGACAGCCGGCAGCGTCTATCCCGAGGCGTGCCTTTGCAATGGCGGTGTCGAGCGGCGGACCCTGGCGGGGGATGTCACCGGTAAAGGTGCCTAAAATGTCGGTGTCGACAGCTACTGCTTCAACCCGCAGCCCGACAGCCTGTTCCAGCGGTGGAGCAATAAGAGGAAGCTTGCCGTGCTTGGTTGCAAGTACCGCCATACGGCCGGCATAGGGATGATCGGAACCAGACCACCTCGGAGCAAAAACTGGTTGGCTATTGGTATCAGTTACCATCGGCACTACAGTAACCTTCACAGAAGAGCCATTCGGGCACGGACAACCGCCTATTTGCAATGATGATTTGCATTCCCTTAAATAACGTAATATAATTCATGATATGAATATCATATATTGGACAATTGACAAGTGGGTGGCATCATGACAGCATCGCCATCTGGGTCTGCAACCACAAAAGCTCGTCATTAGCCCATGCACGGACGCTGGAGAGCAACCGAACCCGATCACAGGAGCGATGAAATTGCCTGGCTGCGGGAAAAAGAAATAAAACACCCAGGCCGTCAGCAGGTGGTATCCAAGCAAGATGGAGATGCCTGGATCGTGGACGGCGCCCTCGAAGTTCTAAGTCTGGATACGGCAAACGATCTCGTAGAAAATTACGAAAAGGAAAACTATGATCCTCAAGGAGTGATAATGCCATGAATGCTGAAATATTTGAAGCCGAAGAGGGAGCTACAACCGGAACTACAATCCAAGGAATGCCGATCGGTTCACCCCTGTACAATATCGACCCGGTACGCGGGATAGAGTACTGGAGATGCAGGGCAGTCGCGGCCGTATTCACGGTCGGGGGAGATTTGAACGATCTCATCCCCGATGGCCTCAGACTGGCATCCGCAAACCCAATCGGAATGGTAATGATTGCGGAATATGGAGGCAGTACGCTTGGTCGCTATCTGGAACTGACCTCGTTTGTACAGGTAGTGGATGAAAGCGGCAGGTTGGGAATGTACATTCCCTATATATACGTCACCAACGATTCTGCCATGGCTGCCGGTCGCGAAGTGCTCGGCGCACCCAAGAAGCTGGCGGACATCCGGCTGGAGGACAGTTACGACACGATCCAGGGCACAATGGATCGTCCAGCAGGGAAGAGACTTGCCACCCTTACCATGGCGCCTTCGTCAAGGATGGATCCGGCATTGTTCCAAGCCGTTCTAGCTATGGGAACTCCGTTTTTCTCACTGCGCCACATACCGGGACCACCAGGCGGGATGTTGGTACACGAATTGATTGAATGGTCGAGTGAGATACACGTGCATAAGGATGCTGCCGGTGACCAGCTCATGTTCACCGGTCCTGGGTCGCTTACCTACGATTCCCCTTCAGCAATAGATCCTTTGTACAGGATCGAGGTAGCAGGTATGATCGCTTGTACGTACATGGAATTTGATGTGCGTCTCATAAATGGACGAGCCATAAAATCATCAAGCCGCATCCAAACCTAAGAATCATTCGGGATTGGCCAATCGGCATCCGGAAAAGATCGGGATGACTTGCATTCTCTTAAATAACGTAATATAATTCATGATATGAATATCGTATATTACTTGGGAACGGCACAGACGGCACGCTAATATGCACTCGACACTAATTCCAATAGGTCAAATATCCCTGGTAGGGGCTGTAATCTTACCTTTGGCAGCTGCGGCTGTATCACTGGCAGGCAATAGTCTCTCCGGTTGCCGGAAAGCAGCAAGGCTGGGGTGGACATCGGCTGCCGCGGCAACCTTGGCGACAATTATGGTGGCACTGAATGGGCCTTTTGTTGCTGCAGTAAACGGCAAACACGGCAACCCCATATTAGGCCTGGTCGCCAACCAGCTCACAGTAACCTTACTTGTCCTGGTATGTGTCGTAGGGGCGCTGGTACAAAGTTTTTCGGTGCGTTATTTGCAGGCAGACAAGTCAGCCCCCAGGTTCTTCGCCGTAACCAATATAGTAATCGCATCAATGGCTATCGTATGCACTTCAGCAACCGCCGCGTTGCTGGTCGCAGCCTGGGTCACGGCCGGATTGGCATTCGTAATGGCAACCGGCTACCGGTCGGATCTACCCGGTGTCCGGAGTTCGGCGCGTCTGACTCTGAAGATGTTCGTTATTGGTGACACGGCTCTGGTAGTTGCTTTGATCCTAATCTGGACGCAGGCAGGTAACGTTTCTCTGCTCCATTCAGCCCTGTCTGCTTCAGCTGGCAGCCGGCTGGACAAACTGTCTACGGTCATTGCACTGCTGATCGTGATAGCAGCCCTGACGCGATCTGCACAGGGATTACTCGGTAGATGGATGCCCGGCACCGTATCAGCTCCGACGCCGGTATCTGCCCTACTTCATGCCGGTGTGGTCAATGGAGGCGGCATACTGCTCCTTCGCCTAAGCTCCCTGTCCAGTAATTCCATACTGGCCATGTCCGTTGCTTTTGCGATAGCCATACTGACTGCAGTAGTGGCCACCACTGTCATGAGCCGAAAGGCAGACGTAAAGGGTTCGCTGGCCTTCTCCACGATGGGCCAGATGGGTTTCATGCTGGCAGAATGTACAGTCGGTGCCTACATAGCCGCGTTACTGCACCTGATAGGTCACGCTATGTACAAGGCAACCATGTTCTTCGGCTCCGGTTCGCAGGTATATCGTAGCGGTCAAACACCTGCAACCCCTGCAAAAAAAGTCTCTATTCCGCTTAGGTTGGCGGCAACTCTGGTAACAGTAGCAGCAACCGTGGCCATTATGGTCATGGCGCCCGGTATACTCACCCACCATGGTGAAATAATACTACTGGCCTTCGTGGCAGCCACAGTTGCGGCTACCTGCTGGTCGTGGTGGAGTCTCTGCCCTGCTACACCCCGTACAACGATATTATGGACAGCAGCTATGCTGCTTGCCGGCGGGCTCTATGGGCTTGCAGTCAGTGCGCTGGGGGGATGGATGGCACCGGCACTTCCATCTGCCGGATCAGGAGTGCTAAGCCCATGGTGGTTACTTAGTATAGCCGCGGCGTCTCTAGCCATCGCCGGTATAAATCAGATACCTGTAGTAAGAAATTGGCTACAGGCATTGTTAATAGATATTGGTGCAACATCTGCGAACATCGCAGACGGCAAAAAATTAATAGGCATCGCAAACAGTGGAGAGGATCTGTCTGGAGATTTTTATGAAGCCTCGGGTACATGGTCAGGGAATGCTGCGTGAAAGATTCTACAACAACTATACCTGTAAGTGACAACCACATTTCGGCAACCAGACTCGCTGGGCAGGTACACAGCGGGCATAATGCAAGCAGGAACGATGATCGATCTCACTTACTGGAACAAATAGAAGAGGCGGTTCGCGTCATAGCACCATTGTGGCCACTGTCCACATTTATAGCAGTAAACCCACTCTGGGACTTGCGACACATATCTTTTTACGATGCCATAGACTACGCTGCTCCAATCCTGGGCATCCGTGGATACCCTACAGAAGCATTCTTTGCTGAGGCTTACGCGTGCGGTCGTGTAACCATGGCTGATCTGCGCGCCGTCATATCAGATACCAATACCAATGACTCAATTACAGAAGATTTCCATTTGTATGGCCTGAACACAAAATCCCCAGAAGCACCTGCTACCGATACTACTGAGGTACGACCTCATAACACGAATAACACCTTCATTGATCATGTAATAGATCGGGAGCTAACCAAGTGGTGTGCGGCATATATAGGGGGGATGTTGCCCGGTAAAACTGGAGGTGGCTTTTACCAAGCATGGCACGGTATAATCGGGGAAGACCCAGCAGCTCGTAGGATCGCAGGTAAAGATGGGCGAAGAGAGCTCGTCGCCATGCCTGAAAATGCAATCGATACGATACTGGAGTGTCTGGACAGGCTCTCAATAAATAAAAATGACCGAGTAAATGAGATAGAACGCCGGTTTGCCCGTACCTTGGGGTGGTCAGGCTATGCAAAATGGCGATCTTACTGGGCACCCATCAACTACTCCGAATCAGATATAACTACGGTCGATCTACTTGCTGTTCGGCTAAGTTACGAAGCAGTACTCAGTTGCATGAACAGGCCACTACGGCCAACGCGTTTTGCTGCTCTGGTCAGACGCCCAAGTAGACATAGCCACCTGGATACAAAAAAGCGCCGGCTCAAAGAAGTAGATCAGAGTAAAAAAGCCATTCAGCCAGAACACAATAATTGTAGCGTAAAGAGGATACAGCTTGACCATATTCCGCCAAAAGTACTTAAGAAAGTATGGCTTACGGCATATGAAAACCACTATCGAGATTGGCTGCTAAAGACTCTGGACGGTTCCCCACGGACTGCCACAGGAAGAAAGCAACCGGCATCAAGACTGCGGCCGGCCGCTCAGGCTGTATTTTGCATCGATACACGATCAGAGGGAATAAGGCGTCACCTTGAGGATGCCGGCCACTATGAAACGATAGGATTTGCAGGGTTCTTCTCCCTCCCAATGAGATACCTACCTCTGGGATCAGCCGGACATGTCGATCAATACCCTGTCCTTTTATCTCCGGCCATAGAGGTAACAGAGTTGCCGAGCACTGAAACGGCCCTACTGGCCAATCACCATATTGCAACTCGCCAGGGATTGGCTGCGGCCGGCTATGCACTGAACAGCGCCCGTAAGGGTATGTTGTCGGCGTTTATGCTGGCTGAAGCAGGTGGGTTTTTTGCCGGGCCATTGGCTGCTACAAAGACATTGACTCCCAGGCATTATCATAAGGTGCGAACCTGGATACACCGGATGATCGTTCCACACGTCGAGACACATAATAGAGTCTGCCCCTCCATTTCCATATCCGAACAGGCATCATTAGCTGAAAACCTACTTACCACGATGGGACTAACGCGTAACTTTGCCCCACTGGTGTTGCTCTGCGGCCATGGCAGTACCACAGAAAACAACCCGCACGCTTCTTCATTGGATTGCGGCGCCTGCGGAGGGAACCGGGGGGCGGCAAATGCCCGTGCCGCTACGGCACTGCTGAACCAGCCAACCATCCGGAAACTACTCAGAGAACGCAAAGTAATTATACCTGAGGACACGATTTTTATCGCAGGCGAACATGACACGGCCAACGACGAGGTAACTATCTTCGATCTGCATCTAATACCTGACAGTCATCTCGACATGGTGGCCACCCTCCAGGATGACCTCAACCGTGCCGGTAAAGATCTGGCTGTTGAGCGTGCTTCAACTCTGCCGGGTGCTCAGACGCATGGCAACATCGCACTCCCAGAAGTTCGTTCCACCGATTGGGCTCAAGCCCAGCCGGAGTGGGGTCTGGCTGGTAACGCTTCGTTCATCGTGGCGCCCAGGGAACTAACTGCCGGAGTGGATTTGGGCCGGCGCTGCTTCCTGCACTCCTATGACTCCGATACTGACCCCAACGGCACAATACTGGAGACCATCCTAACCGCCCCAATGGTGGTGGCTCACTGGATAAACGCCCAATATTATTTCTCCACTGTAGACCCGGAGGTACTTTCCGCCGGAGACAAGACAGCTCACAATATCATTGCCGGTATAGGCGTTCTTCAAGGAGCAGGCGGTGATCTACAGGTCGGGCTTCCTCGCCAATCCATCTTCGACGGCAATAAGCCATTTCATGAACCGGTGCGATTGCTTACTATAGTGCAAGCACCGCAAAAATTACTGGATAACGTAATATCCCGCAATGTAGTATTATGCGAGCTGTTTGACGGTAGTTGGGTACATCTCGTTGCACGCGACCATCCATACGACACATGGAAGATGCGCCAGCCGGGAGGCGGATGGAAGCACTGGAAGCCTGCTGAGTAATCAGCCCTTCAGTGCACCGGCCGACAGTCCGCGCACAAGCTGACGCTGGAATACTATCAACAGTATAAATATAGGTAATGCAGCCTCCAGGGTACCTGCAAAGATCAAATTGAAATGGTTTACACTGACATTTTCGAGTTCGGCCATGCCAATCTGTACCGTACGAACGCTGTTGGTATCAGTAACTATCAGCGGCCATAGATATTGGTTCCAGGCACTCATAAATGCATAAAGAGCAAAGGCGGCTATCAACGGCCGGTTTAAGGGAACAACAATGCGAGTCAGGAAATGCCAATGTCCATATCCATCAAGCTTGGCGGCATCATGCAGATCTTTTGGTACCCCCATGAACGCTTGGCGAAATAAGAATATACCGACACCGCTGGCAAGAAAGGGAACGATAAGAGCTGGGAAAGAATTGAACCATCCCAATGCGACGATCGTCTGACGATTGGGAACAATAGTTGCCTCCATCGGAACCATCATAGTTGCAATACATGCCATAAAAAGAAGACGCCGGAAGGGAAACTTGAGATAAGCAAAGGCATAACCAGCCAGGACGGAGGTAATGATCTCTGCAATCATTATCAATATAGTAACGATGAAGCTATTACGCAGGTACAGGCCCAGATGAGCCTGGCTGAATGCAGCTGAAAAATCCCCCCATAATGGGTGCAACGGGAAGAGCACCGGCGGGCGAGCCGCAATCTGACGGGAGGAGAGAAGAGAATTGACTACGGTAATATATATCGGAAAACCTACTATCACGGCCAGGCCAGCCAGCACGATATAGCGTGCACCATTAGTGGCATAGCGTCTCGTCTTCTTCCGCCCTGCACCGGCATTCAGTTGCCCTGATCTTCCCGGGGGTAAGCCACGCCCTGTGCCGTCTAAACTCCCTGCACTCACCACACCACTACCAGTTCCCGCACTCCCCACACTTCCAGCACCGCCTGCAACATCTATCCCTCCGGAACCATCCCCGTAACCGACCATATCTCCGGTACGCTCAGTTGGCCGCCACATAAAATACCCTCCGCTCAAAGAACCAGAACTGTGCCAGGGTCAACACAAATAATATTGCAAAAAGAGCTATAGAGAGTACGGCAGCCAAGCCGTAATTGTTGTCCGTATATGCTGCCTGGTAAATGTAGTAAATTAGCACCAGGGTATGGTTATTGGGGCCACCCTGGGTAAGGAGGTCAATCTGGCCAAAAGCCTGGAATGAACCGATAATCCCTACTATGGAGGCAAAAAAGATGGTAGGTGACAGCAGCGGAACGGTTACCGCCCGAAAACGATACCACCTGGAGGCACCGTCCATCCTCGCTGCTTCCAAGAGATCATCCGGAACAGATTGAAGTGCGGCACTCATCAATATAAAAGTAAAACCGATATTTTGCCAGACCGTAACGACAGAGACTGCCGGCAGTGCAAGTGTAGGGTTCGCTAATATACCGGCGCCGCCGCGTTGACCGAGCCAGTAGCTGAACAAGCCCACCTGAGGATCGAGCAGGGTAAAAAATATTACAGAAGCAACCGCAGTGGAGGTCGCAACCGTGGACGAGAAGATAGTCCTAAATATGCGTATTCCAGCCAGACGCTGATGGGCGAGGGTGGCGAGCAACAGACCGAGCACTATTCCGGTAGGTACGGTGAATATCACAAAGAGTATAGTTCTCCACAAACTGTGCAAAAAAAGTGCAGACGATAAGGTGGAAGCGTACTGCGATACGCCGACGAAATGTGATGGCAAGTTTGGGAAGGGGGGAGTCTTGAAAAATCCCAACCATACGGCTTTTGCCAGAGGAAAGAAGACAAACACCCCGAATACCGCGAGTGCAGGAAGTATCCATAGATAAGCAAGTCCAGCCTCTCGCATCACTTTCAGCCAGGATGCGTTTCTAAATCGTCCTATCCGTTGCGTACCATCCAAGGATCCATTAGCTCCAGCTCTCACGGCTCCAACCTCTCACCTGACGCGGCATCAAAGAGATGCATATCGCCGGTAATCGAAAGCTCCACCATGTCGCCGGTACGTATCTCTCTCTTATCCCGGTAAGCATCCACGGTGACAAAGCCGCCCCCGTCCAACCTGCAAATAATCCTGTACACGCTACCAACCGATTCAACCAGGCTCACTTTGGCGCGCAGCTGACCCATTCCTACAGTATCTTCTTTTACGATACTAACATCCTGCGGCCTTACGCCCACCAGTACACTACTGACCTCCTTCTTACGTAGCAACGTTGCCAGATCGGCGGGAAGCTGGAAGGAAGCTCCCTGAAAGCTCGCATTGACTACGTCGCCGGACAACTCAACCTTGGCCTCAATGATGTTCATAGGAGGATTTCCCACAAATCCCGCTACAAAAGCATTTACCGGACGCTGGTATATGTCCTGCGGAGTTCCTACCTGCTGTATCCTGCCGCCCTCTATTACAGCTATCCTATTGCCCATAGTAGTAGCTTCTACCTGATCGTGAGTTACATAAATAATGGTAATACCCAACTTGGCATGGAGCTCCACCAATTCTGCTCTCATCTCGATACGCAACTGAGCGTCGAGATTAGAAAGCGGCTCATCCATAAGAAAAGCCAACGGCCTTCGTACGATAGCTCTTGCCAGAGCCACCCTCTGACGCTGCCCACCGGAAAGCTGCGCCGGCTTTCGGCCAAGCAGTTTTTCCAGTTGTAGACTGCCAGCCACCTCTTCGACCAGCCGGTTGCGCTCTTGCTCCGGCACATGGCGCGATCGGAGCGGAAACTCTATATTCCGGCGCACGGTCATATGGGGATATAAGGCATAGCTCTGAAATACCATAGCCACGTCACGATCTTTTGGGTCCACGTCATTGACCACCCTCCCGCCTATACGTATCACTCCCTGAGATGGATTTTCAAGACCAGCGATCAGCCTAAGGAGCGTGGTCTTCCCGCATCCTGAGGGACCAAGCAATACCATGAACTCTCCCGGCATGACTTCAAGTGTCGCGTCCTGTATGGCGGGAACGTTATCATACCACTTGCTCACCGCCTCCAGAGCAACTGCTGCAGATGCTGACGCCATGATCTAACAATACCTATCCCGAATAAGCTCCACCGACCTCTCCAAGACAACTACCATATAGACTGACGCTACCCTGTAAGATCGTCCGGCAGAGGATATGCCGATCACTACACCCGCGAATTGTATTGAGCAATAGCAGAGTTTGCACTACGGGCTGCTTGAGCCAGTGCTGCAGCTGGAGATGCCCCGGACGACAGAGCGGTAAGGCCTGCTTCTATCGCATTATCTACCCCCGTAGATGCCCCCGATACATATCCGGCAGTGGCAGGATTGGCAGGACTGGCCAAGATCTGGTCGTAGGCTACGCGATACTCCGGATAACTGTTCCAGGCGTTCACCAGGGTAGGCTGGGTGAGAGCAGATTTACGTACTGCAATATAGCCTGTCTGTGCCGCCCAGTATGCCTGCTGGGCAGGCTCCATAAGAAACTTTATGTACTGCCAAGCCGCATCCTGTCGTTCTGGAGTAGAGCGCAGCTTCACTATATACAGTCCCGAACCACCCACAAACACCCCTCCATTGGAAGATGCCCCATTGGGAGAAGACGGACCCGGTAAGGGTCCCACCCCAAGAGCCAGAGCCGGATTTGGTTTACTCTGCAGAAAGTATATCGCATCCCCTATGGCAGCAGATGTCTCAATGGTCATCGGCGCTATCTGAGAAAGAATAGCATAAAGATCGTCATAGGTAGTAGCTGAGGTCGTCTGTGCGATCTTATCTTTTACCATATCGTCCCACCAGGTAAACAGCGACCTTCCAAAAGAGTCATCAAAGGTAACGGCAGTTGCCCGGCCACTGCGACCGTTCTCATGATTCACAATGGTCTGCCCACCCATAGCCATCCACTCTTCAAAGGTGGAGGGGGTAAGCTTCAGGCTCATGCCATATTTTTCAGTTTTGGTACTGACAATCTTTTCAGCCCAGGTACGAAGCTCGTCGAGAGTGAGCGGCGGGCTGTTTGGATCAAGGCCGGCCTTCTCGACTGCAACCTTATTATAGAAGAGAACCTCTCCGGATATGCTAAATGGCAATGCCCATACCACATCGTCTACACGAAAATAGTTTACAGTGGAAGGCACGTAATCCGATAAACTGTAGCGTTCGGCATTGATGGCCGACTGCACTGGAATAGCACTGTCACTATCGATCATAAGCTGCAGATCGGATGTCTCCATCTGAACCACGTCCGGCAGAGCTCCACCGCTCAAAGCGGCAGTATAGGCCGTCAGGAGACTCGTATAGTTATTCTGGTCCACAACAGTTGCATACACATCGTTTTGTGATGCATTGAACTGATCAGTCAGGTACCCCAACGGCTTACCGTTGGTAGCACCCATTCCCTGCCATATAGTGATTTCTACAGGCTTCGATTTGGCCCGGCTTGCTGCTCCAAGTGGAAAAGATGGCACCGTAGGTATATGCTTTGTAGGGCTGGACGAGGAGCAAGCCGCCAGGACAGCACCTGATACGCCTATCGACAACATCCCGGCAAGTAGATCTCGCCTACTGACCTCCCGGCTTACCCACCTTTCACTGCTGATATCTTCTACCATCGCCACCTCCTTCGGGTCGCTTCCAGGATACAACTTATACTATATCCCGTTCAGGACAGTAGCACAAGAATAAAAACCTTACCCCGCAATCAGAAATATCGCCAGAAGCGGGAAGAGCTGGTCAAAATAATAACGCAAGACTAAAAACTCATCCCCCCGGACACTAAGGATTCAAATTGGCTATAAGATGTCTTATGGTAAAGCTATGTTTCAGGTTAGAATACACGGAAGAGGTGGTCAGGGAGTCGTAACCAGCTCCGAGTTGCTCTCGGTTGCTGCATTTTTAGACGGCTATTGGGCACAAGCATTCCCAAGTTTCGGCTCTGAAAGAATGGGGGCTCCGGTTACCGCTTACTGCCGTATAGATTCTCACGAAATACGCACACATGAGCCGATTAGCATACCGGACGCTCTTATTATCCAGGATGCTACGCTCGTTCACCAAATGGATATCTTTTCCGGAGTAAGCCAAAATGCATTGGTCGTTATAAACACCCCACATTCACTGGATGACCCATCCATCGCGGCTTACATAGACGGCTTGGAAAAAGTATTCAACGTACCTGCCTCCGAAATAGCTCGCAAGCATCTGGGTAAACCTATCCCCAATCTGGTACTTCTCGGTGGGCTGGTTGCTCTGACCGGAATAATTACCTTAAAGTCGCTGCACGAGGCTATCTTAAAACGATTTACAGGTGATACCGGAGAAAATAATTACGCCGCAGCAGAAGAGCTATTTGACTACGTACAGAATACCTTCGAGTTGCCTCCTCCACTGTCTATGCCAAGACGCGCTGAGGCAATACATGCTTGAGCAACTCGAAGGATCAAAGGCGGTGGCCAGGGCGGTGGCTATGTGCAGGCCGGAGGTAATCTGCGCCTATCCAATATCACCCCAGACCCATATAGTTGAAGCGCTTGGAGCCATGGTCAAAGATACTACTCTGGAGCATTGCGAATTCATAAATGTAGAGTCCGAGTTCGGTGCCATGTCCGTACTTATAGGAGCATCGGCAACCGGAGCGCGCAGCTATACCGCCACCTCCAGCCAGGGGCTACTATTCATGACAGAAGCTGTATACAACGCAGCAGGGCTGGGACTGCCTATGGTAATGACACTTGCCAATAGGGCAATTGGGGCGCCGATCAACATTTGGAATGATTATAGCGATGCTATGGCTGTTCGTGACAGTGGCTGGATACAGCTGTTTGCAGAGTCGAACCAGGCAGCAGTTGATCTCCATATACAAGCGTTTCACCTGTCGGAAGAGATATCGCTTCCTGTCATGGTATGCATGGACGGATATGTACTCACCCATGCCATAGAACCGCTCGACGTACCGGATCAGGAATTGGTAGACAAATATCTTCCTCCATTTATTCCCCGCCAGCTTTTGGATCCTGAAGATCCGGTTTCCATAGGAGCAATGGTCGGTCCGGATGCTTTTACAGAGGTTAGATATCTTGCTCATGCAAAGCAACTAAAAGCGCTGCAAAAAATACCGGAAATATCCACAGAGTTTGAGAGGCTTTCAGGACGAAAGAGTGGTGGGTTGGTTCGCACTTATAGAGCGGAAGAGGCTGATACGATAGTCATTGGGATGGGCTCAGTAGTGGGAGCAATTGAAGATGCAGTAGACGATCTACGTGATAGCGGCATATCGATTGGAGCGATCAGCATAACAACATTCCGCCCCTTCCCACTGGATGCCCTACGAGAAGCGGTCGGTAATCCCAAACGTGTTGTTATAGTAGATAGGGCATTTTCCGTCGGTATGGGAAGTATACTGGCAACCGACGTTGCTCTCGCTCTCGCCCATAATGACATACGCCTATACACAGTAGTTGCCGGCCTGGGCGGACGAGCTGTTACCGGCATTTCCCTGAAACAATGCCTGAGTAAGGCGGTGAAAGACGATCTGGAAAAACTAACCTTCCTAGACTTGGATGTCGATGTGGTCGAGCGTGAACTGACAAGGATGGAACAGAGCAAAAGATCGGGACCTTCTGCGGAAAATATACTAAGAGACCTGGGTACCACAACACCTGAAACGGAGGGCCAACTATGACAAAGGGACAGGCGCCCACCCCGTACTCCGGTTCCAGAGAGGACATCGTCACCGGACAGGAATCCAAGCAAGAGCCACAACAGACACCAAGCACCCCAAGACAAGTAAAGTTTTACCAGACAGGAAGCTTCGCGGTAGGAGGTAGACTGCTTGATGCCCCCGAACGCACTGTCCAATCAGGAATCAAACGCACAAACTCTCTCACATTGGGTCATAGGGCATGTCAGGGATGTGGGGAGGCCCTCGGTGCACGTTACGCTCTGGATGCAGCCATGAGGGCAACAGAAAACAAGATAGTTGCCGCCAATGCAACAGGTTGTCTGGAGGTATTCACCACACCGTATCCCGAGACATCCTGGCAGATCCCATGGATCCATTCCGTATTCGGCAACGCTGCAGCAGTGGGAAGTGGAATAGCTGCCGCGCTACGGGCAAAAGGAAGAGATGATATACGCGTTGTAGCACAAGCCGGTGACGGTGGAACCGTAGACATAGGCATAGGATGCCTATCCGGCATGTTCGAGCGCAATGACGATGTGCTCTTTATCTGCTACGACAATGAAGCATACATGAATACCGGCGTACAGCGTTCGGGGTCCACTCCTCCGGCGGCCAGAACGGCCACTACCGAAGCGATCGGACGCCAACCGGGCAACCAATGGGGACAGGGAAAGAAAATGCCTCTTATAGCGATGGCTCACGAAATACCCTATGTGGCCACAGCCACCGTGGCGGAGTTGCACGATTTGGAATATAAGATAGAAAAAGCCATGTCATTCAGGGGTGCTCGGTATGTTCACATACTGGTACCCTGCCCGCTGGGATGGGGTAGCGAGCCGGCCAACACTATAAAAATTGCAAGGCTGGCAAAAGAGACAGGCATATTCCCGGTATTCGAAGCTGAGTACGGTGAGGTAACAGGGGTATCGAAGATCAGATCTAAGGTGCCGGTAGAAGAATACCTTTTGCTACAAAAGAGATACGCCCACCTGTTCAGGCCATCCAGACAAGATGAGGTAATCAATAAGATACAAGAAGAAGCTGACAGAAACGTAAGGCGCTTCGGCCTGCTCGGTGAGGACGGGATGGTGCAACCCTCTGACACGGATAAGGGGATATCTGCCCACTTGGGAGGAAAAGTTGGATAGGCCATTTGCCATTACTCTTCAACCTGGATCGAGTCGTGCCAACAAGACCGGCAGCTGGAGGACTGAACGGCCAGTCTATGTCGACCTGCTTCCACCATGTAACGACGCGTGTCCCGCTGGAGAAAACATACAGGGATGGCTATACCATGCCGAAGAGATGGGATACGAGGAGGCGTGGAGAACAATAATGCTGGACAATCCATTCCCTGCAATAATGGGAAGGGTTTGTTACCACAACTGTGAAACCGCATGTAACAGAGGAAAGGTGTACCGTCCCGTAAGTAATGCGATGCTATTCGGTGAATCAGGGGCGTCATTCGGCAAGGCGGAGTACGCAGGCGTACCAGGGAGTACGTTAAGGACGACAACGCAGCAGGGGGCGTCATCTGGTCAGCGAGAGCGCGCTGATTATTTGCGGGACGGTACACTTGATGAGGCCGTAGGTATCAATGCCGTAGAACGCTTCCTCGGCGACATTGCGCTGAAATCAGATTGGCAAATCCCTGCAGGCAAGCCGGCAACCGGAAAGAGGGTGCTTGTAGTAGGAGGCGGTCCGGCAGGACTCTCAACCGCTTACCATCTTTGGCTTTTAGGCAATGATGTATCCGTCTATGAGGCATCTGCTCAGCTTGGAGGGATGATGCGTTTTGGGATACCGGCTTACAGGCTGCCTCGCGATGTTTTGGATAAAGAAATAGACCGCATAATAGGCCTTGGTATCAACATTGAACTCAACCACAAAGTGACCGACCTGCTCGCGGAGATGGAAGAGGGAAACTACGATGCGATATTCCTGGCAACCGGTGCGGAGATCGCCAGGAATGCATATATACCGGCAGGTGATTCTTCCCACATCATAGATGCCCTCTCGCTTCTGCGCTCAGCCCAAGACATGGAACGGCCGCAACTTGGAAGAACCGTAGTAGTCTACGGAGGTGGGAATACGGCTATGGACGCAGCGCGAACTGCAAAACGTCTTGGAGCATCTGAAGCTATCGTAGTGTATCGCCGCACAAGGGATAAAATGCCTGCCCATGACCTTGAGGTAGAAGAGGCCATTGAGGAGGGAGTAAAGATGAGGTGGCTGTCCACCATCAACAGGGTAGCCGGAGAAAAGCTCTTACTGGAAAAAATGGAGTTGGATAATACCGGCTTCCCCCAGCCGACTGGGGAGTATGATGAGCTTGCCGCCGACAGTGTCGTCCTTGCTCTTGGGGAAGAAGCTGACCTCTCACTTCTGGGGCATATCCCAGACATAGTCATCGAAAACGGAATAGTGCAAGTAGACTCCACTATGATGACCAGCCATCCGGGCATATTTGCCGGAGGCGACATAGCTCAGAAGGATAGAACAGTTACAGATGCCATAGGAAACGGTAAAAAGGCAGCACGGAATATAGACAATTGGCTGAGGGGAATAGCTTCGCCAGACAGTGTCAGGCATCCTCTGGCTGAGTGGTCTCGCCTAAATACATGGTACTATTCTGATGCGCCTGCAACTATGCGCCCCAAACTTGACGCGGTCCGCAGACAATCCACCTTTGATGAAGTGGTCATAGGATTGGATGAAAGCGAAGCTCTATTTGAAGCACGCCGGTGTATGTCATGTGGCAACTGTTTCGAGTGCGACAACTGCTACGGAGTCTGTCCGGACAATTCAGTAATCAAACTTGGTACGGGCATGCGATACGAGTTTGACTACGACTACTGCAAGGGATGCGGTATATGCGCGACAGAATGTCCATGCGGTGCAATCGACATGGTTCCTGAAGATTAATACGTCGTAATATTTCTTACTGATATCAACTACGGCCACCCAATCCATACCGGTATGATTCCTGGCAATCGATACGTACGCAATAGTAAGAAAATTGCTGGTGTAACTACGGCATAATGTCACCTGTGAAAGTAGGTGTTTTCCCCGTTGCAACCGGCAAAAAATAGATACATAATAAAGTCATGGGTAGCGTGTCCTGGATGGTAGCGTTCCAGCCGATGGTGCAAGACATGGTTGGCCGTATCGCCTGGAGCACCTCTACCATGTTAGCTAGATGAACCATGTAATCCTGGTTGGCCACGGGCACGCCAGAAAGGAGATTGACAGATGGAAGAGGCAGGCAACTACGCAAGTAGTGATAGCAGCAGATCAAGGCTATCGGTCGTAGGTCACCTTCAAGAAATGACCAATAATGTAGCAATGAGCGGTGGGGGTAAACACGGGGTCAAGGCAGGTGGCGAAGCAGGCAGCAAGATAACATACCCGTTCGAGGCAGGGAGACCACTTGCAGTTATCCTCATGGGCTATCCGGGATCAGGCAAACACGTCCATGCAGAAAGCATTGCTCATAGGTTGGGACTACCTCATATTTCTATGGGTCATCTACTAAAAAGAGCCTCGGCAATGGATTCGCATATCGCTGATATTGCTGCACGTCACAGACACGTAGGCGCGCTGCTACCGGATGAACTGGTCGTCGACATACTGGCTGAAGCACTGCCAGAAGACCACAATCCCAATGGATTCGTCCTGCAGGGCTTCCCCAGGACACTCCGCCAGGCCGAAGCGCTAAGCGAGCTGAGCGGAGCATACGATATCGGTCTTATATTAAACTTAGTCGTCCCACGATCAATTCTTGTACATCGGTTGCTTGCACGCAGAAGCTGCCAAGAGTGCGGAATGTCTTACGGTACCGTCGGCGAAACAATAATACCGGAACGCTGCAACTACTGTGGCGGCAAGATAGGCCCTATAGATGGCTACACCGCCAAATCACTGCATGACAGATTGGTTCATTACGATCATCTGTTCAAGCCGGTCATTGCCAGACTCGCCTCCATTCATCCATTCGTATCCGTAGATGGGGTCGGCCTGCCTGAATCTGTATCAGCACGCCTTACTAAAGCCATAGCGGCACATCTTGGACATCCATCTGTGCCGGAAAGTAGCGCTATCGTTAACAGTAACCTATCTCTGGGGCAGACAGGGGCATGATATGAGACAACCGTTTAGTTGCCCGGCATGCGGTGGAGACGACTTCGAGATTGTTCGCAGCAACGACGATCGGATTAACTTCCTCTGTACCAACTGCGGAGCATGCTGGCATCAATGGGCGGGGTACCTAATCCGAGTCAGTGAACTTAACGGCTGCAGCGGATGCACCCACACTCATCCCTGTATCGCTCCGGTAAAAACAGCCTAATAATCTGCAATTAAATCCGTCCGACCGTTGCACCCAAGCCAACAGCCAGGTAAATTGCGATCCAGTAGGGCCAAATTTGCCACTATTTCAGCAGCAGCTACAAACCCCTTATTATGCCCCATAGATAGCACAAGGCACCCAAGAGCAAGGGGTGCAAGTTGCTCTACAAGGGTGCCTCATGCAAGATATATTATACCTTATAATATAGCCCTTTCCGTTACCAGAAAAGACAATGAATTAACAAATTACGCAGCTGCTCCAGTGCTGCTTGATGACGGCGAGCCGGAGCTTGGCGTAGTGGATGAGCTGCCTGACGTGGACGACCCCGACGGCTTCTTGCCAAGTTTGAGCCCACTCAGAGGCAGTATAACCGTAGCATGGCCTGAACTCTCCATGAGCACTACCTTTGCTCCATCCTTGAGCGCAGCCTTGCGGGGCTCATGAGTAGTGGAACTTATCGATGCAGTAAACGACTGCCCATCGATACGCTTGACGGTAATAGAAGTAGCCGAGAGCGCTGTCACGGTACCTCTTTCGACTTCCACTATCTTGTCACCGCTCTTCGTGTGCAGGGTTACCTGAACTCCAATAGCATGGCGCGCCATTTTGGCTGCACGGGAGAGCTCACGGCGCAATATGCCTTTTACCAAACGGCGATGATGCGCCTTTGACCCATGATGGGTACCCTTTGCATGCGTTGACCCCGGAGCTGTCGTAGTGCTCACTGGTGCGGGTGACTGGGTGGAAGAGGTAAGGGCAAAAGCTCCTCCTGCCACTCCCGCTACAGCCAGTACAGCCACTACGGTTCCGATTGCCACGCTCTTGGTAATATGTCTTTTTAGCTGGTTTTTCATACTTTCTCCTTTATCGTTGTATCCAGTATTTCCATACACCAAAGCTTCTATAGAGCATGTCTCCGGGCGAAACTGACCCCATATCACTTAGTGCCTACTCAAGTTATACACCCAAAAAAAGGCAATACAATGAATTATTTGTTAGGAAATTATTATCAGTTTCCCTGATTGCTCTCCCCGATGCAGCTTGACAAAAGCGCTCCTCGCGTCATCAAGAGGCGTCACGCTGTCCACTTGAGGATACAACCTGCCGGTAGCCACCAGATTGACCAGCGTACGAAGCTCTTGGTAGGTTCCCATGGTGGAACCTGCAACTCTGATCTGGCGCCAAAATATCCGCTGCAACATCGCCGGTGGATCACCGCCTCCGGTGGCGCCCGAAACAACTACTATCCCATCAGGTTTGACCGAACGCAGGCTCAGTTCCCAGGTCGGCGCCCCTACTGTTTCGATTACGGCATCCACTCCACCGGATGTAAATCGCTGAATCTCCCTTGCTGATTCAGTAGAGGATTCAAATGCTGCAACCGCACCCATCTGTAGCGCGTATTCCCGTTTTTCTGGAGTTCTGGCTGTAACAATCACACTGATGCCAGAAAGTATTGCCAGTTGGATGGCTGCTACGGCAACGCCACCGGTAGCTCCATGTACAAGTATGGTACTCCCCGGAAATAGCTTGGCTCGTTCGTATAGCATATGATAGGCGGTCAAATACGTCGTCGACAGGCTGGCAGCCGCCACGGCAGATACGCCCTCGGGGAGCGCTATCAGATTGGCAATAGGAACCGTAAACAGCTCAGCCAGAGTACCTTGATAGTCTCCCTCGCTCAACAATGCCACATCATGGCAGAGCAACTCATTACCTGACCTACATGCCAGGCATGTTCCACACGATATGACAGGATAAGCCACCACGCTTGATCCAATCGGTGGAGCGCTGGGTGGGACCTCACCCTGTCCGTAAGCTACCACCTTACCGGCACCATCACAACCCAATACCTGCGGAGGGGATATCGGCCTGGAAGATACTCCCTGGAGAGTCCAGAGATCATGGTGGTTCAAAGATGCCGCCTCCATCTTTATCAAAGCCCAGCCAGTATGAACTGTGGGATCAGGAAGTTCTCCAACCACCAGGTTTGCCAGAGAGTCGGCATTATCCGCATTGTCAGCTCTTCTTGCTACTCGATTACCCGCATCTGCCCTTTCCTTCGCACCTGCCTGGCCTCCCTTATTACCCCTATTGCCTGCATCCACCCGATCTCCTGCTTCCTTTTTTGGATACTCAATACTTGAAAGATATGCAGCTTTCATCAATCACCCTTCCTTAACCCTGTAAAAAACTCTGACAATAGATCACCAACCTCATCAGCAAGCAAACCCTCTTCGATCTGAACTCGATGATTGAGCCGTGGATCATCACACAGGTTATAAAGCGAGCCACATGCACCTGCCTTTGGATCAACCGTAGCGTATACAAGCCGCCTTACACGACTCAACACTAGTGCACCAGCGCACATCGGACAAGGCTCCATGGTTACATATACCTCGGCTCCCTCCAGATGCCAAGTGCCCAGTGAGGCTGCTGCGTCACGCAATGCCAAAATCTCGGCATGCGCTGATGGGTCAGCGGCACGCTCCCTCTCGTTATGCCTCTCAGACAGCACACGTCCATTCAATGTCACTACCGCTCCTACAGGCACTTCACCGGCATTCATGGCCCGCTTGGCTTGTTCAAAAGCCAATTCCATCATCTCTAAGTCGACATGCGTAAAATTATGCATATAGTATGTTAATACTAGTACTAGTTCGTTAAATAGTAATCGGAGGTATAAAATGGCAGGAACTGTTATACTGGGAGGAGCCAGAACTCCCATAGGTAAGCTATCAGGGGCATTTGTCTCTCTCAGTGCAATGAGCCTCGGCTCTGTTGCTATCAAGGAGGCGTTGAGTCGTGCGAGTGTGGCGCCTGAAAAAGTCGACTATGTATTCATGGGACATGTGTTGCAAGCTGGCCAAGGACAGATAACTGCACGCCAAGCGGCTACAGGAGCAGGAATAGCTATGGACGTACCATGCACCACGGTAAACAAAGTCTGCCTATCGGGAATGAATGCCATCTACCTTGCCGATCTCATGATAAACGCAGGTGAGGCCGATATAGTCGTGGCAGGTGGTATGGAGTCGATGACTCAGGCCCCTTACATGCTTCCCCAGGCCAGGCAGGGCTACAGACTTGGAGATGCAACAATTATTGATTCGATGATGTACGACGGGCTAACCTGTGCTTTTGACCAGTGCGCCATGGGAAAATCTACGGAGAACTACAACATGGCAACAGGCGTATCAAGAGATCGCCAGGATGCGTTTGCCGCCCTCTCCCATGAACGTGCTGCGAATGCCCAGAAAAATGGCCGATTTGCCCTGGAGATAGCACCAGTTAGTATACCGCAACGCAAAGGTGATCCTATCGTGGTGGACTCAGACGAGGGCGTACGACCTGAGACTACTGTAGAGTCGCTTTCCAGGCTCAAGCCGGCATTTTCCTCCGATGGCACTATCACTGCCGGAAATGCCAGCCAGATATCAGACGGTGCCGCTGCGGTAATAGTAGCCTCCAAGGCTGCTGCTGAAAAGCTCGGTGTAAAGCCCTTGGGCGAGATACTCGGTTACGGCCAAGTGGCCGGCCCCGATGCTTCGCTGCTTCACCAACCATCCGGTGCCATACGTAAAGCACTGGAAAGATCCGGTAAGCCTCTCGGTGATGTCGATCTTTTCGAGATCAACGAGGCGTTTGCAGCAGTTGGGTTGGCTTCAATGGATGACCTCGGAATAGATGAAAAGGTATGCAATGTCAACGGTGGTGCAATAGCACTCGGACATCCGTTGGGAGCATCAGGTACTCGTCTGGTAGTCACCATGCTATACGAAATGCAAAAAAGCGGTGCATCGATAGGGGCCGCGGGACTCTGTGGTGGTGGTGGACAGGGAGACGCTATTATTCTCTCGGCAATCTAACGGCCAATCCAGTTAACCTACCACCTAAGCCTACCTTCTGCTCCCAGTAGAAACGTGCAACAACATAGTAGTCACAGCACCAATCCGTGCTACCACCTCTGATCCATCTCCTGTGAACATACTACGACATAATCTATGTACGAACTTACAGAACTACTTTTGTATAAATTGTCACCATTTCGCTGTAGCTGCCTGCATGACCGTGTAGTATGGATTGCCAGTGAATACATCCCCGCGTACAGATTCTGAAAGTTGGCGTACCCATGACGTATGGGCTATTTCACTATCAGCATTCTTCGCCGATCTGGGCTACCAGGGAGTACTTGCCGGTTTGCCTCTTTTCATGGTAATCACCCTACATGCCTCTGTGGCCATCTACGGACTGGCAATGGCTCTTGGGTTTGGGGGCGGGTCATTGATAGCATACCTGGGCAGCAGGTTTGGCGACAGAATTGGCCACCGTAAGCTGGCCATAATAGGTAATTCAGCCATACCGCTTTTATCACTGACCGCTCTAGTTGCAAGTCCCGTTGCCGCAATCACTTTTTTCTGTGCCGGATGGTGGGCAAGGAACCTGCGTTCCCCATCCAGGCGGGTAATGCTTACTAAAAGTACCACTGAAAGTAATCGCACAAAAGCCTTTGGATTCCTCCATGCACTGGATATAGGAGGAGGCATATTCGCTGGAATATATATGATAATTTCCGTAGCTGAAGGTTTGGGCTACAGGTATGTATTTTTGGGCACCATCATCCCGCTCATGATATCGACATTCTGTCTTACCATAACGGATCGCGGCCTGGATCACCGCCCAACCACCACCCCATCTACCCTGGGAGTGACCACATCTATTCCACCTACCAGCCAAAGCACTACCCCAATACTACCTCGTAATGCGATACTAGCCATACTGGCTGCAACCATCTTATTCGGGTTCAGCTCTTATAGCGTTGGGTTTCCTATACTGACAGCAGCCAAGGGAGCTCATAACTCTGCACTTGGTTTGGTTGCATTCCTGGTCTTCAACGTGGTATCAGCAGCTACGGGTATGACCCTCTCCGGCTACCTCGGCTCTACCTGGCATATACGTTTCCGTAATCTGGGGATATTTGGCTATTTGCCGGCTGCGGTAGGAGCTGCAATGTTGGGTATATCTGCCGCCTTGAGGCTACCCTACCTAATGATACTCCTGTCGATCGCCATTCTTGGGCTCTCGCTTGGCATAGTCGAGACGCTCGAACCATCTATCATGTCTGTGATCCGACCCGAAGGTGGCAGTGGGTTTGGATTGTTGTCCGCCTACCGGAGTGCCGGGCTGTTTGCCGGCAACCTGGTTATGGGATTACTTTACACACTGGGAGCTGCATGGTCGTACGGATACGCGGCGATCGTAGCCTTTATCGGTGCATCCATCCTGCTACTCGCAATGAGATCAAAGAGCTGGTCACAGAACAAAATCATAGGTTAATCATCAATCACGTGCCGACCGGAAAGTGCCCTGCTCAAGGTAACTTCGTCAGCGTATTCCAGATCACCGCCTACCGGTAATCCACTTGCTATCCGGCTAACTTGTACGCCCCTACCCTGCAGATGCCTTGCAATCCAAGCTGCCGTAGCATCTCCCTCTACCGTGGGGTTGGTGCATACAATTACCTCTTTAATACCCTCCGATTCTATCCTGGACATGAGTTCATTTATCTTTAATTTCTCCGGACCAATCCCATCTATCGGGCTTATCGCTCCGTGAAGCACATGATATTTACCTCTGAATGCACCGGATCTCTCCAAGGCAATTACGTCACGGGGATCCTCTACTACACACACAGTAGAAGCATCTCTGTTGCTGGAAGCACAGATATGACATAGCTCTTCCTCTGATATGTTGAAGCACCTGCTGCATAGCCTCGTGCTGTCTTGCAATACGGCTATGGCAGAAGAGAGACGTAATAGCCTGTCTGGAGATGCCTGAAGCAGGTAAAAGGCTATGCGCTGGGCAGATTTCGGCCCTATACCCGGAAGCAACCCAAGCTCGTCAATCAACTCCTGTAAATGTCTGGGGTATATTTGGGTCATACATAATCCTCCCTATTGCCAATCCCCAATTCTACTAGCATTACGATATTCATAGTTCCTCTACCCCTGGAAATGCTTCACGGATATGCTCCTCTGCCGACCTCTTATTTGGCGCCAAGTGATCGGTCTGTAAAGGATTACCAGCATGTGAGGTATTTTCAGCAAATGAGCCATCGACGGACTGGGTATCGACAGATTGTCCATTGACTGACGACCCACTCGGAGACTCGAATCGACCATTCAATGCTGTTGGTTCAGATGTCTCAGCTTTCTCTACAGCAAGTTCAATTACCACAGGAATGCCAAAATGTGACGAAATCGCATTCTCCACCTCTTTACTGTACTGCTTGCATATCTGTAAGTGCTTATCATTAGGCAGTGCAATGACCGCTGTGTTGCCATTAACAGCGACAAAACGTGATGGCGCATAGCGACTCTTAACCCTTGGTGACAGGGTATTTAATATAGTATCTCCCCACGCTATAGCTAACAAATCCCTGTTGAATTCCTTCTCTCCAGCCTCCCTAACGGCTGCATACGATTCAGTATGCGCCTGGACTGGCAATGTATCTTCTTGTCCGGTGACAATACCACCTCTCTCGAACTGTACATCTGCATCTTCCTCTCCTCCATCTGGAGATGAGGTACGCTTATATGCACCCAAAGCCTTGGGTGAAGAGGTCTTTACCCCGTCACTACCAGTTTTTTTGTCAACGCTACTGGTTATATGGATACCAGCACTGTCCTTGACATCACCACCACTCCGCTCATCTGGGGTGGCCTGCGTACTCTCCAGCTTGGTTGATGGGGTAGTTGCCACCTTTGGTTCTGAGCTGCTCAATCCACTACCCACCAGTCGCTCCAAACGGTCTATGCGTTCTACTAGATCGGCGTACGAATCGCCTGTCGGCAACATGCATGATTTCATCAATACCGATTCAAG
>JAJZWU010000041.1 GCA_021846515.1 Actinomycetes bacterium
TTCAACTACTATCTCACATCCATCTACATTGACGCGTTCTCCCGGCCTTGGAACATGACCAGCCAGGTCCAGGACAAGCCCTCCCACAGTATCCCATGTGCCTGACGGTAAGTCTATACCGAGTAGATCGCTTAGCTCATCTACCGGCGTCCTTGCGGGAACAGATAGGGTATCGGTGCCGATTTGCATGACGTTTGGCTCATCTACATCGTACTCATCTACAATTTCTCCAATCAGCTCCTCTATAAGATCTTCTAGCGATATTATACCGGTAGTACTTCCATACTCATCCACAACTACAGCCTGGTGAAATTTATTGAGTTGCATCTCCCTCATTAGCATGGCAGCTCTCTTAGTTTCAGGGACGAAATGTGTTTTTCGTAAATGTTCTACCAAAGGTTCCGAACCCCTGCCCTCCCTTTCCAGGGAAGCCAGATCTTTCAGGTTGGCTGTTCCTGTAATATCATCCAAGTTCAGGTTGTATACAGGCAGTCTGGAGACCCCAGCTCTTAAAGCGATATCCAGTGCTGTTGAAATATCCAGCTGGGACTGGAGGGCAATTATATCCGGCCTGGGAACCATTACCTCTCTTACTACGGTATCGCCCAACTCGATCACCGAATGAATTAGTGCTCTTTCTTCGCGTTCTATGACCTCTTCTTCGGCGGCAACATCGGCAATTGCCAATATCTCTCCTTCGCTTACCTCTCTCCCCTTTAGCCGGGATCGTCCGATTGCCAATCCAGCCATTTGAACGAGAAAGCGTGAAAATATTTGCAATGGCCAGAAAGAGGCAATGCGTAATATAACAGGAGCGGTGGTGAGCGCTACCTTTTCCGGATCATTTACTGCCCAGGTTTTTGGCAGCGCCTCTGCGGCAACGAAGATAATAACTATTTCGAATACAGTGGCGATGACGACACCTATAGCTCCGAACCATTCGTTGGACAATATGCCCACCAGGGTTGCTGCAACCAATTGACATACCAGTACCAGAAGTAATATTACATTAAGATATGTATCTATATCATCTACTATTTTGGCCAGCTGGCGTGATCCCTTCCTTTCCTCGTCCATAAGCGCCATTGCTTTTGCTTTGCTGAGCTTGACTAGGCTGGTTTCGGAGAGGGCGAGGAAGGTGGAGAATGTCACCAGAATGATTATTGTTGCCAGCATTATCCAGTCTCGTGTAGTCACTCTAAATGTACTGGCCAGAAAGAATGCCATTGTATGTTTGGCTGGGAAGTATCTGGTAGCGAAGCTGGTCGTTCCTCTTATTATCTGTATTTCTCTTGATGTCATAAACTTTTCTGATGGTGATTACGGGCTATTGGCGGCTTGTCTCGTGGCGCGATGTAAATGGAGTATACCAGAACTTGCGCAGCAGTTCTTGTTCCAGAGCCTCCATTATCTCCGCTTCTGCATCCAGTTCGTGATCCATGCCCAGTAGATGTAGTATTCCGTGTGTAAGCAGCAGCGCTATTTCGTCATCGGACTCCACACCGTGTTCTCTTGCATTGAGCTCAGCCTGGTGAGGACATATGAAGATGTCTCCGAGCACCCATGGTATAACGTTGCTATATGGTTTAATTACGGGCGGTAAAAGCGGTCGAGGGGAGGGTGTAAGCGATCTATCAGGTGGACGTCCATCAACAGGGAAGGAGAGAACGTCAGTCGTCCCAATATGATTCATGAACTCCTCGTTAAGCTCGGCTATATAGTAATCGTCCACCATCCATATAGCCATGTACAGGGGCCCCGGTGCATGTTCTATAACCCCCTCTTCCTGCAGTACCCCATAGGCCAAACTAAGCAACCTATCACTGTTCATACTATGACTATTTACGGTAGAGGCGCCATCTTGGAGGCTGTAATCTTTAGTCTGGTTGTATATGACTATACTATTCTTTGTATATAGAGACTCGTTATCAGATGATCTTATAAGGCTCATTTCCCGAGTCCTCCTTGTATGGTCGGTGGTGTATTATAATCGCTCATAGCTAAGTCGCCAGTGTCCCTTGCAGCGTTCCCATGACTGCCGGTATCAGTGAGAGCTACGAGATTGCTGATCATCGTGGCGTTCATAGGCTTCTACTATTTGTGCAACTATACGATGCCTGACTACATCCTTTTTGGTCAGATAGACGAACTGCACTCCGTCAATCTCACCCAGGATCTTGTCGAGGTCGACGAGACCAGAGCTTCCTCCCCCAACGTCGATTTGAGTGATGTCCCCCGTTATTACTGCCTTAGAACCGAAACCGATACGTGTCAGGAACATCTTCATCTGTTGAGGGGTGGTGTTTTGGGCCTCGTCGAGTATCACGAAACTCCTGTTCAGCGTTCTACCTCTCATAAATGCCAAGGGAGCTATTTCTATAATGTTTTTTTCAATCATCCGTTGGACGCCTTCAGGCGAGATTAAATCGTAGAGTGCATCATAAATTGGCCTGAGGTAGGGGTCAACTTTTGCTGTAATATCACCAGGCAGGAAGCCAAGCTTTTCCCCAGCCTCTACTGCGGGACGGGTCAGAACTATCCTTTCAAGTTCTCCTTTTTCCAAAGAGCTTACAGCCATCGCAACTGCCAGGTATGACTTTCCTGTTCCGGCAGGGCCAATTCCGAAAGTCATTACGTTCTTCGATATGGCATCGACATAGAGGCGTTGTCCGACAGTCTTTGGTCTTATTGATCTGCCCTTGGCCGTATGAAAGATCTCGTGATTGTTCAGCGATGACGGGCTGATGTTGTCATTGACCATCCCTATGGCGCGTGTTACCTCTTCATCGTCCAGTTCTATGCCCTGATCGAGTATAGCCAGTAACTCCTGGTACACTTCGGCTATCTTGGTGGCATCTTCCCCATCAGCGGTAATCTCATTGCCTCGTGCAACAATTCTGGTTGCTGGAAATGCCCGCTTGACTACTTTTAACAATGAGTCATGGGCGCCGAGGAGAGAGACCATCGTTTTGCCTGCCGGTATACTTGTCCTGGTTGATTGGTGGTTGGAGGGTGGTAGTACCTCGTTCAACGTCCGTCCATCCTATATAGGGAAGACGAAGGTGCAGGCAGGGAGGGTAGAAGCATCCCGGTCAACCCGGCGGCCAGCTCATAGCGCGTCCACCTATTACATGCAGATGAAGATGCGGAACCAGATTTCCTGCGTCATCACCGACGTTTAATATAAGGCGATATCCTTTTGACAATATTTCCTCAGATGCGGCTACCTCTCTTGCCGCGGTGAGCATCTCGACAACTATTTCAGCATGGTTTGGTTCTACGGCTGCAGCATGTTCTATGTGTATTCGCGGTATGACCAGTACATGTGTAGGAGCCTGGGGACTTATATCCCTGAAAGCTATAGTATGTGTTCCCCTCAAGACGATGTCAGCGGGTATTTCACCATTAACTATCTTGCAGAATATACAGTCTTGAGTTGTTTCATCTGTAACGTTACTTGCCATTAGTAATGCCTCGGTTATTCTTTAGCTGGCTTCTTGTGTGCATCGGGATAGAGATGTTCCAGGGTGCCTGGTTGAATCCGGCACGCCTCTATAAAACTATCTATATCATTGCTCTTCAATCTGATTACCCTGCCAAATTTATATGCAGGTAGAGACCCCTCATCGACAAATCGGTACAGACTTCTCAATGTAATCCCCAAGCGATCAGCGGCTTCTTTTGTGCTTAGCCATTCTATGTTAGGTGAAATGTTATTCATTTACTGGAGTGTCTTAATAAATCAGATCCAATTCTCCCAAACGTTGGATCATTACTTCAGGAGTAACTCCGAACATCGCCGATACTATCCACAGGTCTTCACCGCGTATAGTAATCATCTGGCCATTAAAATCCTGACGCTGTATCTGTACAACCGACAGGAACCTGCGCAGAAGATCCTGTTCAGGTCCGGTAGAACTATTCAGCTTGGCCAAGTCAAGAGTGACTTTATCCTGACCTGCCGGCAATTGGTTACTGGGAACGTAGTGAACGGACGACCTCCTTATTATAGGTTGCCACCTACTATCGGCATCCAGGTCTGGGAGTAACTGGTCGACCGGAACATCGTATAGTTTGGCCAATCTTTGAAGCCTGGGCACTGATATAGAACGCTCGCCCCTCTCGTAGGCTCCCAGAACAGAAGCTTTGAATTCTCTTCCAGACAGCACTTCTACACGTTGAAGTGATAATCTCATCTGTTTGCGTACGGTGCGCAGCTTGTTTCCCACCGTTTTGGCGTATTGCTCTCGCAGGGCTTTGTTGTCGCCGTAATCGTAGTCATCCGTACTATTATCCAGATCATTGTCATCCGAGTCGTCAAACTTATTATTTCGGCTATTGCCAGCCCGTTCCTGTGGTTGCCTCGTCATATCCCTTCTTTTGATTGTATATGCTTCTATGCTCCTATTGTGTCTTCTGTATACATATTATGCACGAAATCATTGATTAAGTCAATAAGCAACCATTACTATACTCGGTTATCGGGCTATGTCAGGAGAGTGCTTTTATTGCTTCAATCAATTTTGGCATGATTTGGTGGACATCGCCTACTATCCCAAGATCGGCTACCGAGAATATTGGAGCTTCCTGATCTTTATTTATAGCTATGATATTTTTTGCTCCCTTCATGCCTACGAGGTGTTGGGTAGCTCCGGAAATGCCACATGCGATATAAACGGTAGGCTTTACGGTTTTACCGGTCTGTCCAACCTGGCGTGAGTAGGGAACCCATCCAGCATCTACTATTGCCCTGCTAGCGCCGGCTGCTCCATGTAGCAATTCTGCAAGCTCTTCTACCATGGAGTATGCCTCCTGTGAGCCAAGACCCCTTCCTCCTGATACAACTGCGTCAGCTTCGTCCAGCTTTGGTCCACTCTGGGTTTCGACGTGGCTGGATACTATAGAGGCATTACCGGTAGCCCCCAGGTCACCTCCCTGTACGCTCATTACCTCAGATGGCTGTCCACCCGATGGTTCGGCGGTAAATGTCTTTGACCTGACTACGAATATCCACGGCATATCACCGGTAAACTGAGCTGTGGCCATCTGGCTTCCACCGAAAAGCACGTGAGAAGAGGAGACGGTGTCTCCGTCTTTGGTAAGCCCCACCACATTTGTGATAACCGGTTTGTCTATCTTTACTGACAGCCTACCTATAATATCCCTGCAGTCATAGGTGGTCGGAGCGAGAATGATGCTGGGCGCATTGTCGCTATTGACTATAGCTGCTATTGCACTTGCAACATGAGGGCCGGGGATAGATGCGCCAATATCACCTACGTCAAACAGACGTCCGGCGCCATATGACCCAGTCTCGGCCGCAAGTGAGGCTACATCCTTACCCCATCCTATAGCGTCAACCTTGTCCGCCAGCGAACGTGCTTCAGTAAGCAGCTCCAATGATGCGGGTAGAACCTGCCCATCATTGCTCTCTGTAATTACCAGTACTCTGTCGATAGCCATTAAAATCTCCTATTCAGTGTCTAAATTACTTCTACTGCGTTCAAGCTGCATTACACCAACTTGAGTTCCTGCAGAAACTGCACAACTTTCTGGTATGCATCCCCGTCATCGACGACAATTTCCCCGGATGCTCTCTGTGGGGCTGCCTCTACCGATACTACTTTTTGACCTGCTCCGGCGGCGCCTACCTGCGATGCATCCAATCCAAGGTCGACAAGAGCAGGCTGCTCTACTGGCTTGGATTTTGCCGCCATGATACCTTTGAACGATGGGTATCTTGGTTCCACTACTCCGGCAGTAACGGTTACAACGGCCGGTAGTGGACACTCTACATCGTCATACCCTACCTCAGTCTGGCGCTGTACATGGACTTTACCGTCTGCAATACTGATTTTCTTTGCGAAGGTCACAGATGGCCATCCCAGCAACTCCGCCAACTGTACCGGGGTGGTTCCAGTGTACCCATCTGTAGATTCAGTAGCGGCAACTACGAGATCGGGGTTTGCCTTCTCTATGGAGCGCGCCAACACCTTTGCTGTAGATAGTGCATCAGAGCCCGCCAGGGCCTCGTCGCTTATAAGTACAGCTTTGGCTGCACCCATTGCAAGGGCAGTACGGAGGCCGGAGGTTTCGTTGTTTGGAGCCATTGAAACCAATGTGACTTCTCCTCCTCCTGCCTGTTCCGCAAGTTGCAATGCCATCTCTACTCCATAAGAGTCCGAGTCATCCATAATGAGCTTACCGCTTCGATTAAGGGTTCCCCTGGCTTCATCCATTGCTGGTGGATCCGCTGGATCCGGTATCTGTTTTACGCAAACAACTATATTCATAATTCATATTTTTATCTCAAATGGGTCGAATGCGCCAATCGGCAGCCAGATTATTTTGTGCTGTGTCAGCATCCAGGTCATAGTCGTTATTTTTAGGGCACCCAGGAGATGTCGTTACTCTTCGGTGGCTGTTACCATCTGAGAGCTTTCAGCATCACCCCTGCCGCGATCGCTGCGGTTTCAGATCGCATGATGGTCGTTCCAATGCTGAGTATAGGCAGGTCATTTGCCAATGACATCTCGCGTTCGGACCATCCACCTTCCGGTCCTACCGCAATCGTACTGATTTTAATTTCCTGCTGGATCAATGGCATGCTTTTTCCGGAGATGTCTGCGAGCGCTAATTCCCTCAATCCGTGAGAGCGATTTGTCTCCAACAACTCATCCAGGGTAATCGGACCGCCTATGTCCGGGAGGAACGCCCTGCGCGATTGAGCAGATGATTCTCGTGCGATTCTCCGCAATCTCTCTAATGCATGTTGTTTGCGGGTAGTATCCCAGCGTACGATACCTCTATCTGTGGAGAGCAGTATTATGCTGTCTATGCCCAGTTCAACCAATTTGGCAATAGCCCAGGCGCCGCGCTCCCCCTTAGCCGTTGCCAGCGCAACACAGGTCGGATGATCTGGAGGTATTGTTTCGTGTATGTCTTCGCTTAGTTCTTCTATGCGTGAGCTCCAGTCATTTTTGCTGAAGCTGCATAGCCTCCAAGATCCATGACCATCGCATAGTACAACTTTTTCACCTTCACGCAACCTGAGCACGTCCACCAGATGGTGCATGTCCTGAGGCGAAATTGCCGGATTGTGTATGTTATCTACGAATACCTGAGCACTCGCATCAGAGTAAGCCGGTGACGGATATGTAATAGGTGTCCCTCCCAGTGGCCTATAGCAATGACCTTAAGCGAGAGCGAGCAGAGTGGTGCTTGACTGTCTCCCCAGACTCCTTGGCCAGTTGCCTGTAGAGCTCCTCTTCTGCGGGAGTCAGCGTCGTAGGTATGTCTACGATTACTGTTATATATAGATCTCCGCGGCCCCTTCCGTTCAGATTTGGTACCCCCTTTCCCTTTAGCTTGACAACATGACCACTCTGGGTACCTTTCGCGATATCAATTATTTCTTCTCCGTCCAGGGTTTTAAATGACATTGAGGTTCCGAGGACAGCACTCGGGATAGGCACATGCAGGTCTGCATATAGATTTGCTCCTTCACGGCTGAAGCGATTACTGGCGCTGACCTGAAGATGCACATAAAGGTCTCCCTTTGATCCTCCCCTCCTCCCGACAGGACCCCTTCCGGCCAGCCTTAGCGTTGTGCCATCGTTTACACCGGCAGGTACGGATACGCTTATGTGCAAAGTTTCCCTGACGCGACCCTCTCCCTTGCATACACTACATTTGCTGGCTATAGTCTCCCCCGTCCCTTCACAGTAATTGCAGGGGGTGGCAGTTACGATCTGCCCGAGGATAGATTGTCGCACCCGCCTGAGTTCACCGGTACCCCCGCACTGTGAACAACGAGAGGCCGTGGTTCCAGGGGTTGCGCCACTACCGGAGCAGGATTCGCAGGTAACAAGGGTTTCTATGGTCAGATCCCTTTCACAACCAAAGACCGCTTCTTCAAAGGATACCTGCATTGCCGTTTCGACATCTTGTCCGCGTTCTGGCCCAGCGTGTCCACTTCGCCCTCTGGTACCTGACATTCCAGAGTTTCCGAAGAATGTGTCAAAGAGGTCAGACAGGGAACCGGAGAAGAACGGGTCTCCAAATCCCCCCATCGGACCCCCCTGTCCGAACTGACTTCCAGAAGCCTCGGGGCCAAACGTATCATAACGACGACGCCGTTCAGGGTCTCTGAGTACCTCGTATGCCAGCGAAACTTCCTTGAATTGTTCCTCGGATCCTGAGTCGCCGCCGGTGCTGTCAGGATGGAGTTCCCTTGCCTTCTTCCTGTATGCCCGCTTTATCTGCTCGTCTGTAGCATTGCGGTCCACTCCGAGTAATTCGTAGTAGTCAGCCGGCATCGCTGTCCAGCTTTTCAGACAGTCTGGCGCCTACCTCATTGACTATTGCAAGTGTCATTGGATAATTCATTCTCACCGGACCCAGTAGACCAAGTGATCCGGCCAGATAGCTATCTATCTTTATGGGAGTTACAATCAATGTGCAGTCGGCCAATACGGTATTGCCGTGTTCGCTGGTACCTATAGCTACCGACATTCCATTTTCTATCATCCGTTCCATAATATCTACTAAAACCAGTTGTTGCTCAAGCATGGAAAGGATCATCCGAATGGAATCTATAGCATCGAATGCGTCGGCTATATGCGAGGAACCGCCGATGAAAACGTGTTCCCGGTTACTTGCGGTGTACATACCTGCTATCTTTGGCATTACCGTGTCGATTAGATCGGCGACATGCCTATTTGCGTGTGCAATGTACTCCGCTGGAATTGTGGCATTGCTGCAAACATCGTTGAACGACTTGCCTGCAAGATGTCTGTGCAGTATTGCACTTGCCTCGGAAAGTGTAGCTTCGCTTACGTCACATTTGAATTCGATATTCTCTGTCTGAACGGAACCATTGCCGAGTACGACAACTATAAGTCCGGTACGTTCTGACATCCCTACTATCTGGACAGAGCGCATTAGAGCACTCTGGTCCTGTTTTGTATACCTGATAGCTATTGATGAATAGTCGGTCAACCTGGCGAGTAAGTTGGCCGATCTCTCCAGCAACTGGTCAACTTCACCATGCAGGTGAGAGAAGAACTTTTGTAGCATCTGACGTTGGCTGGGAAATAGCATATTGGGTCGGTCCAGATGGTCTACGTAAAATCTGTAGCCCTTTTCTGTAGGAGCTCTACCTGACGAGGTGTGAGGCTGGGCAAGAAACCCCTCACGATCAAGTGCAGCCATGTCGTTCCTGACAGTCGCCGTAGACACATTTAATTTAGCCATTTGGGCAACACGCACAGAGCTAATCGGTTGTGCTGTGCTTATATACTCTTCAACAATTGCGTTCAAGATAGCCAGTCTACGTTCCTGAACTGTGCTCAATTGCCATCCTCCTCTTGCCGTCAGAATGCATACAGGGCCGCGGTATTACCAGTTTTATTACCAATTACATACCTCCGGTATATACATGATTATCCTACTCGAATCTGTTTTTATCGTATATTCCAATGCTTACAACTTACCAATCATATGAATTCTATTATACAGCCAGTGTTGGTTCTGCCGGACGGCACTCGGGGTATGGTGTCCGGTTCCTTGATTTTACCTGATGCAGAGAAGCATTGGCATTGTCCAGCTTAAAGCGATAACCTATTGGTATGCCACCAGAGAAACCGCATTGGGTAAATTTGCTTGGAGAAGTAGTTAGGTCCGGACTATGCACAGGTTGTGCGGCTTGCGTAATTGCATGTCCACATGACGTATTGCGTTACGATGGTAGGGAAGGTGGCTATAAGCCCTGGAAGGTTGATGAGGACGGAGGGGCAGATGACTGTACACATGGTCAGCGGGGATGCACCCTATGTACAAGAGCTTGCCCAAGATTTAGGTCATGGGAGGTGGAAGCCGATACTTTTATGTATGGGAGACCTCGTAACCCTGATGAAGTTTATGGGGTCAGCCAAGAAGTCGTTCTTGCCAGGGCGATAGATGAGGAGGTACGTTCAGCTGGCCAGGACGGGGGAGCGGTGTCGGCCATGCTTATCTGGGCTCTTGACCATTCCATGGTAGATTGCGCTCTCGTATCATCTACCGGGCATAGCACATCGCGATCTGATGGGACAGGAGAGGATGCCGAGGGTGGTATCGGTGAAGTGAGTGGTATGTCGATGGGTGGTGAGTTGAACGAGCGGGGTAGCGGTCTTGGCGCTGTTCGTCCACTTCCTGGAGTCGCTACAGATCGTCAGGGCGTACTGGACGCATCTGGGTCCAGATATACTTATTCGACCAATACGCTTGCCTACCTCGATGCTGTAGATGCTGGATTTGAGAGAATAGCTATAGTTGGCACAGGGTGTCAGGCATCTATTCCCGCTGTAATGAATGCAAGAAAAGCCGGAAAAGTTGGTCGCCGGATGGTTCTGTCGATAGGGTTGCTTTGTTCAAAGACGTTTGATGAAACCATGTACGAAGAGCTGTTTGAGGCCAACTACGGCATTGGCCGTGAGAGTATTGCGAAAATTAACATCAAGGGCAGGTTCCAGGTATGGATGCAAGATGGTTCGTATGCCGAGGTTCCACTGAAAGAAGGCCGGAAGTGGACTCGCGAGGGATGTAAGTTATGCCCAGACTTTGCGGCAGAGCACGCAGATGTATCTGCAGGTGGGATTGGGGAACTTTCTGGATGGACTATTTTAATAATCCGTACTGAGACTGGGAAGCAGCTTGTCGATGGCGCCAGCAGCGATGGAGCTATTGAGATAAGACCAGTAACACAAGACCCCTCTGTGATTGATCTTCTGGCCAAGCTGTCACGAGCAAGCAGGAAGCGTTGGCCACAGGAGGGGAGTAGTTATTCTGAACCAGGTATCTTGCCAGAAGTAGCAACCAGCTGAGTTAAGTGAAGGTGGTTATTGGTGTGATTGAGTATTATCAGTGTGATTGGACTGGTACTGTGTTGCCAGCCAAACTTTACGCAAATGATGTCTCTCCTCCTCGGATGTTCCGCCCCAAATCCCCGATTCCTGGTTGGTTGCAATAGCAAAATCCAAACATGGTTCAATTACTTCGCACTTGTAACAGACCTGCTTGGCTGCCTCTATCTGATCTATAGCCAAGCCGGTAGTTCCGACTGGGAAAAATAGATCCGGCTCAGTATCCTTGCATGCGGCCAGCTTACGCCACTCATCTGCATCCCATTCTATCGGTCGATTCCACATTAGGGCCATCGTAATATCCTCCATGGATTCAATAACATTGCAAGTTGTATGTCGTGTTCCTGCAACCTACCCAGATGCCTGGGAGCAAAACTCATACTTGCTGAACTATCTAGTTTCTACGTTCCGCCGCATCCGTTACTAACGGTTATCTTAGCATCAAGTGCTTATCTTTGCAAGCACTTGTAAGCGACTTGCCAGTAATATTGTTTATTTGTTGTTATTATGGCTTTAGGCAGTATGGAGCCTAAGAGCAGCACCGGCATGAAAGCAGCTTCGCACGATTGGATGAAGGTTGAAAGGCTAAGCGTCCTGAAGAGTAAAGGCGGTAAAATATACTTCGCTAACCTGTTCGCCGCCGTCTACCGGCTTAAGTATCCCCTGGAAACTGTGGAGCAGTTGCTGGGCTAAGAGCATCTTACCGTTGGCAGCAAGTAGTCTGTGGTATGTCCAAGTGCCGCAGTCCTGAATAAGGGCATTCTCCATTTGGGGGTCGAAAGTGCCAATTGATTTTACATTTGCTACTTCTGTCAACTGTAGTGCTAAAGTTACCTGGAGGAGGCTACCGTCTGCCAAGTTGAGCGTCTCACTCGGAAGTGAATAAGTTGTTGTATTTTTAGGAGGGTCATTAGGTCCATAGTGAGGTACCGGCTTCAAGATTACCTTTGTCACCCCAAGGTACCCTATGGCAAGAACCAGGATAATAGCAACTATTATGATGATAAGCTTCTTTTTACCCTTCGGCTTATCTTCCTCTTCCACGGCAACTTGTTGTCCCCTGTGAACGCTGGCTGAGTTGCCAGCCTGCCGTGTTCCCTGTCCCGAAATAGAGACTGCCACTTACGAACTCCCTTTCTTCCTCTTAGACCCCTGGTAGAAGATGCATGTTTACTCCTACGATATATTTTGAAATCAGTACTAACTCCGAATTAGATGCCAGCGACTGAGCCAATACTTTCATTTATGACCTTCCTTGTCCTGAATTCAATATTACTATATCCACTCTTCTATTCAAGGCCATATTCTGTGGGGTGGTATTTGGTGCTGCAGGATGGGTAGACCCGAATGCCTGAGCAGACAACCTCGCCTCTGGAATTGAATCGTAGTGTACTAGGTGTTCCAGGACGTTGATAGCCCTCATAGCTGAGAGTGCGTAATTAGAGGGATATGGTCCGCCGGTAATCGGCTGGCTGTCGGCATAACCTTCAACGACTACGTTGTTATTGAAGGTACGAAGAACCGATCCGATTACATCGACTACTCGTGCTCCAACGGCGTTCAGGCTGGCATGATCGGTTCCATAGAATACCTGGTCGTCCAGTACCTTAACCACTACCCCCCGTCTCTCGGTAGTAACCGTGACGCCCTGATTTGCAAGCCCCGCCTTGGATAGAGCCTGTTGGAGGCGTTGAGCGATAGCCGACATTGGCAGAATGCCACTGCCACTGCCGTTGCTACTGGTGGTGGTAGAGCCGGCAGATCCGGGGCTGTTCTGCACATTGTGAGTAACATTTTTTACAAATGCTGATACGTTGGTAGCGCTGGACTGGGTGAGTTGGGGTTCCTTCAGTAGTTTGGCAGCTCCGGTGAGCACGCCAGGATTTGGGTCAAAGGTCTGCTTAAGGCCCATTTCCAGGGCTTCGAACTTGCGTACATTGATAGTGGACATAGCGAACAGCACCACGAAAAGAGCAAGCAGGAGGGTGATCATGTCTGCGTAGGTAAGCAGCCACCTCATCATGCCTGCAGCTTCATGCCCTCCTTCCTCTCCTCCTGACTTATGTTTAGTGCTTTTGGCCATTATATTGTAACCTACTTATATCAACCTATGCAGCATAGTAGCTTGTCTCATACGACAGTTTATCTGGCTATTCATGAACGTCATACAAGCGCAATCAGGCGGCATCTTCCTGGTTGCGGGAATTCCTGGTATCTATTCTGTCTTTCGGCGCTATGTAGCACTGAAGCCTTGCCTGTACCATCCTCGGGCTGCTCCCTGCCTGAATAGCCAGTATGCCATCCAGAATAAGCCTTTTGCTGGTAAGTTCCAGGCTACTTGCCCTCTGGAGTTTGTTTGATATGGGAAGCCACACCAAGTTTGCCATAAGGATACCCCATAGCGTGGCCGTGAATGCGCTGGCAATTTTAGGGCCAAGCTGCCCGGGGTTGGTCAAGCTGCCCAGAACGGCAACCAGGCCAATAACTGTACCGATAATGCCCAGAGTGGGAGAGAAGCCGCCAAGGTCGGTAAAGAACTTTGCTCCTGCCTTGTGCCTGTCTTCCAGCCCGTCGATCTCAGCTTCCAGAATTTCACGTATTTCTTCTGGGTCGATACCGTCTACTGTCATCTCTATACCCTTTCTAAAGAAGGGATCCTCTATGTCGCTTGCTGCTTTTTCGAGTGCCAGTAATCCCTCACGTCTTGCCACCTCTGTGAAATGTATGATGGTGTCCAGGTCACGCTGTGGATCCACTGTGTCCACCTTCATGACTTTCTTCCCTGCAGCCTTGATTGCCTTGAAATCGGAGCGCATGACACCAGCCACGGATGCAAGTATCGATCCACCGAATATGAGAAGCATGGGAGCTGGCTTAAACATAACCATTGGGCTTGTACCGTCCATTATCGTGGCTACGAATACGACCGCAATTGCACTGATGATGATTATTGGGGATAGCGTGTCCTTTTTCATAGTATGCCTCCATGCTTAATGCCATGATTAACGTTGGTAGTACCTTTGGTACCTATTGAAATTTCTGTCCTTGACTGCTTTTTAGCACCGGTTCCCGTTTGCATCGTTAAGTGCTTATCCTCTGCTGTTCCTTTTCATTGTAGACGAGCCTCAGGTGAACGTCCTTGTCATTCAGATCCTCCATCATCCGCTGTGCGAATGCCATGATTCCTGCCTTGTATAGTTGGACTTTTTGCTGTATCTCATTGACATGCTCCGACACAACGTATTTTGTACCATCTGTAAGCGTGATGACAGTATCAGGGGTTTCTTCCGCGCGTTCTATCAACTCTGCATTGATTAACATCTTCTCACCATTTATCCTGGTTAATTCAATCATCCACTTACCTTACTATACGAGTACGCTACAGTTTAATATCTGTATAGGAGCACCTTCCTCTACAAAGTGTTTATTCCAGGAAGTTCACACAAACAGGCATCAAACATCACGCCTTTTTACTATCGGCAGAATTGCCTGGGTACTAAAGATGTATGCGTTGGATTCGTTAAAGTTGATGAAATGTATAACAAGTGGCAGGGGGGCACAAATCTCTTACCTTGCCAATCTCATACTCCTTGTATCTGTATATTTGCGCCGAGTGAGGCGAGTTTTCCGGCAAAATCCTCGTAACCTCTGTCTATATGCATAGTATTTGTCACGACAGTCTCACCATCAGCTACCAGTCCCGCCAAGACCAGAGCTGCTCCACCACGTATATCCGGAGCTTTGACGAGTGTTCCCTGTAAACGATCGACACCTCTTACTACTGCATGGTGCCCTTCGGTGGAGATGTTTGCACCGAGCTTTATGAGTTCATCTACATAGCGAAAACGGCCGGAGAATAGGTTCTCGCTCACTATTCCTACTCCATCGGCTATAGATAGCATGGTAACTATAAATGGTGCATAATCAGTGGCCACCCCCGGATAAGGCAGGGTAGACACGTCGACGCTATGCAACCGGGTCCCTTCATCTTTGGATATGCGAATGCCGGGATACGACTGCGACCGTGAATGGGAGATATGCAGTCCTATTTGAGTCATCTTCCTTACAACCATGTCCATATGATCCATCTGGGCGTCTCTTATTATAACGTCACCGCCGGCAATCCCTACCGCAGATGCGAATGTCGCTGCAACTACCCTGTCAGCTATGGCTCTGTGGGTTGCAGGGTGCAACGTGGATACTCCTTCGATGATCACTCTGGATGTTCCCGCTCCCTTTATCTTGGCGCCCATGGATAAAAGCATTGTGGCCAAGTCGACCACTTCGGGCTCTCTGGCAGCGTTTTCGATTATAGTGATGCCATCAGCAAGAACCGCAGCCATCAGTATATTGTCAGTTGCAGTATGGCTTGGATACTCTAACACAACTCTGTTCCCACTTAGACGACCCTTTGGTGCTGTTGCTTCTATGTATCCGTGAGTCGATATAAATTGGGCCCCCATTAGGGAGAGCGAATCTATATGCATGTCTACAGGACGTTCCCCAAAGTCGTCACCTCCGGGAAGCGGCAATTTGGCCTTACCAATGCGACCGACGAGCGGGCCGAGCACCACTATAGATGCCCTTATCTTCTCTACCAACTCATAGGGCGCTTCCGGTAGAATGGCAGCAGGTGTTTCTATTACAAGGTCGTCATTCGCGCTTTGGTCGCTTTCCCTTATGTCCATGCCGTAGTTAGCTCTGTTTTGACCGCGCCTGTATACTTTGGCTCCTATCGCCTCCAGTAGCTCTGACATTATTACTACGTCCTGTATGTAGGGCACATTCTGCAGCACGTTTGTACCCTCTGCAAGCAGGCATGCAGCCATTAGCTTCAAGACAGAGTTCTTTGCCCCCCCTGCGTCTATTTCTCCATGAAGAGGCCCATTTGGAGAGAGGACGAAATTACCGTATCGTTGAGTGTTAGATTCGTATATCACAATACAAGTATGCTATCTCTATGGAAGCCATGCTTATCAAACATTATTTGCGGGTATTACCATGTGACAGAACGACGCGAAAGTACTGCTAGCCTCTATCAGATGAGCAATACTCTTCTCAGTAGCGAAGAAAATAGCCTCCTTGGCCGTGCGAAAAAGAGTATACGAGGCTGGATGATCCCAGAGTGGATGAACAGGAATATGGCTGTTGTCATGGCCGCTCGCGGCTCTATTAGTGTTGCAAGGGCGCTGGCGGGAGTGGTGGTGCCTATTTACCTGGCCATGCAGGGATTTAGTGCCTTTAAACTGGGTATATTATTTCTGGCCGTTGCTCTGACATCTGCTGTCCTATCGTCACTTATTGGCCTTCTGTCGGATCGTATAGGGCGTAAGCCTTTTTTAATTGTATTGCCATTGTTTGCCGCCGCGGCCGGTTTGGTATTTGCCTACTCAGATAGAACGATATTTATTTTTGTAGCCGCATCACTTGGTAGCTTTGGCCGCGGCGCCGGCGCCGGTGCCGGTGCAGTAGGCCCTTATCAGCCAGCAGAGTCAGCTTTTGTTGCCGACACGGTAACACCGCGGTGGCGTAATTCTATATTTGGTCGTTTGGCGTTTATGTCGTCCGTCGGAGCGCTGGCAGGAGGGCTACTCGCCCTTTTGGTACGCAATATCAACGTTGCCAGGGCTACCGGTGCCGGTTCTGCCTCCAGAGCCTCCAAATCGTCGGCTGGGGCTGTGGTGCACAGTGCAACGAGGGTGGCAGCTATGCACGCCTCTGTAATGTCTACGTTTCGTCCAGCCTTTATTGCAGCGGCCATCTTTGCGGGCATGGCAGGGATAATTGCTATTTGGATAAGTGAACGGCATCCTGTCGGCTACGGAAGTGTCGCAATAAATGACAGTGGTGCGGGCGCCGGTGCGAGTGATGCCAAAGGTGGCTATGGTGCTGTCAATCCTGATGATAGTAGCGACGTACCCGGCCAGACAAAAGCATCAGGTAGTATTGAGGGTAGTAGCACTGTCCGGAAGCGCAAGGTACGGTTTCCCTACCGTTCACGTTCGCTTCTCTATCGCCTCTGGGCGACCAATACGGTAAATGGTTTTGCAATAGGCATGTTTGGGCCATTTGTTGCATACTGGTTCTACCGCCGTTTCGGGGTTGGGGCAGGTGAAGTGGGAGTGCTCTTTGCGGTGATTAACTTTGTAACTGCATTTTCCAGTCTGTCTGCCGCCGGCTTGGCTAGACGGTATGGCCTGGTGCGCACCATGACGGTAGTGAGATTGATACAAGCAATATTGCTGATTCCTATGGTTTTGGTTTCCAGCTTTGAGCTTGCGGGGGCAATATATCTTATTAGAATGGTAGTACAACGTATCGCCATGCCGCTAAGACAGTCTTACGTGCTGGCCATGGCTCATCCCGAGGAAAGGGCGTCATTGGCTGCACTGTCCAATGTACCAAGCCAGTTCGCTATGGCCGCAAGTCCTACTTTGGCCGGCTATATCTTTGACAACGTAAGCCTGTCTCTGCCATTTGAACTAACCGGTTTGCTCCAATTGGTAAATGCCGGGATGTTCTGGGGGTTCTTCCACAATATGCCACCGCCCGAGGAGGAAGCTGCCGTTTCGCTGGTGCAGGAAGAGTAGGTAGGTAGTAAGTTGCCAGGTAGCCTATTTCCTTTGGCCGTTGATACAAGGGGAGTTATACAGCCGGAAGCTCATGGCAGCGTCCATGAGATTTTGCTATAATTAAGCAACTTGCTCTGGGGCCGTAGCTCAGCGGTTAGAGCAGGGGACTCATAATCCCTTGGTCGCAGGTTCGAATCCTGCCGGCCCCACTGAGACGTCTTCACATTTGAAGGCATCTATTCTTCACGTTTGGCGTTGTGTTCCATTATAGCATAGGGGTGTGACACTTTCAGTGAGTATCCCCCC
>JAJZWU010000042.1 GCA_021846515.1 Actinomycetes bacterium
GACTGCTCTTGAGTGGATGTATCCAACCTGTGCAGTGAAGGGATGCGAATGTGCAATATTTCTGGAAATTGATCATAGAAAACCCTGGGCAGATACTCACAAGACTACCCTTACAAGTCTTGATCGTCTCTGTTCCTATCACCATGACCTAAAGACCAATTTCGACTGGCAATTGGTAGAAGGTACCGGAAAGAGAGACTTTGTGCCTCCTGATAACCCCAGACACCCGAGCTACAAGTCCAAGCGTCCAGACAACAAGCCCGGAAATAAGCCTGGGTATTCATACAGAGCTTCCCGGCATCAAGATGGCGATACTCCGCCCCATCTGGAGAACAAACCTCAGCGGCAGAACATAAAGAGTAATCTACTGGTACCGGGCAACCAGATAACCCAGATAACAGGGCTTAGCACCGAGGGAAAAGCTTGAGGCGTTACTGCACTTCCCCGCCGAATTGTTTCCGCAACGAAAGTTTATCGAACTTCCCTACGCTGGTCTTGGGAAGGGCATCTACAAACTCCCAACGATCTGGTATCCACCACTTGGCGACCCTCTGTCCCAGCCACTCCTGCAACTCTGCAGCTCCAATGTTCGCGCCCTGTCTCAGAACCACGCAGGCAAGTGGCCTCTCCTGCCAGCGCTGATCAGGCACACCAATGACACCCGCCTCTATTACATCCGGATGACCCATAATTGCGTTCTCCAGTTCCACCGAGGAGATCCACTCGCCACCTGACTTGATTACGTCTTTGCTGCGGTCGTGTATCTGCATAAACCCGAGACGATCCAGTGTCCCTATGTCACCGGTACGCAGCCATCCATCGTGAAATCGATCTGATTGTGTGTTGTAGTACTCACCTGTAATCCACGGACCGCGGATCTCGAACTCACCCAACGACTTACCGTCATTGGCAAGTACTTCGCCGTCCTCGCCTACCACCCTCAACTCCACACCAGGAACAACTCTTCCGGTACGTGAACGCCAATCCATCTCTTCATCCGGTCGAGCACCTTTGGGTGGCAGTGCCACTGATGCCAAAGGACTGGTCTCAGTCATTCCCCATGCCTGTACGAGAGGAACACCAAAACGCTCTGCATATCCTTCCATCAGTGATCTTGGAACAGCAGAGCCCCCGGCCAGCAATACCCGCACTGACGACATATCTACATCATGATCCTCTGAATAGTTCAGCAAATCATTCCAGATAGTGGGAACCCCAGCTCCTATAGTCGGATGCAGCGTATTAAAAATCTCCGCCAAATGGGGAGCCTGTAGGAACTCCCTTGGCATCACCATATCGGCTCCCGCCAGAAAGCCAGCGTACGGAACTCCCCAGGCATTCGCGTGAAACATCGGAACAATCACAAGCGCCCTGTCAGGTTCGGCAAAGGCAGCTGTTCCCGCAAAGAGTAGAGCCAGCGAATGAAGCAGAGTCGACCGGTGGCTATACACAACACCCTTTGGATCTCCGGTAGTACCGGACGTATAGCACATACCGGCTGCCTGCATCTCATCCAGGTCAGGCCAGGGAAACTGCTCTCCCCGGCAAAGATCATCGTAGGAAATGATCTCTCCACCAAACACTTCATCAAGCGCAGACACGTCTCCACTTCCGATCTGCACCAAATGTCGTACCCCAGATAAAGCATCGTTACCCGCCCGTGCAAGCAGCGGAGCCAATGACGCGTCGAAGAGAATAACCTGATCTTCTGCGTGTCTAATAATGTGGGACAGCTGACCGGGGAATAGGCGAATATTCAATGTATGCAATATCGCCCCCATACAGGGGATACCAAGATACATTTCAAGATGCTCCTGATGATTCCAGCAAAAAGTAGCCACCCTGCTGTCCTTACCAACACCAATGTTGCGTAGGCCTGAGGCCAGCGATGCCGAGCGCTGTACTATATCACCAAAGCTTGCACTACGTGCAGAGCCGCCCTGCCACGTAAATACTTGACTATCTGGGTACACTTCCAGACCATGACGGAGAATATGGGTAATTGTGAGGGGGAAATCCTGCATGGTAGAGCGCATGCATCAATGTTACACCTTGAGACTCGCTACCATCAAGACATGGCACATCCAAGATACACTCTATACCCGCCGCTGTTACAGTATGGCTCCGTCTGGCGTAGACTAAACTGAGTGGTGAGCGAGTGGCACATCATATATGCGTGCCTGGCTATTCGGTTGGCTATGGCGTTGCATGACTACTATTTCTGCCGCATTGTACAGCTCACCCAACGTACTTTCTATACGCCGGATCTGCTCATCTATAAATGCAGTCGCCAAAGGACTTTCGGCCCGTATGCTTTTGAGTGCAAGAATAGCCAGTTTTGCTCCCTCGAGAACATCCAGTGTCACCCAATCTATCTCTCTATCTTCTTCCGGCACTATGCTCATTTGACTTGATACCTCCTTAATTTCTTGTTTTCCGATGCTTGACGGCGACTCCACCGGTGCCGACCGACCAATAACCCCGATACCACTTCGACAACATTATGCATAGAATCGAAGTTGGCCAGTCAACACATGATGATGTCTATCCGACATCTATTACTGTAAATGGAGATATTTACATCCAGGTGAACTGCCGGGAACATTAACGTTAATTCTACAAAGCGTTTTGGTTAACCAATAAGTTGGAGTGATCATACGTTACTTCAGTACGTGCTACGCTTTTGAACGTGACTATGAACGAAGTAATAATAAACGACAATCCAAGGCTTCTGCTGCATAATGCCGAGAAAGCACTTTTGGACGAGAAAAGAGACCTGACACCCGAAGAATTGAGCGATCTGGCCAAGTTGCCCTCACAGCACGTGGCCAGCCTGGCCAGCCTGGCCCACGAAGTAAGGGTGGACCGCTGTGGATTGGAAGTAGAGATAGAAGGCATACTGTCCGCCAAGACGGGTGGCTGCACAGAGGATTGCTCCTTCTGTTCTCAATCAGCACACTACGATTCACCGGTAAAAGCTACTCCGTTTCTGGATATTGATGAGGTAATGGCTGCAGCAAAAGAAACCGCCGCTATGGGAGCATCAAAGTTCTGCCTGGTACTTGCGATCAAGGGACCCGACGAACGCATTTTGGGAAAGATCATCGAGGCAGTGGGTAAGGTACGCAATGAGTTTGACCTGCAGGTAGCGGTAAGTGCCGGACTGCTGGATGATGCCCAGGCAGGGATGTTGGCTGAAGCGGGGGTACACTGCTACAACCACAACATCGAAACAGCACGATCCTACTTCCCAAAGATCGTATCAAGCCATACCTGGGAAGACAGAGTAGAGACATGTAAGCGAGTAAAGTCGCATGGGATGGAACTCTGCTCCGGGGTACTCCTGGGAATGGGAGAAAGTGACGAGCAACGTATCGAGATGATACTCCAGCTACGGGATCTCCAGCCTCACGACGTACCGATAAACTTTCTCAATCCGCGCCCGGGAACTCCTCTCGAAATACGGCACAGGATGCCTGCATGGGAGGCAATACGCTGGATTGCCATGTTCCGCCTGGGACTGCCCAATGTTATACTGAGATACGCCGGGGGAAGGGAGATCACCCTGAGAGAGTTGCAATCAATGGGTCTGGCCTCCGGGATAAACGCACTGATCGTAGGCAATTACCTCACTACCATGGGAAGAGATCCGAAAGAGGACTTAACCATGCTGCAGGACATGGCGATGCCGGTGGGCATGATCGAATCAGCAATATAGCTACACACCAAAGCCATGCCCCGGCAAGACAGCCCCCCCAACTCCCGCCAGTCCGAAAACCCTACAGTTTCACCAGAACATGGCCGCCAGTCACCTTATGCGACAACTACGTACTGCCCGGGTTGTGGAAGACCGGCAACAGAATGCGATGGCTGTCTTCCAGAGTTCGACCCGCCAAGATTCTGTCCCCAATGCGGTAAAAGGATGACTGTAAAAATAGCTCCAACTGCCGTCTATGCCGTTTGCAAAGTACACGGCAGGCTGTAGTGAAAGCCAGAGAAACGACATACTCCTATCGCCCTGAAATAGTGTAGCCTGAAGCATACGACCAGCTCTTGCGATGGATTCCGGTCAAGCCATATGCAGTTAGTCCATCGACATGCGCTCGAGAATGATAGCCCTTACAGCCAGCCAGGTCGTAACCAGGATACAGTGAGGACAGCGTCAGCATTATCCTATCTCTTGTTACCTTTGCAAGCACTGACGCTGCGGCAACCGAAGCACATGTAGCATCAGCGTGTGGAAGTGTCTCCACCGAGATAGATTGTGATAGTCCATTGGTAGATTGCGATATTCCATCCATGAAGTTCACCGTTCCATCAAGTATAAGCGCACTTGGGCGCAATTCTTCAGGTAACCCCTTATATGCCCTGTTCGCCGCAATGGCCAGGGCGGCAGTCATACCCAACTCGTCACATTCATCGTTTGTAGCGTGACCAATCGACCAGGTCGCACACCAGTTACTAACGGCAGGAAAAATCGACTCCCTCAATCTCTCTAAAAGCTGCTTGGAATCTCGCAATTTCCCGGGTACTTGGGTACATGCATCATCCACTACTGCTATGCAAACAGTCAATGGGCCTGCCCATGCGCCGCGCCCCACCTCATCCACGCCCCCGACCAACCTATGACCCTTACTGATAAGCGATCTCTCCACTGAGAGGTCGGGCCGCCTACCGCTTTGGCCAACCATGGCGAATCTCCACAAACATATCTCCTACCATAGCCAACCCGGCGCGTTCATGGCCAATATTTCATAATCAATATGGGCACAGCCCGGAACCAGCTCACCAACAACCAGCTCACCAACAAAATGGCCACCCAGGATAGCCTCTCCTCGTAACACAGGTTACAAATAAGCTGTACTCAGCATATATTTTGAAAAGAGTAAACTTACCGTCCGTGGTGCCGATACAAATAGCATATGATCGCGAGTAGTATTGCTCTTAGTTATGAACAAGACATCTACCCAGTAGTCATTATGGACGACTCATCCAAAGTAGAAGATCTCGAGGTCGGATCACATGTCGAGGTACGCGACAGGTATCAGGGGACGTGGGCGCGCGGCTTCGAAATATCAGCGATAGAAGAGGGTAGATACAGAGTAAAACGTATATCCGACGGAGCCATTCTGCCCGGAACATTCAGCCCAGACGAAGTCAGGCCCAGCAGGCGGCGTCAGGGTCTGTGGTGGTACTAATATAATGTTCAGTGCTACTTGATAACAGACAAAAATAAACTGTCAGTAATTATTATTCTGCACCGCATCCAGAAACTTATCCACAGGAATTGCAGCCAACGTCTGAGTCTTAAGGGTGCCTCGCGCACCGAGTGAAACTGCCACCCTCATAACAGTCTCGAGGTCAGGCGCTTCCAAGACAGTACAGAAATCATACTGCCCACTGACTGCCCACTGCTGCAGCACCTCTGCTCCCATTTCAGACACTTCCGAGTTTACTTCCAATAATCTTCTGGGATTAGCTTTCAGGGTAGCCATACCATCCGGTCCTAGTGTAGATAACATTATAAAGGTAGCCATGCAACAAGCATAGCGCAGCCACAAAAAATATGCACACCGACTACTTCCGGCTACAGTATTGCGGGGACAAAGTATGGGGCTCAGCAAATAGCCGGGAAGTACGGCTCAGGGGATCTCAGGAGATGGAGAGCATCCTATCCAGCGCCAACCGGGCACCTTCAGCAACATCCTCCTCTACGGTAATTCTATTGCGAACCTCTCCCTCCACCAGTCCCTCCAGCACCCAGCAAAGATGCGGTGGGTCGATCCGGAACATAGTAGAACATGGACAGACCAGAGGATCAAGCGATACCACCTTTTTATCCGGGTGTTCGTTGGCCAGGCGGTTGACCAGATGAATTTCGGTCCCCACAGCTATATCTGTCCCCTCCGGCGCCTGATCAATGGTTTTTATTATGAAATCAGTTGAACCCACAGCATCAGCCAGCTCTACTACTTCATGGGGACACTCGGGATGCACTACCACTATCCCATCTGGATGAAGGTCGCGAAACGACTTTACTTGATCAACCGTAAAACGCTGATGCACTGAACAATAACCCTTCCAAAGGAGAACGGTACTCTCTTTGATTGTCTGTTCGTCAAGGCCTCCGTTGTCAAGTCTGGGATCATACAACGCCATATCTTTTGCCTTGTATCCAAGCTGAAATGCGGTATTACGGCCAAGGTGCTGATCCGGCACGAAGAGAACCTTTTTTGATGAGTCACCCCTATCCGGCGGCTCAAGCGCCCATGAAAGTACCGCTCGTGCGTTTGACGATGTACAGACCGATCCGCCCCTACGCCCGACAAAGTTCTTCAGGCTGGCTGCTGAATTGATATATGTGATTGGCACAAATTTCTCTATGTCTGTCACGCGCGAGAACTCTTCCCAAGCCAACTCGACATCCTCGGTATCTGCCATATCTGCCATTGAACACCCGGCATTCAGGTCGGGTAGAATTACCTGCTGGTCTGGCCTTGTAATAATGTCGGCGGCTTCTGCCATGAAATGAACTCCGCAGAAGACTATGTACTTTGCGGTGGTGCTGGCAGCTGCAAATCTTGATAGCGCCAGAGAGTCACCTCTTGAGTCAGCCCATTTCATTACTTCATCGCGCTGATAGTGATGACCAAGTATGAGCAGCGAATCGCCCAAGCGCTCCCTGGCCACTCCTATCCTGGCATCCAGCTCCTGGATAGATGCGTCAGTATAGCTCTCTCCGAGTTGTCTTTGTAGTCTAATCATGTTACGAACCCCTTTTCTGGGGAGGGTTTCGAAAAAAGTCGGCGAAAGAGCCTGGCCCCCTTCGCGGGGATGTCGACCTCGAAACCGGAACTAATATAGCAATCCAGGTTAGTTAATATTATTTTAGCACACATTAAAAAATAATGCAATAGCCAATGACGGTTTCTATCCGTCTCTACCCGGTTACCGGTGCTTCACGACCCTACGATCACCCATGGGTACCCCCAACGATGGTCTACACCCTGACTGCCAGTTTACCCTCCCACGCCCAAACGATAGTGGATAGGTACCCTCTGGTCTACACGTGAGAACATCATCCTCAGCAAGAAATGTCGCCCCACAGACGATAACACATGGGTACCCTCTATGGTCTACACTGGTGGCATGAAGGGTAAAATGAAAAAAGCCGGAAAACCATTGGGAGCCACATTAGGGCTGCTTGGAGCAATGGCAGCCATATGGTGGTTTGCCTTTAAGCCACGCAGGCAGAAGAAGGCCCCTACTCAAGATTTTCACCAATCATCCTGAAGCCTGTACGGTACTCCACCCCCGGAGGAAGTCCATCTACCGATACGTTTTGTCCATCAACGGCAATGGTAATACGAGTACCGGCAATCGGAATGCCGGTAACCTTTAGATAATCCATCCCGGGAGGAAGTACCGGATTAATCCATATCTCTCCCGAGGTGACAAGTGGCTCCAAGCCGAGCAGGCTGCGTAGACACAAAAGCGGCGCACCTGACGCCCATGCCTGCGGAGAGCACGATGTAGGGTAGGGAATAGGGGTATCCAGCTCACTTCGCGCCAAGCCGCTGTACAGCTCCGGCAGCCTTCCTCCCATACGGGTAGACGCATCCAGAAGAGATGATATTACCTCCACAGATTGATCGCTAAAGCCGTAACGCATCAATCCCGCAGCAGCTATTGCAGTATCGTGAGGCCATACCGAACCACAGTGGTAGCTGAGAGGATTGTAACCTCCCATGGAATTAGAGAGTGTACGGATACCCCATCCACTAAGCATCTCCGGACTGAGCAACTTCTTGGCCACTTCGCCTGCTTTATCCTCGTCCACTATGCCTGTCCACAAACAATGACCTATGTTCGACGTGAGGGAATCTATAGGATGGCCGTCTGCATCAAGACCGACTGCATACCATCCCCTATCCTCCAGCCAGAAATCCTTGTTAAAGCGCTCCTTCAAGTCGGCTGCCCTGGCGTGATATACCTGCCACAGATTATCATCACCAAATACTTTGGCAATTCTTGCTCTGGCACGATAGGCGGCATACACATAACCCTGTACTTCGCAGAGCGATATTGGTGGCTCAGCTACTCGCCCGTCGGCATATCTGATCCCGTCCCACGAATCTTTCCATCCCTGATTCTTGAGACCCCTATCTGTCTGGCGCATATATTCGACATATCCATCACGGTTCTTATCACCAAATCGTTCTATCCAGTCTATTGCCCTATCTACATTGGGAAGGATCTCTTCAATGGCCTCTTTGGCTATGCCCCAACGCAACAATTCTCCTACCAGCATAACGAAGAGTGGCGTAGCATCTACCGTCCCATAATAGATGGAACCACCTCCGAGCGAGAGCGAGGCAGCTTCCCCGAAACGCATCTCATGCAATATCCTTCCAGGCTCTTCTTCAGTCCTGGGGTTTACCTCTTTCCCCTGAAAACGCGCCAAAGTCTGCACCACCCCAAGGGACATATCTGAATCGAATATAAGAGACATCCATGCCGTTATAAGAGAGTCACGACCAAATACGGTCATAAACCATGGCGCTCCGGCGGCAACTACAGCCCTGTCCGGATAATCTGGATCAAAAATACGAAGAGCGCCCAGATCCTCTACACTTCTATTGATAGTTTCATTAAGTGGCTGGCTCCCACTATCTAGCTGGGGAACCAACTTTCGCCAGTTGGCCAAGCGCTCTGATGGAGTTGCACTCTCTATAGGGGCGCCACATATATACCTGGGCTGTATATCCTTATCATCCATAATTGGATGCACCTCTATACACAGGTTCCAATGCCCCTTGGCCGGTACAATCACTTCAAAACTGGCTACATCGTTACTCAACTTTGTAGGTTGGGGGTAGAACTTGACCTTGGTCCCTCTGGAAAAGCTACCATGGCGGAAACAGAACTCTATCCTGTCCTCTTTTACGTCAAGGCTTACATTGTCTTTATTTGACTCCCCTGCTCTCCCCTCTTTAACTGCAAACAAATTTGCAAAATCAGAATAGAGTGTAATATCCAGAGAACAATATGTCGCCTCATTATTGAAGTTGCGTATCTCGATATCCTCCCTCATGCCGTTTCCCAGATGGCGCTCCCTGGTAACCAATAAGGTCGACGGAGCACCTCCCGGTGGCGGTAGTGGCCTGGAAACAAATATAGCCGAGAATGGTTCACTGCTGGATACGCCAAGTCCCTCCAGCCTGCTCTCATTGATAACTACTTCATAACGTGACACCAACCTGGTATCTCTGAAGAAAAGCCCTTGAGCGCTGTTTGGCAGGATATCTCCATTGGGCTCGCTGATAGAAAAGGTGGTCTCCTCCACAAGCGTGACCGATGACTGCATGGATCCCATAGACACATTTACACCTGTAGCATTCCATTGGTCAGACATATCTATACCAACTTAGCCCACCTGATCAGCTTTGGCAAAGCATAATTTTTCTAACCACTGTTGTGTAAATGAATTTCAAGCCACTAAAATATATAAGCATGACACCTCAGAACAAGGGACCAGAGAAAGAAGCCTCTTTGGGCAATGCAAGTAAGTTACCAGATGACAACACACCTTTGCTGGATGTATCGGGGCTTCGCTCCGGCACGGATACACAGGAGATACTTCATGGCATAGATCTAAGGGTAGACAAGGGAGAGGTAATAGCTATTATGGGACCCAACGGGTCAGGAAAATCTACGCTTGCAAATACCATATTGGGAAATCCAGAATACGTAGTAACTGCCGGGAACATAAGGTACAAGGGAGAGGATATTACAGCCTGGTCTCCAGATGCACGAGCAAAGTCAGGTATATTCATGGCATTCCAGCACCCGGAATCCATAGAAGGTCTGCCTGTCGTCCAGTTCTTGAAACAAGCTGTATCAGCACGTAAAACTACCGAAGTGTCCACGCTGGAGATACGCATGGAAATCATAGAATGGCTCAAAAAGCTGGGTATGGACGATGAATTCGCCACCCGCCATCTCAATGAGGGTTTTTCGGGCGGAGAGCGCAAGAGGAACGAGATACTGCAGATGGCTCTGCTGGAGCCGGACCTGGCCATACTGGACGAGACCGACTCAGGCTTGGATGTAGATGGATTAACCACGGTAGCATCTGGGGTAAAATCTATTATGGATCATCGTCCGGAGATGAGCACGATAATAGTAACCCATTATGCAAAGTTTCTTGAGTTGATAAGACCCGATAGGACGATAGTACTGGTAAATGGCATAGTTGTAGCCAGTGGCGGCGACGAACTGGCCATGGATATTGACAGTAACGGATACGATAGGTGGACTGAAAGATGACGACCCAGGAAGAAGCATGAAAGACGCAACTACTACAACCCAACTCGATGTAGAGGCCATAAAACAAGATTTCCCGCTGCTGTCCAAGGGATTCCATGGAGAGTCGATAGTGTACCTTGATTCTGCTGCGTCCTCTCAGCGCCCAACATGTGTGATAGATACCATGTCGGGATATTACAATTACAGCCACGCAAACGTACACAGAGGCGTATACAAACTGGCGGAAGAGGCTGACCGCTTGTACGAGAATGCAAGGATGGCCGCCGGTAGATTCATCGGCGCTCCTGACCCTGCAAGAGAAATTGTATTCACCAAGAACGCAACTGAGGCAATCAACTTGATAGCTTATTCGTGGGGCATGCATAGGCTTCATGAGGGGGATGTGGTAGTAGTAACTGAGATAGATCATCATGCGAACCTGGTACCATGGATCATGCTTCATGAGGCGCGGGGGGTAGAATTGAGAGTCATACCCATGCGAGATGACTACCTGCTTGATCTGGATAATCTGGAAGAGACGGTCGACGGAGCTAAACTTGTAGCCTGCACTTTGATGTCAAATGTTCTTGGCACTATACCACCGTTTAGAAAAATAGCCGATGCAGCACATAACGCCGGTGCAATCGTAGTTGCCGATGGAGCTCAATTGGTTCCCCACGCTCATGTGGATGTTCAGGAACTGGGCTGCGACTTCCTTGCCTTCAGCGGGCACAAGATGCTGGGTCCGACCGGTATAGGGGTGCTATGGGGCAAGGCGGATCTACTTGATTCGATGCCACCGTTCATGGGTGGCGGGGGGATGATTCTCGATGTCAAATTCGAAGGTATAGTACCGGCTGAAATACCCACACGCTTTGAGGCCGGTACTCCACCAATTGCAGAGGCGGTAGGACTTACCGCAGCCATAGAATACCTCGACAAGATAGGAATGGACAATATAATACGCCATGATACCGAACTGACCGCCTATACCATAGAATCGCTAAAAGAAACTTTTGGCGGGGACATCACCATCATGGGACCTGACACCACCGAGAACAGGGGTGGCGTAATCTCTCTGGCATTAAAAGACATTCATCCTCACGATCTTGCCCAAGTACTGGATGAATCCAACGTATGTATAAGGGCAGGCCACCATTGCGCCAAGCCGTTGATGCGCAGATTGGGAACCAGCGCTACAGCCAGAGCATCTTTCTACCTGTACAATGATACTTCGGATACCGACAGACTGATTGAAGCGTTGGCCAAAGCGGCTAGCATATTTGGATGAGATGGCACGATTTGATATGAATGAAATGGAACGGTTGAATCCACGGGATGAGACAGTTGGACACGGACATGATGGCGCAACTATTGAAAGAAATTAGATTATGAGCACGTCAGGGCTGGAAGATCTTTATCGGGAAATTATTCTTGATCATTACCGCAACCCGCGTAACCGTGGAAGTATGGACGTACCGCCCTCTCAGCGTATAGAGGCATACAACCCCCTCTGCGGCGATGAGGTAGTAGTCTACCTGCTGGAAAATAATGGGGTACTTGAAGATATAAAAATAGAGGGACAAGGGTGTTCAATCAGCCAATCCTCGGCGTCACTCATGTCAGCTGCCGTTAAGGGCAAGACTACGGAGGAAGCCAGAAAGATCATATCTGATTTCAAGAAATTGATGTCAATACATGAATCAAGGATGGAGGACACCAAAGACATCGACTCCGGCAATGCGAATAATAGCGTGGATAGTGACGACACGGCTGCAGATGGTATCAATGAAAACGAAATAGGCTCTGCAGACGACGCCCAAATGGATGTAGATCTGGATGCCATGGGCGAATTGGCGGCTTTACAGGGGGTCGTCCGGTTTCCGGTTAGGATAAAGTGCGCCATCCTCGCTTGGAACGCTCTGGCGGAAGGGCTGGATGAAATAGAGGTATCTGCCGACCATCCAGGGACAAGCAAGTAACCCGGCGATGTACCTACCCAGTGAAATATGCATCTAAAACATTTTAAGCCGGTAGCGCATAGAGAAGGTTGGCTTTCCCGGAGAAGTGAGCTGGCCATGGAAAGACTCGCCGACGCTGAAAGACCGTCAGAATCAGAGGAGATCTGGCGCTACAGCATTATCGACTCACTCGATTTCGACGCACTGGTCCCAGCTGATACCTATAGGACATACGAGTCTGAATCATCAAATAATACGGATAGACTGGAGCAAGCAAAGACATCTTTAGGCCTTTCTCCTTATATAGACTACTGTAATCGTATTGCTTCACAGGTGGTCGGCAACTCAGCTGCTGTCATCGTGGTCTATGGCGGAGTGTGCATAGCAGTTCGACATGATAAAAATGTTGGCGGAATATCAATCACCTCACTTCCAAAAGAGGCGCCCAAGGGAATTGAATCATTTGATAACTTGGATGAGCAGGATGGACAGAGCCAGCAGGATGTATTTCGCTTAATGAACAGTGCTTACGGACCGGGGCCAATTGCTTTGGACATAGATAAGGACACAACCATGGATTCTCCTATAGTGGTAGTCAACATGCCTTCTTCTGATCAGCAGAGGAACGGGGCGCAGGAGGACATGGCGGGCAACGTTCAAAGGGGAGACATCGGACAAGAAGACCCAGAGGGAGAGGTGTCTACCTCATTCTCTGCCCTCAGCATCACTATTGGCAAACGTTCAGCAGCATCCATAATAGAAGTAGTAGTCCAAGCACCTGATGATGACATGGCCAGGAAGCTGTTTGTGCCGGTCACCATGATGAATCTGGAAGACAACGCTACATTGAGTTATGCCAATATCCAGCTACTATCCGATTCTTATTGGCAGGTCGGCCATCTTGAAAGTATCGTAGAAAGAAATGCCGAGCTAAAGTCATTGGGGGTACCTATAGGCGGATCGTATGCAAGAACACTTACTACATCTACCCTGGCAGGTGAAGGCGGCTCCAGCGAACTCATGTCAGCATATATTGCCACAGACAATCAGACAAAAGATATGAGAACCATCCAGACACATAGTGCGCGCCACACTGTAAGCAACCTGCTATTTGCTGGCATTGCAGGAGGGAATTCAAGCACTGTATACAGCGGACTGATCGAGATCAAACCGGGCGCCAAGGGAAGCAACGCTATACAAACCAACAGGAATCTTATACTGTCCGAACAGGCCAAAGCTGATTCCGTACCCAACCTTACAATCGAAGAAAACGATGTCCATTGCAACCACGCCTCCTCCACCGGACCTATCGATCCTGAACAGGTCTACTACCTGGAAAGCAGAGGAATCGATACTTATACAGCACGCTGGTTAATCGCATCAGGATTCTTTTCGGATATTTATGACAAAAATCCAGTTGCAGACAGCACAAAATTCATATCATCCGCTATCGACCAACGGTTAAAAGGATTGGAGAAAGGGTAATGTTGACTTTTGCATGCAAGTTGGAGGAGCTCGCAGAGGGACGCTCAAAACGAGTAGACGTACAGGGCAATAAGGTTGCCGTGGTAAAAATTGGTGATGACATATACGCTATAGGGGATACCTGCAGCCACCAGAACTACTCACTATCTGAGGGAATGGTTTTGACAGACGATCTCGAAATAGAATGTCCCAAGCATGGATCCACCTTTGATCTACTCAGCGGACAACCCCGCTCACTCCCCGCAACCAAGGCAGTACCTGTGTATGAAGTAAGCATAGAAAATGGCAACGTTATGGTAGATATAGATGTTGACAATATCGTCTCTTAAGGCAGGCACGGGTAGCCGTACTATACTCAACGGAATAGACCTTTCTATCACTGGTCACGGTGAGATACATGTCTTGATCGGGCCTAACGGCTCCGGCAAGTCTACCTTGTCCAGTGTAATCATGAGAATGCCAGGATACCAGGTAACCGAGGGTACTATAACCTTTGAAGACACCAATATACTTGAGCTAAAGACTTGGCAAATTGCAAGGTTGGGTATCTTCGTAGCGCCACAACAATCGACAGCAATACCTGGAGTAATGCTGCAGAGTGCATTAGAGGCAGCTACGGACGGACGGACGGACGGACAGAGCTACCTGGTAACCAGGATTGAAGAAGAGGCATCAAAGCTCAAGTTTGATAAATCGATGCTGCATAGGTCGCTCAATACCGATCTATCAGGTGGCGAGCAAAAACGCAGCGAGATAATACAGCTTGCTATCCTGGAGCCGAAGCTCGCCATTCTTGACGAGATCGACTCGGGGCTTGACGTTGATGGACTACGGGCAATTACCAAACGGATACGCGAAGTAGTTGACGAGCATGGCGCCAGTATCCTACTGGTAACTCACCGCACAAGAATACTGGACGAGCTTCCAGTCGATAGGGTGCACGTGATGATAGATGGCCGCATCGTAGACAGCGGCAGTATTGAACTGGCCGAAGAGATTGGGTCGAAGGGATTTATAAAGTATCAGGCAGCTACAGCCAGGTAATACGGGCTTACACGTTACCTGTCGGTCACATCTGCCTACAATCCGGCAAAATCAGTTAAGCCGCATACCCGAAATTGCACGTGCAATCACAAGCTGCTGTATCTCACTGGTTCCCTCAAAGATAGTATAGATCTTGGAATCACGATACCATCTCTCTACCGGATGCTCCTTCACGTATCCTGCACCTCCCAATATCTGTATAGCCTGTTCGGTAACGTGTACTGCAGTCTGACCGGCAAAGAGCTTGGACATCGAGCCCTCTCCCGCCTTGAAGGGTATACTGTTACGCCCCATCCATGATGCACGCCAGACCAACAATCTTGCTGCATCTATCTGGGTCTTCATGTTGGCGAGCATAAACGATATAGCCTGATTCTCAATGATTGGCCTGCCAAATTGAACTCTCTCCTTGGCGTAGTTCAATGAGTACTCATAAGCTGCCCGAGCAATGCCAAGAGCCTGAGCTCCAACAATTGGACGGGTAGACTCGAAGGTTGCCATTGCAGCCTGGGAAGAAGAGCTCTTGCCTTCGCGTGCTCTCGCCAGTCGTTCGTCGAGTTTATCTTTGCCACCAAGTAGGCACCGCCCCGGAACCCGGCAGTCTTCAAGAACTACCTCTGCAGTGTGGCTGGCACGTATACCAAGTTTCTTGAATTTCTGCCCCATTGAGATACCGGGAGTGCCTTCCGGTACAACAAAGCTGGCCTGTCCTCTGGCCTTCAACGATGGATCCACGGAGGCAACTACAACATGAGTATTTGCTATACCACCATTGGTTATCCAGGTCTTCGTGCCGTTTAGCACCCACTCATCCTTTGCCTCATCGTATACGGCTTTAGTACGAAGAGAACTCACATCCGAACCGGCATCCGGCTCAGATACACAAAAGGCACCCAGCTTTAATGCGCCCGGCTCACCATAACACTGCGGGATCCATTCACCAATCTGCTCCTTTGTGCCATTGGCTACTATCCCTGCAACAGCCAGAGTAGAACCCTGAATAGCAAGGGCAAGACCGGCATCTCCCCAGGTAAGCTCCTCGTTGGCAACCGGTATGGTCAAACCGGTCTCGTCTGCCCAACAGTTCGCCATGAAATCAAAACTGTACAGCCCCACCTTGGCCGCCTCTTCGACAATTGGCCAGGGAAATTCCTCCCGTTCATCCCATTCGGCCGCGGCAGGCCTCATGACCTCCTCGGCAAAGTCATGTACCCACTTTTGTATCTGTTGCTGATCCTCATTCAGTTCAAAAACCATAGTTACCTCCGAATCTCCTTACATTGCTCCACGACCGGGTAAAGTACGCGTAACCCTTGCGTAGCTGATATTAGCATTACTATGCAGTAACTATTATAGCCCATTTAAGCATATATCTGCAATTCGAGTGGATGACCGCGCTCTTCTACCTGCATTGAGGCTCTCCGCTCTTTGGAGAAAAATCCACCCAGCTATTATCTACCGCCAATTATGTCCACAACCGGTTCCCCTGTAGTGGCCGGGGCGGGACTCGAACCCGCACGCCCGTAAGGACAAGGGCTTTTGAGGCCCCCGCGTCTACCTATTCCGCCACCCGGCCACAAACTGTGTAGTGATTATAGCACCAGGAGATCGAGTAGCGCACTTCCGCTCCAGAATACCTGAGCATCCATTCCTGGTAGTATTGAATAACATCAGGGAACGTTGCATGCGATACATACATAATAGGGTAAGCAGGTATTTTATTCTAACGCTTGTCTTGTTGGGCATCGTGCTGACAAGCTGTGCCAATCAAGCAGGGACCTCTCTTGCTCAAGAAGCCTGCGTCAAGGTAAATAAATCAATTGCCATATACGATTCTGCCGTACATACAGCAAATCCTGCCACAAGGAACACTTTGATGGCGCGTTCTCTTTCGCTCCTGCGCGCAGCAATGCCCACGTCGGCCATAGCTGCCGGAGAAGACCCATCCTGGCAAGCGTTGTCGGCTACGCTCTCCGAATCGTCCAGAGTACCGGAATCTTACATAATACACGCACTTTCCAGAGAATGTACTGTCATAGATTCCGGGGCATCATCCCCTCCTCCGCCACAACCTGCTCCAGATATACAACCATCGCCTGGAGCGACCTCCACGACTCAATCTGGCAGCTCATATACAGGTAGTAACTCGGGCAACTCTCTCCATCACAACAAAGCTGCTAACAGTACGCCAAGCACAACCAGCAACACCAATAACAATAGCCACAATGTACCGGTAAAAAAGACCCTCAGCAGGATTTAGTCTTGTTGCTAGTTGAAATTACCCAAACGCTGCAAGCGATCCACTATCCCGACATCCTTCCATGTCGGCAACACTTTTGTGGCCAGATACTCTCCACCCTGTGGGGT
>JAJZWU010000012.1 GCA_021846515.1 Actinomycetes bacterium
ATTGGGAGCCCCAGGAGCAAAGCGACGTTCTACCAGATCTGGAAGTGGCGGAGCACTCTTATCTAACTGTCCGCTCAGAGGGGGGAACTACACTTTCGATGCTTGTGTTTTCATATATCAATATTGGAGCACCTTTGTCCGCGATTGGTGGATAGATACCCTGGAGGCACCCCGCTAGAATCCGAAGAGTCGCTAGAATCCGAAGAGCCGCGAATATAAGGGAAGGTACATGCTACAAGTGTCGGAGGGGGGACTTGAACCCCCACGCCCTTGCGGGCACCAGCCCCTCAAGCTGGCGCGTCTGCCTATTCCGCCACTCCGACCGGTGACATGCACGTAGTGTCGCCTATAAGTATACCACGGTAGGGACATGCAGACAACAGGCGCCAGTTCTGACTAATCGGCACCTAACACGTAGACATGGCCGGCGGCACCTGCACGTACAGGCAACAGACCATCGGGGAGTCTTGGCTAATCAGCTATGTTTACCGGCGGTAATTTTGCCTGGCTGTACTCCAAATATCTGCCATTCCGCAAGATCAAAAAATGGTCCCGGGCCATCTGCATCATTGCTAATTCCCGTGATCCAATTTCTGTAGACAGTCATGACAGGTATGCTAAACAGAGGCAAAGCTGGCATATCGTGCCACAACAGCATATCGACCTGCTGATACACTGGTGCAGAGCGCATTGGGTTCATATGGATCTCAGCATGAGAGAATAATACAGAGACCGCCGGATCGTAAAAGTCGTTCACATCTATCCGATCTCCATTGCCGTACACCAGAGGTAGAGTACCTCCCTGTGAAGACGCAAATGGGGAAGATTTGGACAAGGGAACATACATACCCTCCATCCGAGATGGAAATGGTCCCGTCTCTACAGGCATAAGAGCCATACTATAGCTGCCAGACGGTAGGATGCTATTATCGAAAACCGGCTCAGTTACAGGCAGTGTCCTCACCTCAAACCCTGCTGAATACAGCTGTGATGCTATAAGCACTCCAGCCTGATTGGCCCATGGATCATTGACATTCCAGGCAATGCTCAGTACCACCGGTGAACCATTGAGTGTCCAGGTACCTTCACCGGGCAGACCAAGCGGAGTCATCTTCATCCCCAGTGCCTGGAACAAACTATATGCGTCCTTAAGATGAGGGTGATTATAGCCGGTACTGTCCGAGACATATCCGGCTTGACTATTCGCATATAGATAGTTGCCGGCAGGCAAGCTACCAGGTAATATTGGATCTATCACCTGTGATACCAGATATGGACGGTTGATTATTTTTGCCAGTCCGTCCCTAAAGGGCAATGAGCCGGTAAGCTGCCCTGAGCCCAGATTGAACAGCATCTGCATCTCTTCCGGCCCTTGTTTCACCATACTCGTAACATTGCCCTGCGTGGTTACCTGGGCTAAAGAGTTCTGATCAAAATTACCCAAATACGCAAGGTCGTATGACGATGATTGCAGGGTGGAGGTTGCATCTGACCCCAGACCCTCTATGATAATTTTGGATACGTTGGGAGGTGGACCCCACCAATGAGGGTTACTGTCCAGCACGATCTTCTGTCCGGGAATAAACTCAACTACCTGAAACGGGCCTCCTGATATCAACGGATGGCTCTGACTGGCCAGCAGGTCACTACTGAGCGAGGGAAACTCCTGGCTGATGCTCAGATCAGGGGCACCGGGCAACGATACCTGACCTGCATTTGTATTTGGATTGGACTCCGTGGAAGCCCCTGACCCTGTCTGGCTGGTACCTGCTCCAGCTCCTGCCCCGGCACCTACTCCTGACTGACTGGCACCCGCAGTAGGTGGATACAGGTCAACGGGCAAGAGATTATCAAACAACCCACTCCACCCTCCATACGGCTTTGCAAAGACCACAGTAACGGTCTTACCCCCAGGATCGCCTGAGATGGAAGCAATATCGCGATACCCGATATCCGGCCTCCAGCCACTTGACCTGATAACTGAATGCCACAACTGGATAAAATCCTCGGCAGTTATGGGTTGACCATTGGACCATACGGCAGAAGGATTTATCGTGTATACAACTGTTTCAGGATCAAGTCTGGTTACTACGGCACTGGATACTACCAACGTATCCAACTGCGGAACATTGCCCGGCATAACGACAAAGGGCGACGGCCATATGAGAGAGTAAATCATTTTACTGGCATAGTTCCCTCCTACCTGCAAATGGCCGTCCAACGTCATGGGAACGCTGTCGACCAGTACCGTCATGGCGGCATTACTCTCTTTAACCAGTTTTACGGTAGTCGTCGTAACATCTTGACGCTCTGAGGTATGCGTAGCAGTACCACAGGCTGCCAACAGCATTACCAAGCATAAAATGACAACCGACGGCGCTATGCCATGTCTGTTAAGATGCCCAGATCTCAAGCACCCTCGCTAATTTCAGTGACTCCAGCAGCATCGGCATAAGGAATCTCAACCTCCTCACAGGCAGTTCCCGGACCACACCATCTGCAAATTACCTCCACTATATTCCTGGAAATAATTTCCTCATCCTCTATATGCAACTCACCACCTATCTCGTAGTGATAAAATGACTTGCTGCGAGCATCTGCTATCACATCAAATCTGGTTAGATTACCGCATCCAGTACATCTGTAACGTTTGTCGCTCATATTAAAGACAGCCTATCAGGATTGCGCGCTTTAGTCTACGCGATAGATGTTTCACAATCTTACTCAGGCTGCATCGATAGGAACGGCGTAAGCCCTACAACAAGCCCCCACAGTAGCCCTGCAGCCAGCCGCGAAATAAGCTAAAATAATAAGATTATGCTAAGGGAGGAATTTACCGGCACTGACAATAACCCCGTAACAACGCTTATACACGATGAATCGACGCTTGGGTCGCTTGGATACGAAAGGTTCATAAATCGCGAGCTGTCTTGGCTGGAGTTTGGCTCCAGGCTCCTCGACCTGGCAGACGATTCCTCGCTGGCGCTGATGGAAAGGGTCAAATTCTTGGCTATATTCTCCGAGGGTTTGGACGAGTTTTATCAAGTGAGGGTAGCCGGACTCAAAGACCAGGTGGATGCCGGACTTCGCTCCAGGCTGCCGGATGGCATGAGACCGCAGGAAGTCCTCTCCGCCATAAGAAGCAGGGTAATAGAACTCGCAGAGAGGCAATCCAATATACTGCTTTCGAAGATCATACCTGAATTGCGTGAAGCAGAAATAGACCTTACCGCTTGGTCCGACTTGAACAGCAACGATAAAGAATATCTTGTCCAGGTATTTGAGCGCGATATATATCCCGTATTAACGCCACTTGCAGTAGACCCCGGGCATCCGTTCCCGTATATCTCAAACCTGTCGCTCAATCTCATAGTGAAAGTAGAGGATCCTATTGCCGAAATATATAGAGTCGCAAGGGTCAAAGTACCTCCATCACTACCCAGATTCATCAGTACGCCTGACGGCAGGCATTTTGTTGCACTGGAGCAGATCATCACTGCTCAGCTGGAAAGGCTGTTCCCACAGATGACCATTGGGGAGACCTGTGCTTTTAGGGTCACCCGCAATGCCGATCTTATTGTAGCCGAAGATGAAGCTGACGATCTCCTGGTAGCCGTAGAGATGGAGCTGAGAAAACGACGCTTCGGCAGTGCGATAAGACTTGAAATCTCCAATGGCATGTCGCGCGATCTGATCGACCTACTTCTTGAAGAACTGGACCTGGCAGATGAAGATGTATATGAGATTACCGCTCCTTTGGAGCTGACCGGTCTTTGGCTGCTGTATGCCATTGATAGACCGGATCTGCATGATGACCCATGGACACCTATGACCTCTTACCCGCTTGCAGATGCAGGGAATCAATCTACCAATATCTTCTCCGTGCTGGCCACGCGTGACGTGCTCGTTCAGCATCCATACGATTCATTTACGACCTCAGTGGAGGCGATGTTGTCCAGGGCAGCTACCGATCCAAACGTGCTGTCAATAAAACAGACTCTTTACAGGACTTCAGGAGACAGCCCGATCATTGCCTCTCTAATCAACGCTGCCGAAGCAGGCAAACAGGTAGCAGCTGTCATTGAGCTCAAGGCGCGCTTCGATGAAGAAAATAATATCAACTGGGCCAGAACGCTTGAGGAAGTTGGAGTGCATGTAGTATACGGAGTTCCCGGCCTAAAAGTTCACTCTAAGATACTTTTGATAGCACGGCGAGAGGAGGATGGTATACGCCGCTATTGCCATATAGGCACTGGCAACTACAATCCCAAAACAGCACGATCATACGAAGACATAGGCTTATTCTCCAGCGATCCTGCACTCACCAGAGATGTGGGAGACCTATTCAACTACCTAACGGGCTTCTCCAAGCATGTCGATTACAAAAAGCTGGTAGTCTCCCCAGTGAAGACCAGGAAAGTAATCCTGGAATTGATATCCGGTGAGGCAGCCAAGGGGACCGAAGGACGAATCGTTATAAAGGTCAATGGGCTTACAGATGTTGAAATAATAGATGCATTATACAACGCTTCCAGGGAAGGAGTATCTATAGATTTAATCGTACGAGGAGTATGCTCTCTACGACCGCAAATTCCCAACTTATCTGAGCGGATAACCGTCAAGTCAATAGTAGGAAGGTTTCTGGAACACTCCAGAATATACGCATTTGGCAGGGCTGGTTCACCGACGAGAAAATTGCTGATAGGATCGGCCGACTTGATGGAGCGTAATCTTGACAGACGCATAGAGGCCCTCGTGCCTGTCAGCGACAAGGACGCACGGGCACGCCTGGAAGAGATACTCTCGTTATGCCTTAAGGACAATACAAACTCATGGATACTTGACGGAAATGGCGTATGGACGAGAATGCGCAAGGCAACCCGTATGGCAACAAAACACAATGAAGACGTCTCCCCGGTTGATACTTATTCAGCAAATACCGCTCAAGTTGGCAACTCATTAAATGGTATATCCTCAGACGACCTGGATAGTTTCAGCGTGCAACAAGCCCTGGAGCGATTGGCCATTGAAAGAGCACGCAAAAGAAGAGACTTGGAAATTGCCGGATGAGAATGATAGCCACTACAACCATAGGGCATAACGGCAAGAGAAGTTTGACAACGGTGAAAACATTCTAAACCGCGTACGTAAATTACTGGATACTTGGTATAATTTCTAATGCAATGAAATTCTTAAAAAGAGAGCAGTTACAGACTCCAGCTGCAGAGGGAAGCGATCAGGCCCAAGTAAACTCTGTGCCCGCAATCACTCCGCCGCCGCTTTCGGCCAATACGCCAATCCAGCCAATCCAGCCAATACTCCCGACGCTCACTGCACCTTCTGTGCCCGCAATCACCCAGACCAAAGATGAGGCTACCGGCGGGGGCAAACATCATTGGGTGCTAATAGGTTCGGTGGGGGTGCTGGCATTGTTGATAGTAGCGGGAGGAGTCTACTTGGCAGCCGAATGGCCGCGTGCAAGCCTTAGCTCCAATGCTGGCGCCCTGGTAAAGCTGAACATGTCCGGGGTCGGCAGTCGCATCGTATCGGCAGATGCCGGTTACAATGGCCGCTTAATCAAACTCGTTGATCATAACGGAAGCTTCATACCTTCATCCCAGATGCCAACTTCTACAAAAGTCGAAATTGCTGTCAAGCTGCAGAGACCATCATGGATTGGCTGGCTGGCTGGTAATACCTATACGCTGGATAAGCAGGTTACCACACCATCGGCGCACTTGGTATCCAGCGTGATTACAGCCCAACCGGGACAGCCAGTGTATGCCGTATTCAATAAACCAGTGAGTGCTGCCTCTATCGCCACATCCTCTCTCGACCCGCTTATACACCTGAAAACTCCATCCACCAGAATTAAAGTAATAAACCAGGTGCAAAATGGCCAGGCAGGAATCGTCCATATTGCTGTGGCTCCATATACCTGGGAGTCGCTGTCTCCAGAATGGAGATTGACCTACTTTGGTACTGCAGGCCATACTCCAATGGCAATTATATCCCCTGCTAATGCAGCAGCAGCATTGCCGGTATCCTCTCCCATCGAAATCACGCTTTCGCAACCGGTAGCCAGGGTGTTTGGCAACAAGATGCCCACGCTGGCGCCGGTCATCAATGGAGCAGATGCACCAAAGGGGACATGGTCGGATCTCACCCCCTATACCTTGAAATTTACTCCCAACGGACCGGCGTTCTGGCCCGGAGAGCAGGTAACTATGCAGCTTCCCGCAAAGGTTCACATATCCACCGGTAGCGGAACGGTCTCTCCCCCTACCAATAGCACGCAACTGACAGGTGCACAGGCATCCACTCTACGCCTACAGCAAATCCTTAGCTACCTGGGTTATCTGCCGTTCAACTGGACCCCCAGCTCTCCGGCACCTACGGGATCAGGCACACTGGCTGCACAGGTAAATTACATGACCTCTCCGGTACAGGGAACCTTCACGTGGCGTTGGAGCTTTCCCAGCGCCCTTACCTCCCTCTGGCAACCGGGCGCTTACGGCGTAATGACCAAGGGGGCGGTCATGTCATTTGAACAGGTGGAGGGCCTGGATACCGTTGGAAGAGCAAATCCACTACTGTGGCCGACGCTCATCCACGCACTCCTGTCTCATAGCAATGACCCGCACCCCTATACATGGATACAGGTTTCTATGCAACTGCCTGAGACGTTATGGCTTTACAGCAACGGGCAGGTAGTGCTCACCAATCCTGCCAATACCGGGATTCCACAAGATCCCACAGCACCTGGAACCTACCCCATTTACGAACGCTTCACCTCCAACTACATGAGTGGGTACAATCCAAATGGTACCTACTACCATGACCTCGTCCATTGGATCAACTATTTCAACGGAGGTGACGCTGTGCACGGATTTGTTAGGGCATCTTACGGGTTCCCTCAGAGCCTTGGTTGCGTAGAATTGCCTATTTCGGTAGCACAGCAGGTATTTTCACAGGTGCATATAGGCACACTGGTTACAATAATGCCCTAATTGGTTCCCCCAGCTCCTCGCTTGTCTCCCGCCTTATATACCGACACAAATACCCATTCAGCAACAAGAACCGGAATAGGCATTTTAGTGCGCACCGCCAGCGCTATGGCATCTGATGGACGACATTGGACTACTTGGCGTCCCTTGAGCCCCATGGTATCCAGTTCTGCTATAAATAGTTTCCCCTTGACCCCCACTATACGTACAGCTTCAATGCTCACCTGATGGCGCTCCAGGATATCCAGGAACAGGTCGTGAACGAGTGGACTTGGAGTATCTATCTTTTTCATGCCGTAAGCAATATAATTACCCTCGGCCAACCCGACTGGAATGCTTAACTCACGCCACGGAGCATCCTGCTCGCGCAAAATTACCACAGGGCTGTTTGACGGCAATTCCATTCTAACTTCATCCACCAGCACAATGGACCATGGGCTGACGACAGTGGGTGCCTGGGGAATAGTACTATCGTCGGTCATTACCGCTCATAGGGGGATCTACCGCTCATGGGGAGGGTGGCAATACTTTTCTTGTTCCGCTGGCTGTGAGAATAAACGGATAAAGCGATACCGGAACAAATAAAGAAAGACAATATAGCAGATCCGCCATAACTGATAAATGGCAGGGGGATACCCGCAACAGGCATAATACCACTGGCCATTCCGATGTTCTCAAAAACACTAAATGCTATCAGGCCGACTGCACCACCTACAAGTATGCGCCCCACTGGATCTACGGAAGACCTTGCAATGCGAATCATCCTCCAGATCACCACCCCGAGCAATGATATAACTACCGCTCCACCTACAAATCCAAGCTCTTCTCCTATGACAGAAAAAATAAAATCGGTCTGGGATTCGGGCAGAAAGAACAGATTCACCTGGGCTCCCTTGAATAATCCTGTTCCGAGTAGACCTCCGGACCCAATGGCTGCCTTTGATTCCACGGAATTATACGACGCCCCATTGGGATTATTACTCTGGTGGATAAAACTGGTCAATCGTTGCAATTGGTAATGATGCAAAAGACCGAACTTAACCATTGCCACCGCTCCAAGTACGCCAAGAATGACCAACAATACAGCATAGCGATTCGGCATACCTGCAACTACCAGAAGAACAAAAAGTGTGCTCAGCATCACAAGACCACTACCCAGATCTGGTTGTTTAACAACCAGCAGTATTGGCACAGCGGCAAGAGCCAGCAGCTTCACCAGATCATTCAATGCCAGCGAACCATTATGAATATGGTCGAGCCGGTGTTGCTTACCATAGTACGCGGCTACAAGCACGATAAGCATCAACGCCCCAAACGCAGATGGCTGTACTTGCACCGGCCCCACCTGTATCCACCGGGCTGCTCCAAGCGCGCTGGATCCTAGAGGGGTGAAAGTAGCAAGCAACGCAAGTACCAGTCCTCCATATAGTACCCACCAAAGAGCCTCCAACCAGTGATAATCGAACCACGCCAGTCCAAGCATGACTATTATGCCCACTACCACATACTCTGCCTGGTGATCCATCAGGTAGTGAGGGCTTACTCCCTGTGCTATCAGCTGCTCACGGGTAGAAGCATAAACAACCATTACGCCTATGAACGATAGAATGACGGAAGCTCCTATCAGAATAAAATCAAATCTGGCCAGACCATGTCTCTCTTCGCCTGTAGGCGGCGGCATGGAGATGCTCAAGCTGATGCCAACCTTGTAGACAAGTCGATAAGCCCTTCAAGAACTCTTTGTGCATTCCCGTTGTCCAGCGCACTAACCGCCAACTCTATGCCATCTTCAAAACTGTCTACAAGCCCAGATACCATCAAAGCTGCTGATGCATTAAGTACTATCGAATCCCGATAGTAGCTCTTTTCTCCAGCCAAGACAGAGAGGACAATATCGGCATTCTCTCTGGCGGTTCCACCTTTTATGGCCTCGGGTGGAACAAGCTTAAAACCATAATCGGGAGGATAAAATTCAAAGTGGGCAATATCTCCTCCCTCGGTAATTTCCAGCACGGTGCTGGGAGCGCACAACGATAATTCATCCATGCCGTCATCACCATGGACAACTATGGCCCGTTCGCATCCCTTCCTCGAAAGCACCTGACCCACCTTCTGGAGGATATCAAGGGAAGGCACACCGACGAGCTGGCGTACCTGAAGAGCCGGATTTGCCAACGGCCCCAAGAGATTGAACACGGTAGGGACACCAAGCTCTCTCCGCACGGGTGCTGCATACCGCATTGCAGGATGAAAAACAGGAGCAAAGCAAAAGCCCATGCCCACCTCATCTATACACTTGGATACACCTTCTGCCCCCAAGTCTATGATCACTCCAAGCTCTTCAAGCAAATCAGCAGATCCGGTCAGTGAAGAAGCAGACCTTCCTCCATGTTTGCACACTTTTGCACCAGCTCCTGCCGCTACAAATGCCACAGTAGTAGAGATATTTATCGTTCCAAGACCATCTCCACCGGTACCACATGTGTCCAGTACCGTATATCCGGGATCAATCCTTTCAGCCACATCAAGCATAGCCAGCACAAATCCAGACATCTCCTCTACGGCCTCTCCCTTGCTTTTAAGGGCAATAAGCAGTGCGGCTATTTGAGAGGGTGACGCGCTTCCGCTGAGTATCCAACTCATTACCGCATAAGCTTCCGCCTCCTGAAGATCGGCGCCGCCAGTAATTCTATTCAGCACATCAGGGAGATGACCGGCATCGAATGTCGAATGAGAGTTAGCCAAGTTTATGCTCATGCCGGGGTATCACTCATGCCGACTTGCGTCTTTGACGAACAATTCTCCTGCGTTCACGTTCACTGGTGCCGCCCCAAATACCGTAGCGCTCGCGATTGGACAGAGCATGCTCAAGGCATGCTTCTCTAACCGGGCACTGTTCGCAGACAGACTTAGCCGACAGAATGTCCTCTTCCGGGCATTCTGGCTCAGGGTAGAAGATAATAGTATTCATTCCACGGCAAGCAGCCTGCTTGTGCCACGTAAGACTCGCCTGTACGGTCATTTTAATATCACTTTTCAATCACTCTAATATAATTTATAACACTACAAAATTATTGGAATGTATCCTGCAGTAACGCACATGCCCCTTATATGGATTCCTTCAAGCATAGGCATCACATGTTTATTAACGCATACAATCCCAATAATGATATTATCGCGCACCTTGCTCAATATGTCCAGTGCGGGTAGTGATAAATATGTGCTATAATTCCGCTGACTGCCCGGTCGGACAACCCCATGCAGAAGTGGAGCGGTTCGGCGGGTGATTTGTGGTAGTGTTCCGGCAACTCGGCCTACAGCAGCCACTGGCTGGACAATCCATTGCAGATGCGGCAAGGTAGTTGTATGCAAGATACATACGACGAAGAGCCATCAACCTCAAATCCGCTAATATCGACCGACGATTTCCCGGGCGGCCCCAGCCAGGCAGAGCTTGCCGAAGCGGTACGCCAGCTAATCGATATTACAGTAAGACCACAGCAAAATCCAGCTGCATACCGCCACCTACTCACATTAATACAGTCAGCATTGAGCAACTCGGGCGGACTACTGCAGGATGAACCATCAAGCGGTGTTGCATTGACAGAAGAGGCGACACTCCTCAGTCATACACCCACAGATAAGCAGCCCAGCGCGCAGAGAGGAAATGGGCAGGCAAGGAATCCGCTTGACTACGTACCGCTAAGTCCCATAATGGGCACCTGCAACCCATTGGCGCCACCAGTGAAAGCGACCATACTCAGCAATGGTGAGATTACCGGCACAGTATGGATGGGTAGCGCATATCAGGGACCCCCGGGGTGCGTACACGGTGGAGTGATAGCGGCAATCTTTGATGAGCTTCTCGGGCTTGCCAATTTCGCAGCAATGACACCTGCCATGACCGGTACACTAAAAATTCGCTACCGTAGGCCTACTCCACTTTGGAAATCACTGGATCTATCTGCGAAGGTAACGGAGAAGGGTAGTAAAAAAAATATAGCTACAGGCACTATCAGCTACGACGGAGAAGTGACCGCTCAGGCAGAAGGCATCTTTATCGCGCTCAGCCCTGAAAGGTTAAAGGAACTCAGTGAATCGGCCAGCCAACGCGAATCATCGCGTCCGATACAAAACTGAACTGCCAGATAAGCGCATCCTTACCAATGGTCGTTGCCCTGTCTTCCTTCTGTATAGGCAAGACCAATGCTGTCGTACTCACGAATGAGCACCGTCTTCCAAATCGTTTAGTAGCTCTTCAACCATCTCGGCGGTCAAAGGAGCGCCGGCCTTATAAGCAGGGTGATCTACCGCCAATACAACCGTACTCTCTCTCATGGCAGCTACATCCTCGGATTCCATGGGAAATCGGATATAGTGAACACTGGATGTCACGTCACTTCTGGTAAGCATATCTTCGTGCTCCTGTTCGGGTCGGCACGGCACTACTCTATCCCCAATCTGCAACTGCACTGCCTTTTCAATTCCAACCAATTTTGGGAGCCACTCTCTCATCGGAATTTCACCACTGAATTCCAGAAATAGTGTCGCAGACAGCTCATTATTCCCTGGTATAAGAGGATTGTACGCGTCGAGCTCTCCTTGCACCTCATCATCGCGGAGCATTCTTTCGGCTCTTACCATCTCCTGAATCTGGAATTTTACCGTATCCCTGTTCTCGAATACTACAGTTATAAAGTCACCAATGGACACTCTTCGGTTGCGTTTACGCGCTATGATCCAGGAACGGTAATCATCTCGCCGCCTTTCGTATTCACGTAAATCCCATATATCGTTAATTGATAGTCTATCCATCTTGTCGATTACCACCTTTCATGCTCTGCTGCTCACTACTATTCGAACCTTTTCATCTGGCCGAAATCCCCGCTAGTCCGTGAGGTTGATAGGCGCGCACTTCTTAATCCGAACGGATACCATAAGCTCTGGCCAATATCTGGATAGGATGGACAGAACGTAGACCGGTCTCCTCCAGAATGGCATAATTTGCCAGATGGCAATCTCCACACACCTCCCTGGGCGCTGCATCATCTATTGCCCGTTTCATGGGCTGTGCAACTTTCTTCGCAAGTGCATAATTCTTCGACTTGTATCCCCATGTTCCATCTATACCGGCACACTTGTTCACCAGCTTGACGCTAAAACCAAGTACACCAAACAGGTCTCGAGCCTTGAGTCCCACCCCTTGGGCCTGAGTATGACATGATACATGGTAAACAATACTAAGATCATTATCCGCGCCATCGGCGCTTCCCTCCTTTTGCAGAGGAGGAAATAAGCTGTCGAATAGATCTCTATTACCCTTACGCAACCCAATCAGGTATTCCATGGGTTCACGTACGGCATCTGCGACTACCCTTGCATCACTGCTATCTATCAATTCAGGATAATCCTTGCGCATAACATATGCACAGGTAGCCTGCGGAACAATTACCTGAGCGCCATTTGTTGCGCTCTCCCTAAGTGCTTCTATATTCTTTGCGGCCGTCTGGCGAAACTGCTCTATATGTCCGGAGTGAAGCCATGGGGCGCCACAACACTGCGTGCCGGAAGGAAGAGTACAAGATGCTCCTGCGTGTTCGAGCACTCCCACCAGATCCTTTCCTATCTCCGGATCCATATATTCTACAAAGCATGTCGGAAACAACGCTACCGACCTCATCGGGTTGTCTGTCTTCTCTCTCCCCGGATTCCCGGTTGCGGTCCGGTTGGCTACATGATCTCTTTTGAACCAGGTGGAGAACCTTCTCTTGGCGTAAGGTGGCAGAAGCCGCTGCGACGCAATGCCCGATACACTCTCCATCGCTTTACGTATTAAACCTCCCTTCGATGTCACGACGGGATTGACCAAGCCGGAGAAGGCCGTTGCAAACCTCCCGGATAGATCCGTCCGAGACATCACAGAGTCTGCTAGACGAACATGAAAAGGAGGAGGATCGCTGTTCTTCTTCTGGATGGCCGCTCGCAACATGAGCTTTGGGAAATCGAGCAACCACTCATGCGGAGGTACATAGGGACAACGCAGTGCGCACAGCTTACACTGGTAACATTCCGAAATTACCCCGTCTCTTTCCTCCGGCGTTAATTCACTGACACGCCCATCATGGGCATCTATGGAGTTGAACAGATCGGTAAATGATGGGCACAGGCTGAAACAAACCCTGCAACCGTGACAAATGTCGAATACCCTATCAATCTCCCGGCTGACATCATCTGCGTCAGCATATAGAGGATCATCTGGATTATAAGTAATACTCATTATGGAACCTCACTACAGTGTAGCTTAATTGACATCCTCCCAACTCCTTTATCCGGGATTTGACAACCAGACCAGGCTACAGTTGCATCCTCTCTGCAGATTAAACGCCTCAAAGAAAGCTGGTAGCCAACAACGTCCTGTTCAGCCAAGTCGCGGGCTGGAGAAGCCGGCCACGAGGGGAGGGATCCAGTGACCGGCACAACCAACCTGAGCATGGGGGACAGCTCAGGCGATTGACTCCAACCCTTCTTTAAATTTAGCAGCATGACTGCGCTCTGCGCGCGCAAGGGTCTCGAACCACTCACCAATTTCTTCAAAACCTTCTTCACGGGCAGTTTTGGCGAAACCAGGATACATTTCGGTATACTCATAAGTCTCGCCCTCGACGGCAGAACCGAGGTTGTCTGCGGTTGAACCCACTGCGTGGCCGGTGACAGGGTCACCTACCTCGCTCAGGTAGTCAAAGTGGCCAAAAGCATGGCCTGTCTCCCCTTCGCCCACCGAACGAAATAATGCAGCCACTTCAGGATACCCTTCTATATCTGCTTTGCGTGCAAAGTACATATATCTGCGGTTTGCCTGACTTTCACCTGCAAATGCCTCTTTTAGGTTACTTTCTGTCTTGGATCCCTTTAGAGATGCCATACTTATACTTACCTCCTTTTTTTCTTGGTTGGTGTGTTTTTCTTTACAACTGGTTTGTGGGTGCTACCCCTGGGATGATGCAAATTGGCAGTAGGTTGGTAGCTACCACCAGACCTGTCATCCAGGCAATCTTTGCAAATACCCCGAAAGACGACCTCCGAAGAGTCGACCTGGAACCCCTGTTTGAATTCATCCGGAAGAATCAACTGTCCCATATCCACATATAAATCATCAACCCTACCGCATGACCTGCAGACAAGATGGTGGTGCGGGACTTTAACATTGGGATCGTATCTCAGCATACCTGTGCCCAGATCCAAAGAATCAAGCTCACCCAGATCGACCAATTCTCCAAGAGTCCTATAAACCGTCTGAAGAGAGAGTGAACTCATGTCTCTAACCGCTTCACGATATATCTCCTCGGCTGAAGGATGAGCCGAGTGGCTCTGCAAAATCTTGAATATATGCTGGCGCTGGGGGGTAATGCGGTATCCATTCTGCTTAAACAGTTGCACCAAACCGGGCATATCCTTCATAAACGAACCTCTCTCTTGCCGACAACAGCCAATGCACTCCGGCATGGCCACAGGACTGACTCACGCCAGCAACAAAGTGCAACCGTTCCCTGAACCTCCGAAAGAATGTACATTTCAATAGAAATTGTAGCATGACTATTCTTAATGATATTCATTCTCAAATAATATTTATATACATTTGTTATGTTGCCTGCCAATATGATTCAAGCTCTACCAAACAGTAATATACTGGTGGATGCCAGGTAGCCGGACGACCGGATACAGACATGAAAGTGCAGGCATAAAAAGCTGTAACTACAGCAACTACAGAGCAAAAAGGATACTAATAGATGGTCACCATAGATTACCAGTTTGAACGCGAGTCGGCTATTGCCGGACTACAGACCGAGCCATTCGATCTTTTGGTCATAGGAGGAGGCATTACAGGAGCGGGCGTAGCACTGGATGCGTCCTCAAGGGGACTAAAGGTCGCCCTAATAGAACGAAACGACTTCGCATCCGGCACGTCGTCCAGATCATCCAAGCTCGTCCACGGTGGATTGCGCTACCTGCAACACGGTGATGTGTCGTTGGTATACGAAGCGCTGTATGAGCGCCAAAGGCTTCTTCGCAATGCACCACATCTTGTGAAGCCCCTTCCATTCATCATTCCAATTTTCACCTCAAAGCATGCCGCCTTAGCCAAGTCCACCACTGCCGCTATTTCCAGTGCACTGTGGATGTACGACATAACCGGAGGAGTGCGTATAGGAAAATTCCACTCACGCCTCTCATCTGATGCCGTACACAGTTACCTGCCATCACTGAACGCAGATCGTATCAGTAACGGATTTATGTATTACGATGCAAGCGCCGATGACGCCAGACTGACCTTGGAGGTGTTGGAAACTGCCGTATACCGTTATGGAGCTATCGCGGCCAACTACACTGAAGCTGTCGGGCTGAATCGCGACGCATCGGGAAACATCGCTTCGGTGACGGTTCGATCACGCACCTTTGGTGAGGACGGTTCAAGTCATCATACACCTGCTCCCGGCGGAGCGGGAGCGGGCGGAGCGGGAGCGGGCGGAGCGGGAGCGGGCGGAGCGGGAGCGGGCGGAGCGGGTGCTGCTACTTCGACTACCCCTACCCAGACCACCATACCACCTGCTTCCGGCAGAAAGAGCAACGATCAGATGGAATTTGAGATACGCGCCAAGGTGGTGATAAACGCCACCGGCGCATGGGTGGACAATATCCAGTCGCTTGATTCCAACCGGCACCAACATACAGTTCGCCCAGCAAAGGGAGTCCATCTATCTTTCAGTCTTTCAAGACTCCCACTAAAAGCAGCCGGCGTGCTACCGGTAAGGAGCGACAAGCGCAATATATTTATAATACCGTGGAACGATGCTCCCTACGCTTACGTTGGAACTACCGATACTGACTGGGATGGCTCGATTGATGATCCCCAATGCACACCAGACGATATAACCTACCTGCTGGATGCGGTGAACCACTATCTGGATACCCCCCTTAACACTACGGACATCACAGCATCTTGGGCTGGGGTGCGTCCCCTGCTGAATAAAGAGCACCACAACAATAAGCAGGCTCGCACTGCCGACCTGTCCAGGCATCATAGTGTCGTCGACTCAGGCAGTGGACTCGTTACGGTTACAGGCGGCAAACTGACCACCTACAGGAAAATGGCAAAAGATGCCGTAGACAGAGCAATAGACCACCTAAATCGTGCCGGCACCGGTATAGAGCGATCGCACACCAGGAACATCCGTATAGCCGGATCCGAAGACCAGTTGGCGTTAGAAGAGCTACGCCAGGCTGCTTCCCAGGCGCTACTTGGCCTGCCGCCTGCAACGGCGACTCATCTGATTAACAGGTACGGTACCAATATGCCGACACTCATCGACATGGCTGCTGATTATCCCGGCTCCCTTGAGCCTATCGTGCCCCAAATGCCCTACCTGGTGATAGAAGCAATCTGGGCTGCACAAAAAGAGATGGCATGCACTATGGAGGATATACTGGCACGTAGGATGAGAATGTCACTTATGGACTCAGCTGCGACAAAACAGGCTGCCTACACACTGGGCGGTATATTGGCAAAGGTTTGGAATCGAGATACTGCCGACGTCCAAAGAGATATTGAACTGTTTACACGCTCGCTTGACAACCAGGATATATCACTATGAGTCATAAACATCCAGTAGAACTGGGTGAGATAGCAGGTGGAGGATTGCCTGCAAGCAGATTCGAGCTACCCAGCATCACCCCTGATAATGCTGTCTTGAAGCGACTGGAGGAATCGTGCAGTACGGTACTCACTGATGTCACCTCTCGCGCTGATGCATCTCGTGACTGGTGGCCAATATCGATTAAATGGGCGATAGGCGGATCCGTACCGGCACTGCCGGCCGTAGTGGCACAACCGGCCAGCACCGAGGAGGTCGCCAGGATAATTGCCGTATGTGATGAATTCCACATACCCGCGACTACATCAGCCGGGCAATCTGGAGTATGCGGAGGTGCTGTACCGCTTTTCGGGGGAGTGGTTATTGACATGACGGCCATGACAGGGATAAGGGATATAGACGACACCTCACTTACTGTCAGAGCAGCTGCAGGAACATTTGGGCCTCCGCTGGAAAAAGAGCTACGGCGTAACGGATTCACGCTTGGCCATTGGCCACAATCATTTGAAATATCGACGCTGGGTGGTTGGCTCGCATGTAGATCCGCCGGCCAGTATTCTACGCGCTACGGAAAAATTGAAGATATGACCAGAGGACTTGAGGTGGTCATGGCTGATTCCACGGTAATTCATACCGGATTTAATGCTCCAAGAGCTGCGGCAGGGCCGGATCTGAACCAGCTCTTTATGGGTTCCGAAGGTACCCTTGGTGTGATCACGGAAGCCCGGCTCTCCATCCGTCCGGTTCCCGAGTCATCTGACAATCGTACCTGGATATTCAGCAATTTTCTTGACGGGCTTGAGGCATGCAGAATGATTTTAAGACGGGGCGCCAGGCCAGCAGTAATGAGACTGTACGACGACACGGAATCCACTCTGCATTTCAAGACGAGTAACGGCTGCGCTCTAATCATATATGACGAAGCAGATCCGGGACTGCTCTCCTGGACATTGCAGGTAGTAGACGAAGAATGTGCTTCTCATCATGGTATACTTGGCGACGAAGACTTGGTAAGTCAATGGTTTGAGAAACGAAACGATGTCTCTGCATTGGCTCCGCTTTACAAAGCAGGAATCGTGGTCGACACGATAGAAATTGCAGCATCCTGGAAAAATCTTCCGGGACTCTACAATAGTTGTATGGATGCCCTGAAAGCATTACCTGATACGCTCTATGCCTCAGCACACCTGTCTCATAGCTACAACGATGGCGCATGTATATACATGACGTTTGCCGGCCAGCCTGCCGGCAACGAGGAAGCGGAGTCACAGGGAAATTCCGAGCTTTACTACAACGCCGCATGGCGACGCACAATGGAGGCAGTCATGGGTGCAGGCGCTACCATCAGTCATCATCATGGGATAGGGATACAACGAGCTTCCTACCTGCGTACAGCCCTCGGTCCGGCATGGCCGGTAATGGAAAACATAAAAAACTCTCTTGACCCAAAGGGGATTCTCAATCCAGGGAAACTTGGGTTCTCGAGCTATATATGCGCTACTCCATGGCCATAGGAAGACCTGCGGCAACAGCGACTTCTCCAAGTATGGCAGTTGCGGTTGTTTCCCAACTGTAAGTGCGCGAATGCTTTAGCGCACTTATCGACAGCGTAGAACGCAACAAATCATCCTCCAGGATACGAATGATCGCTGCACTGAATGCCTCTTCTGCAGAAATGTCTGCGGGCACCAATATACCTGTCACCCCATCAATGACAGCATCCCTGTGCCCGGGAATATCAGATACCACCGATGGAGTACCGCAAGCTCCGGCTTCCGTAATTGTCATTCCCCATCCTTCCTTCGCGGAAGTGGAAACCACTACCCATGCACTACGATATAAATTAACCAATGTGTCACTGTCAATCTTGCCGGGCAATAATATAAACTCCTCTGCTCTGTATTGTTTGATTAACTCTTCAAGTCTTGGCCTATCGTACCCTTCACCTACAATAATTCCCCTCACACGAGGTAGATGCCTCCTCACCTCTGCCAGTGACCGTATGAAGAGATCAAACCGCTTTACCGGAACCAATCTTCCCACACCAACTACCAGCGGATCTGCCGCTTTGTAAGACACATGCGAGTCTTTTGATATGTCAGCACCAGCTGCCAAAAAGAGATCATCTACCCCGGGTGGCACTACACGTATCGACCCTTCCGGAATACCCATTTTGGATGATATATCATCTCGAGATGATTCCGATAAAGTCACAATCCGGCTTGACCTATACAGCTTTGGGGCAATTCGCATCTCCAGCATTTTTCCCATTGACGCAAGAGCGGGAGGAAGTACCATATCCCACATACTGTCATGCACATGATGCAAGATCGTTACATGCGGTCTCCTTGTAGCAACTGGGAGAAAAAATGGCATACCATTCCATATCTCCACCAATGCGTCAGCCCTCGGCTGTTGGCGTTTACTGGTCAATGTCTCCACGAAGTTCCTCGGAAATACCCCATACCTGCCGGAGCGCCTAACGACCCTATAGCCACTTCTATACCGTATCTCCGGACAACCGGGAACCCTGGATGTCCTCATTGTGACGTCCAATCCGGCGGCGGCCCAATGTTGTGCAATCATATGAGCGTGCAACTCGGAACCACCGGCTTCCGGGTCATCCAGATCTCTCCACGCTATGATCTTTATCCGTGATATGCCTACTCTTTGCAGCTCGGCAACAATAGATGGCAGCTTTGTCTCATACATATACATCATTCCAAGATCTGCCATAGGCATATTTTAGTACATATCAATTGACTATGCTACTTATCGGTAATTGATCATGTGGTATACGCTCAAGGGATGGAACCTGAAGCTTGTGTTCCCTGCGTTACCGTTTTGATCATCGTCGGCAAGGATCTTTTACGCCGATGAACCACAACAAAGGCAATCATCATGGCGGCGGCTATCCCAAGCTGGCAAAGGAGGTCCATTTGTGCTGTCTCCAACGGCCTCCCATGCACGGCAGCTATAGCAGACACAAGCACAACGGCTCCTGTAAACAATACCACTGGGATGCCGCGCCAGGAAACCCCAAAAAAGTAGCTGGAGAATATTACCGTAACCGACAAAAAGGCCATTGCCGCAGTTAGATACGGGAAAGAGGGGGCTGCCCCTTCCAGCTTGTCGCCGAATGCCAATCCAAGAAATAGCGACGGTACACTGAGCGCGATTGCCAACATCAGTAAAGCCGGCAAAATGGCCAGTACTATCGTATTGCGCAACTCATTGATCGCATGACCTCCCACCCTCCAGCGAATTGCTGCCTCCGGTAACAGATAGTTGGTCAGCAGTATCGTCCATGCCACGAGGGATTTTGCCGATACCGATACAGCCCCGTAAGCACCTGCGTGGGATGGCGAATATGCCCCGACCATCACCACGTCTGCATACTGCAATATGGCAATGAGCCCCAGGCTGGCAAATGCCGTAACCACATCACCGGCTAATTCTCTCCTGCCATGAACCCTCGGTTTTGTATATACCCGTGACATGCCCTCCCGTGGAAGCTCTTGCGTGTGGTCATTTAATTCTCCTTCAGACCCCCCTGCACCATCACCTTTCAATACCTCCATCGATCCATCCTGCTCGCCGGCTGTTCCACTATTACCTGGCAATACCTGCCCATCGTCCAGCGACACCTGCCTATCGTCCAAGGATCCATTACCGCGGCGACCAGGTCCCACTGAGAGGCTAACTCCAGCTATACCATGTATGAGGGCTGCGGCCTCTCCGATCATGATCCCACTTGATGCCCCTAAAATGCCCAATCCTATCGCAGCCAGCCCGATCATGAATGCTGTCCTGATAATCCCCTCCAGTGCCAGATTCCATCCAAGCCAACGATAGGTTTTCCCGGCCTGCAAAACCCCTCTGTTTACAGACACGATCACCCATAATGCTCCGGCAGTCAAAGTTTCAAAGACGCCTCGGCTATTGGGTAAGCTCAGTGCTTCCGCTATGTCACCCTGTAGCAGCCATATGGCAACCAGAAACAACATAAGAAACCCAAAGCAAACCAACTCGACCCTTAACAACCAGGGTTTTACCCGCCAATTTTCGCCAGAGGAGTTCCAATGCACAACCCGTTGCACTACACCGACCATCAGCGCAGATCCAGGCATGGAAAGTATAAAGAATAGTCCAAGCAATTGTGTAAGCGCCCCATACTCCCTGGGAACCAACAATCTTGCCACTACTACAGTACTTCCGACACTGGCCAGAGCTGTGGCAATACCGGCAATGACAATCGGAGCTGCAGCTGCGATGCTCCGGCTACCATATTTCACCTTAAGCTTTTCCTGCCTGATCGTGGCGGCCTTCTTTACAACGACCTGTTTGGACACAAATATCCTACCGCTTGCCCAAAATCACTGTTCATCTACAGTTGCCTACAACTACCAGCTGCAGTGACAAGCATCCTACCGCTTGCCCAAAGCAACAATCACCGTACAGCTTCATCAAAGATCGCTATCTTTTTTTCGCATCACTACAGCTAAATTCAGTGTAGACAACTCCGACAATATGGGAACATGCACAGCCACATCCAACCACCGTGGAAGGTATCTGGAAAACATATCTACAACGACAACACCGTCAATCTTCCTGGCAAGCATTCTCTTGAACGTCCGAACACCCACAGGGAAGAGACTTTCGCCATAGAAATTCTTTGGTGGATGACCATTTTTTTTCGTATAACGTGCAGCTGCCCACCTTCCACCAAAAAAATGCCACGGCGAGGTCTCATGTCCGCCAAAGGGTGAAAGCCATGTCGTGTAGTTCAAGTATATGATGCCTCCAGGTCTGGCAACTCTGATCATCTCACTAACCATGGAAGAAGGAGTAGGCACATGCTCCAAAACATTAGAGGAACACACCAGATCAAATGTCCCGTCGTGAATGGGAAGCAAGCAGCCGTCAGCAATCGCAATAGATTCCAACGACCTCTGCCTGCAATGAATCTCTTCCCAGCTTCTATCTACCGCCAATACCCTACCCCCTCTCGCTCTAATAGCTTCGGACAGATCTCCCGGTCCTGACCCCACCTCAAGTACAAGCTTTCCATCATAACCGGAATACAATTGGATAATATCCGCAGTATCCTCAGCAAGTAGTCTGTAAAAACGGTCCGGATCGGACTGCTCGTAACGTAGTTCTGACAGCAGCGCCAGAGATGACGACATGGAGGGCAACGCTCTCCTCTTTCTACTACCACTTACAGACACATCTACAATTTACCAAACATTCTACAAGCCTCCCAAAAGTAGTCCTCCAAGACGCGCGAGACACAGAAGCCAAGCTAATCAGTTCTCATTGGAAAGCGAAGTGGGAGCAGATAGGGAGGAAGAGGGAGTATAACCCACCCGGTAACGTAAAAGACCGATAGTAATCTCGGATTGTTCCACACCACCCATGCCATTTATCTGTGCTTCCGCCCATCGAACATACTCGTCAAACTCCATTCCAGCGACGTGAGAAGCGACATCAGCGGTAGCTGCATGAGAATCATCACCAATACTTTCACTTACCCTATGCATCCATTCCGTCTCAAACGTCAGGCTGGCCGCATGCCAAAGGTCGACTATATCGTCATATACTATGCTGATAGAACGAGCAAATGAGCCGTCGGTCACCGGGGAGAGGCTGGCCATATGAATACGATATGTGAGCAACAACCTTGGAAGAATGACCCTGCATAAGATACCCAGATGCGCATAGGACACGACACCCACATCCCGCCCATTGGCCTCTATGCTATCCAGAACAGTTACAAAACCGGGAGCCACCAGTATATTAAGGTCCTCTGACGACAATACCTGCTCAGCTCTCAACGATCCCTCCGGAGGCATTTCATCCTTCCATAGCAAAGAGTTCCATCCATGCACCCTGCTTTCCGTATCGAACAGCACTTTGAGCATGGCATCTGTCTCCCTGGAAGCCCATCCGCCTACCACTTCAAACAATCTCTGCTCTATCCAGGCAAATGCTCTGGTATACCTGGCTCTTTCCACGATGCCGGACGGCTCAATTGCAACCCCGGTTCGCAGGAGCGCTTGATCAAAATAAAACCTCATAGCCCGACTATACCAGGACTACAGCCCCAAGATGCGATCCTGGTCGGCAATTCACCTCTAACGACTCCGCTCCGGCGCCTCATGATAGTGGTTGGTAATAGGTACCCTTCTATCCTTCCCGAATGCTTTGGAGGTAATTTTTATCCCAGGTGGTGATTGCCTTCTCTTGTACTCGGCCAAATCAATTAAGCGCGCCACCATATAAACGGTCTGAGGATCAAATCCCCTACTTACCATCTCATCAATAGACAGATCCTCTTCCACCAGCCCATTCATTATTGGATCGAGTATGTCGTATGGAGGTAACGACTGGTCATCTCGTTGACCAGGTCTAAGTTCGGCAGATGGCGGCTTGTCCAGAACACTTTTGGGTACAAGATCTCGCTCTGCCAACTTGTTACGGTAACGCGCCAGCCGATATACCATGGTCTTTGGAACATCCTTAATGACTGCAAAGCCTCCGGCAGTATCTCCATATAAGGTAGAGTACCCGGTAGCCAGTTCGCTCTTATTTCCCGTAGTAAGAACCATCCAACCATTGGCATTCGAAATAGTCATCAAAATAACCCCACGAATACGAGACTGCATATTTTCATCCGCAAGCCCGGCTGGTTCAGCTCCCAAGGCACTTTTAAGTCCATTGGCAAGTACATTATGCGCCTCTTCTATCGACACTACCGACAGATCAATGCCGACATTCTCTGCCAGTAAACGAGCATCCTCCAGGGAGCCTGCACTCGAATACCTGGATGGCATTGCCACACAATGCGTATGTGAACTTCCAATGGCATCGGCTGCGATTATCGCCACCAGTGACGAATCTATCCCTCCTGAGAGTCCTATAACTGCGTCAGAAAAACCATTCTTGAAGAGGTAATCGCGCGTCCCAAGAACGAGAACGCTGTATATCTCCGCCTCCGATGCTCCGTCCACCCCACCAACTACCCTGTCTTTCTCTTGCTTATCAGCCTTCCTTCCTGCGAAATGGATACCGTGCACCCCGGCTGGATGCTTGGGCACTCCGCTCGCATCTGTGGCGGGTGTAATCTGTGATGCAGACACAGCCTCGCCAGCAAATATCTCAGTGTAACTGGAAGATTCTACCGGCTCCCCCAAGGGGGTTAGGTGATGTACCGTGCTATGATCTACCGGCACTACCCCCCCCGAGGAGGAGTCCAAGGCCAGATCTACTATCATAATCTCTTCTGCACACTGGCGTGCCGTGGCTACCAATACTCCCTGGCTGTCTATCACCATTGAGGCGCCATCAAAGACAAGCTCATCCTGCCCACCTACCTGGTTGACATACACTATTGCGCACCCCTCACCAGATAGTGCTACGGACTTCGTCTCCTCCACACGTTGCGCAAGTACCTGCTTTCGCTGATCCAGCTTGCCCAACGAATAGGGGGAAGCGTTGATGTTCACAATAAGCCTGGCGCCCTCCCTGGCCTGTACCGCCAAAGGGCCGTTGGCAAACCACATGTCTTCACAGATGGATATGCCTATGTTCATGCCATTGAAATCATAAATTACATACGGCGTATCACCGTGCTCAAAGAGGCGCTCCTCATCGAATACACCATAGTTGGGCAGAAGCTTTTTATGATATACGCCGAGAATCCTTCCATCGCCACAAAGTGCAGCAGAGTTCCTGCCTGCTTTCTGGTTGCTCCGCGGATGATCGACAAACCCCACCACCATACGACAGCTGGACGTGATAGATGACAGCTCCTGTAGAGCTTCAATGCTTCTTTCCACAAAAGACCTCTTTAACACCAGGTCTTCCGGGGGGTATCCTGTAATGGAGAGTTCGCTGAAGACAGCCAGATTACTCCCATGCTCCACCGCCACACGGTAGGCATCAGATATCCTGGATACATTCCCCGGTATGTCTCCTACAACGACATCAAGCTGGCAAAGGGCAATCCGCATGGATTTACCTTATCGGGCGACTCCTGCGAAGTACCAGAGGAGCAGCCCACCACCTACCGCTGAACTTCCATAGAGCATCTTCTCTGGAATCCATATCGGAGTTCCTTGTTGTGGTTACTTCGCTACGAGCACGTACAAGGCTGGCAACCCCGGCAACGATCATTGCTGCTGCAACCTCATCCGGAAGATCATCTTCAGGCGAAGAAGAAGCGGCCTGCCGGCTCATATGCTTACCCGTAGGAGTACATTGCCGTGCTTGCGAACCAAGAGATAGCAGCTAAGAGGCCGGGCCAAAGTACTCATAAGGGCACATTGCCGTGCTTGCGGCGAGGAAGCTCTTCACGCTTGGACATAAGCATCCTAAGAGCTCCGGCCAACACTCTCCTGGTATCAGTCGGGTCGATGATATCGTCGATAAAACCTCTTTCGGCTGCAAGGTATGGATTTGCATGCCTCTCTCTATACTCTTCCACCAGCTCTGCACGTCTGGCTACCGGATCCGCAGCCTCTTTCAGGTCTCGGCGATATACTATCTCTACAGCTCCATCAGGCCCCATGACTGCCATCTCTGCCGACGGCCACGCATATGCCAGATCTGCCCCTATGGATTTGGAGTTCATAACCACATATGCTCCACCGTATGCCTTACGGGTAATCAACTGTATACGTGGGACTGTAGCTTCACAGTAAGCGTACAGCAGCTTGGCGCCGTGGCGTATAATCCCACCATACTCCTGATCGGTTCCAGGCATAAAACCCGGTACATCCACAAAAGTAACCAAAGGGATGTTGAATGAGTCGCACATCCGGACAAAACGGCTTGACTTCTCTGATGAGCTGATATCCAGAACCCCTGCCAGCACAGAGGGCTGATTCCCCACTATGCCGACGACATGACCGTCTATGCGACCGAGCCCGCAGGTAATCGACTGTGCCCAGTGAGGATGAAACTCCAGGTATTCTCCATCATCCACTACGGCATATATTACTTTCTTCATATCGTAAGGCTGGTTGGATGAGGATGGCATTAGCTCAATCAACTCCGGCGTAAGGCGATCAGGGTCATCCTCCGTCTCCTCGTAGGGAGGCTCCTCAAGATTATTTGAGGGGAGGAACGACAAAAGAAAGCGCACATCGTCAAGGCACGACTTCTCATCGGGAGCTACAAAGGTTGCTACACCGGACTTGGTAGCATGAGTCATAGCACCCCCAAGTTCCTCCAACGTAACATCTTCGCCGGTAACAGCCTTTACAACATCAGGTCCTGTGATAAACATGTGGCTTGTATTGTTAACCATAAATATGAAATCGGTCATAGCGGGCGAGTAGACTGCCCCTCCCGCACATGGACCCATGATTACGCTTATCTGCGGGATTACCCCAGATGACAAAACATTACGATGGAAAATACCCCCGTAGCTGTGCAGTGAGACCACTCCCTCCTGTATGCGGGCACCGGCTCCGTCATTTATGCCAATCATGGGAACACCGAGTGAGAGTGCGAGATCCATTATTTTATGTATCTTCTCAGCAAATACCTCACCCAGGGCACCTCCAAATACGGTAAAATCCTGGCTGAACACACATACCTGCCTGCCGTCTATAGTTCCAAACCCGGTAATTACCCCGTCTGTCCACGGTCTTGTATGATCAAGGCCAACACCATGCGCCCTATGTCTGGCAAGCATATCAAGCTCTTGGAAGGAGCCTTCGTCCAAGAGGTACTCCACACGCTCTCTGGCGGTCATCTTTCCCTTTTCGTGCTGGCGCTCTATAGCTTTCGCCGATCCCGGGTGAGTAGCCTCTTCCTTGCGCGTAGTTAAAATCTTTATCTGTTCAGATATATCCATTATTCCTCAACCAACTCGATTATTCCTCAACCAACTCAATGAGCATGCCATTTGCAGAAGCGGGATGCACAAAAGCTATTGTAGTACCTCTGGAACCGGGACGGGGCGCCTCGTCAATTAGCCTCATGCCGGCAGCTTTCAATACCCCTACAGCGTAAGAGCAATTATCCACCCTATAGCCTATGTGATGGATGCCCTCTCCCCGACGCTCCAGAAATTTTGCTACCGGCGAAGATGGGTCTGCCGGCGAAAGAAACTGCAGGTAGGAACCACCTACTGCTACCAATGCCTCATTGACCCGATCTTTCTCGATATATTCTTGATGCGCTACCTCAGCTCCCCATATTGTCCGGTACTGCGATATGGCCTGCTCCAGGTCGAACACCGCTATGCCTATATGGTCTATCCCCTTTATCAGCGGTTTTAACTCAGGCATCACCTCAGAATGAATCTGATCACTCATGCCTGTTCGCCCTGAACAAATTCAGCCTATCCTCACCTACCTGCTCCCTGAATGCAGGATCATCTATTCCCATACCCTCACGAGGGGCAAGGCAGAGCACCCCGATCTTTCCCTCATGTAAGTTGTGATGTACCTGGTAGGTTGCCTCACCTACCTGCTCCAGAGGATATGTGTAAGATAGCGTAGGAACTACCTTACCTCTCACTATTAAATCATTGGCAGCCCAGGCTTCCCTGTAGTTTGCAAAGTGGGATCCCTTTATGGTCTTCAGCTTCATCCATAGGTGCCTATTGTCATATTCGATCATGTAGCCTGAAGTTGCAGCACAGGTCACTATTACCCCGCCGCGCTTTGCTACAAATACCGACGCTCCCATGGTCTGGCGGCCAATATGTTCAAATACAATATCGGGGTCCTGGCCTATCAGCGACCTTATATCCTTGCCGAACCTTCTCCATTCCGACTCATCCTGGGTAAACTCATCTTTCCAGAATTTGTATGCCTGTGCCCTTCGATCCAGGACCGCTTCGACACCCAATTTATGCAAGAGCTCTACCTTTTCAGGTGAAGATACCACCCCCACCGGGATACTGCCACCGTTCAGTACATGTTGAACCGCATAGGCGCCTATGCCACCGGTAGCTCCCCAGATAAGAACACTCTGGTCCTGGGTCATACCTGCACCGTTATGAGATACGATCATACGATAGGCCGTAGAGTTGCAAAGTGCGTTGACCGCTGCTTCCTCCCAGGTAAGGTGCGCCGGTTTGGGCATAAGCTGATTTGCCTTCACGACGGTCAGGTCAGCCAGTCCACCAAAGTTGGACTCATACCCCCATATCCTCTGGTTGGAAGCATTCATGGAGTCCTCATGAGCAGCCGGGTCCTGATCATCCACATAATTGCAGTGAATGACCACCTTGTCTCCCGGGTGAAAATTATGTACACCCGGGCCGGTGCGTATCACCACCCCTGAAGCATCCGAGCCGACTACATGTGTCGGCAAATCGTGCCTGGATCCATATGCGCTCTCCCTGCCCAGTCTGGCCAAAAAGGCAAAGGTGGGCACAGGCTCAAAAATGGCGGACCAAACGGTATTGAAGTTTATAGATGAAGCCATAACTGCCACATACACTTCATCGGGAGCCAATTCGGGAACCGCTACTTCTCCTATATGTAGCGACTTACGCGGGTCCTTCTCGCTGCTTGGCAAGCCCTCAAACATATCAAGTTCGTCACGCGACAAGTATGCAGCCCTGTACGATTCAGGAATGGGTATGGCTGCTATATCGTCACCACTTGCGCCTGACTCGATTGCATCGAGAAACTCTTTCATATACTCTTACTCTCCTATCCTGTCCTGGTAATCTAATTGTATGCCGATAACTTGGGCTGCATAACTACCCGCCTGTATTGTATCAGCATGACATCCTATACAGACAATTTTGTCGTATATCTTCCGACCTCTTAATGCGTACTGCCCTAAATCTGGCCACAACGCTAACAAAAGCTCTCCCAGACTGCCCTATGGGGAGGTAGCCAAGACAACTCCGAGCCCAACCGCCCAATTACGGAGATTGCTCCAGCTACGGCTCAATTCTATCAGGGATCCTCCTGGAGCTGAGCAAATGACGGCAGTGACCCAGGCGAAGATAGCCCTTGGAATGGCTGTGAAACACCTACTAACTCCCTCAGGAAAAAATCAGTGGTTACCTTTGCCACCGCCTCCTCAAATGGATCGCTGTGAATATAGGGATGGTAGTGGCCTGCCCCAACAAGCTGAAGGAAGTATTTGGGAGGAGGCGCCTCTTCCCAAATATTCTCAGAATGCTGCGGCAAATTGACCGTATCGGCAGTACCCTGCACAATTAGCAACGGGGGGGTACCTGGCGGAAAATAGCTCCCTCCATCAATGTAGAGTTTTGCACCTGATAGTATGGCGGCGGCTTTTACCTCATGATTGATACAACAGGTATCGTAGCCTACAGCCATCATGGTCTCTCCTCCATCCGAGTGACCTGCTATCCCTATCTCGGAAGTATTTATTAGACCATCTATTGGACTGCCAGCCTGACTGTTCAAACCAAGGAGCTGAGAGAGTACAAAATTGACATCCTGGGGCTGATTGACTATATCTTCTTCAAACAAGCCTCCCGGTGCATCAGGATTGGTCAGCGGAAATATAGGCGCGGCGACCACAAAGCCAGCGTTTACCCATGAATAGAGTAGCGGCTGGTACTGCCACGGCCAAAGGTCGAATCCATGGGCAAAGACTATCAACGGCAATGGTTTGCTGCCATATGCACGGGGAAGGTCATTGATCTGTGACGGCCCATATTGGCTGGTGTCTCTATTCCCCGACGACGATGCCCCTTCCGATTTGGGGCTAATCGCTGGATAGTAAAGGTAGGTGACCAGAGTACGTGGTTCCGGTTGTCCGGTAGCCGTATGTGGCGGGTAGATCAATCTACTGGTATCCACAAAAGTAAACGAACGTACCCCTACTGCATCAGGATCCATGCTGGCCGGGCTGGTGGTAGTCGAGGTAACAGGGACAGAGGTACTGGTAGTAGTGCTGGTACTTACCCCTGTTGATGATGTACTCGTTATACGATGCTTTTTGGAGGTTGTGGAGGTGGCCAATTTCTTGAAAAAGCGCAGGTCTCCGGATGGTCCTGTTACCAGCACAGCTACCCCACCGGCCAATATCAGGGCTATTACTACTCTTGCTACCCTAATTCTTCTACGATATTTTTTCCGCAGGTGGCGCCGTCTTATCAACTCTTCAGACGGGCCGACAGCCTTCTGCCCGGATCGATAGTTACTGCTCATTGTGAGACCAGTCTATGCGAACAAGCGCTACCAGTGGTATCACATCGTATTATGAAATATTGGGAAGCATGGGTAGGAACTAATGCGTTCCCTGGTGACCACATACCGGGATCCCTGTAGGGACTTTGGTCACAAATAGCACTACTTGGGTCAATCTTATTGACATATATGTCAAAAAGGCGTATAGTAAGAACAGTAACGAGATAAGTGCAACAAAATAGCGCAAAAGCGGATACCAAGCGGAGGTAGGTATAGTATCTGGCGGAAAGGAACAAACCAGAAAATCGCACAGTGGGGTGGAGAGAGGAAAGGTAAACGAGGAATATGTAAAATGGCAGGCATACAATACGTAAGCATAGCCGTCCTCGTAGAGAAAGGAGATACAGACCAAATGGATGAAGGGAGTCCCAACAGATGACAAGTAGCAGAATGCCCAAGTATCAAGAGTTAAACCCGGACATACCGTCGGACTATATACCTCTTGTCGAACAGGCACATGCCTTTGCAGAAGATGTCATGAGGCCGACAGCAGCTGTGCTGGATGGCATGTCTCCCGAAGAGGTGATTTCAGAGCAGTCTCCGCTTTGGTCCGCATTCCATAAATGGTTTCAGGCAGGACACCACGCCATGCTCATTCCAGAAGAGTTCGGTGGCGCCAATTTGGATGCCACAGCGCAGGCGCTTGTAACCGAAGAGTTCGGATGGGGAGCGCCAGATCTGGCCGTAAGCCTGGGTGTTGCTTCCATACCGTTTGTCTTTGCGGCACATCTGGCCAAGCTGACCGGAAACAAGAGACTGATTGATGAGGTGGTTGCACCCTTTGTCGCAGATACCGAGGGTCACCACATAGGATGCTGGGCTATCACTGAGCCGGGGCATGGATCGGACGAGCTGGCTGCCGGCATAGATTCCTTCCAGGAAAGAGATACCGCGGGTAGTTGCAGGGCATACCAGGATGGCGATGAGTGGGTGATAACCGGCCAGAAATCGGCATGGGTATCAAATGGCACTATTGCTACTCATGCTCTGCTCTTCTGCACAGTAGATCCTTCAAGGGGCATGGCAGGTGGCGCAGTTGCAGTAGTACCACTGGACATACCTGGGGTCACCAAGGGTCCGCCCCTGGATAAGCTGGGGCAACGTAGCCTCAATCAGGGTGAGATCTTCTTTGATGAAGCACGCATCCCGTCGGAATACATACTGGTCGGTCCCGATTTTTACAAAGAGCTGCTGGACCTTACTCTGGTAACGGCGAATTCTGGCATGTCGCTCATATTCACAGGTCTGGCCAGAGCTGCATTTGAGGAGGCACTAGAGTACTCCAAGGTACGAGTACAGGGTGGAAAGGCGATATCGGAGCACCAACTCGTTCAAGGCATGATATTTGACATGTTTGCAAAAGTGGAGCAATCCAGAGCGTTTGCACGTGCCGCCCTTTACTACAACAATACAAGTCCAAGCGTTCCATTTGCGATAACAGCGAAGGTGACGGCTACTCAAACGGCATTCGATGTAGCAAGCAAAGCCATACAGGTCTTTGGTGGAATGGGACTGTCCAAAGGAATGCTTGTGGAAAAGCTAATACGTGATGCACGTTCGTCTACCATTGAAGATGGGGTCAATGAGTTTCTCGGGCTGATAGCTTCAAGGCGTATAATCGACTGCTATGGGATACCAGATGCCATGAGCCTGCCTATTTCGCTGGCAGGATGATACTGGTAGGGAAGGATGATTGCCAGTAAAACACGTATGTCGAGCGACGAAACAGCGTAGAGCTGCTTGCAGAATAATAAGCGGAAATACGATAAATTACAAAGGTACGACTGGTGGTAAGGTGACATTATGAGTGAACGTAAACAGGGACTAATAGAGCAACTGATCCGTGGCAGGGTAGCGGAGCACCCCGATCAGGAATGGCTCTTATGGCGAGATGAGACTTTCTCGTGGGCTGATACGCTGGCCAATACCCAGAGAGTGGCTAACGGGCTTCTGGAACAGGGAGTACGGCCCGGTGATAAGGTCGCAATAATGATGGCAAATCGGCCTGAGTTTCTCTGGACTCACTTTGCTGCAAACTTTCTGGGGGCATCCTCTGTTCCTATAAACATCGCACAAAGAGGGCCGTCGCTCGCTCATATCCTGGCAGATTCCGGTAGCTCTACCGTTGTCGTAGATAGTACATTGAGCGATATAGTCGACTCGGTACGTAAAGATACCCCGAGCCTGAATAGAGCAATAGTAGTGGGTGGAAAACTTGCGGGAGGTGTTGATTTTAATACTCTGCTCCAGGCAGGAGACGGCCCTCTGGATGTAGAAATTGATACTCCCTCTACAGGAACTGCCATGCTCTATACTTCGGGAACCACCGGACCCCCAAAGGGAGTGGTGCAGAAGAGTAGTAATGGAGCCAGTGGATTCCTGCCTCTTATACTCTCTCTTGGGGTGAAGGCGGGAGAGACTATCTATACATCACTGCCACTCTTCCATGGCAACGCACTTCTCATATCCACTATGGGATCTATTGTCCTGGATGCCAAATTGGCGCTTGGAGAGAGGTTCAGCGCATCAAAGATGTTCTCGGAATGCAAACGCTACAATGCAGTCGAATTCAATACTCTTGGCGGCATGATTTCCATACTACTGAAACAACCCCCCAGCACACAGGATAGAGATCATCCGGTGAGAGTAGTGCTGTCTGCAGGATGTCCCGCAGACAAGTGGGAAGAGTTTGAGAAACGCTTTGGTGTACGAATAGTCGAGTTTTACGGGATGGTAGATGCCCCCGGGCTGTTGCTGAACGATACCGGAAAGGTAGGTTCTATGGGAAAGCCGATTGGCGAGTGCGAATTTGCCATTGTAGATGAAGATGGCTCCAACCTGGAAGCAGGCCAGGTAGGCGAACTCGTATTCAGACACCCCTCCGGGCAGCTAAGCGAATACCACAACCTACCGGATGCTACCGAAAACGCTTGGGCTGGAGGTTGGTTCCATACAGGCGATCTTGCCATGCGTGATGCCAAGGGCTACTACTACTACAGGGGCAGAAAGAAAGAATCAATTCGCAGACTCGGTGAAAATATATCTGCGTGGGAGATTGAAACTGTGGTGAACTCTCATCCCAAGGTACTCGAATCAGCTGCCCACCCAGTACCTTCCGAGTTGGGTGAAGATGAAGTAAAGATATGTGTCGTCCCGCGTCCAGGTGAAACAATAGATCCCGCAGACTTAATCTCGTATTGCGAAGACAAGATTGCACGTTATGCAATACCACGATATGTCGAAATTATGGATGAATTGCCAAAGACCGGCACACAGAGAGTGCGCTACCAGGAGCTCAAGGAAAGAGGTATCACTGCAGGTACATGGGATAGAATGGATGTGAAGTAGGAAGCACAAAAAGGAAGTCCCCGGGAGAATGGGCTAGAAGCTGTCCGCCCGAATGAACGGAGGTTGCACGTTGCTACAAACTGATGAAAGGAGAATGAATTGGAGTTCAAGAAAGTAGTAGGAACACGAAGGAGTGTAAGGTGGCTCAAGCCATGGAAACCGGTCGAAAGAGAGAAGCTGCAAATTATGCTTGAGGCGGCGAACAGGGCGACGCGCTCAATGAATGCAGATTATCCGAGAGCGTTGGTCATCCAGCGTGACGAGTTGCCCATGGAGATCAGAGATGCCCTGCGCAACCCGACCACCTCGGCCGAGCTGGATCTTGCCCCTGTATATATTTTCTGGTACTTTGACGTAGAATATCCCAAAGGGGTACAAGACAGGCTCAAGGAATTGGTCGCTCAGCATGCACTGAGTGCTTCACATGGGTGGTCAGATGCCTATGTGGATGACTTTCTCTGGCCACAGGTACTTTCACCTATAGCAAATGAGCCAATGGCTCTTATGTTTATGGGGGCGGTAGAGACTGGTATAGCTATATGCAATGCAGTAAATGCTGCCGTAGACGAGGGACTGGGTACATGTCTTCATGCATTCACAGCTACCAAGGAGGTAAAGGATGCCTTTGGGGTACCGGACACCTGGATCCCGGTTTGGCTGCAGTTGGTAGGATACCCGCTGGAAGAGCCTGAAGCAGGCGGCCAACGCCCCAGGAAGCCTTTGAGCGAACTATTCTTTGAAGGGCATTGCAACAATCCATGGAAAGAGGATCCAGAGGTGACCGAGCTGCTCAAGAAAGAAGGCATGATCCAGCAACCCGGCCCATTCCCCTACAGGGAGCAGGAGGTCAAGATGCTATCCAGGATGTTTGGATTACCCGAATAGCAGTTGGACCATCGGAATCTAATAAACATTTTGACTACCCGAGTGAATAAGGAGATTACTATATGACAATTGACAATCTTGATGATATTGAAGCATTGCAGGCACTTCCTTCAGTGAAACGGTGGCTGGCTGATGTGGGCGTTGGATGCGAAGGACATGAGGATGAGTCACTCATGTGGGCAAAAAGCCTACAGGGTTTCTGCAAGTATGCCGACAGTGACCCTGATACTCTCCTAGAAGGCTGTTTCCGCAAGACTAAGCAGGGTGATATGGCTATAAGCGCAAAGGGGCGTAGGGAGATAGATGCCCAGATAGATGAGTACGAGGCGTCTCAGGGGTTGGTCGGCAGGGATGCCATTGTGGCCGGCAATCGAATAAGGAGCTTCCTTATCCATAATGGAGTATTCATGCAGGGAAGAGTAGCTTATCCTTAGGCCGTTTGGGATTAGCCGTAAAATTGGCGCCAGTTCGATATTGATGGCTGGGTAAGTCCAGCCGGACCTCCTCCAAATAGCTTGAGCAGGTTACCTGTCATTATCCTTATGTAGTAGTCCGGGCAATGCGGGGTAGATGGCGGGCAACCCACCAGATGAGGTATCCAACTATTGGTGCCACTCTGGAAAATGCCGGCATGGCCGGTTGCCATAGTGTAATATGTCGTATCTGCATATTTGCGGTTTGGATGGAACTCCACTGTTACCGGCGAATGAGCCAATATCTGCACTCCGGGTGGATTATTAGAGCGGGTAGGATTATACGCCTGGAAATCAGTTGTCAGTACCCCGGGTACCTGCGCGCCATTGGCCAAACCCGTACCGGCAAAGAACCATGAGGATGCATCAGACACTACCAATGGATAACTGGTGTAATTGTTGTAACCTATATAGCTTGCTCCTACCAAGGTACTTGCAGGGAGGCCGGCTGGAGGTTGCCCCCACCAGTTCTGGCTGACCCTGGCGTTGTCCACTCCGTAAAGTGGATCCTTGACTGGATTACGGTAGTTAACCACTTGCATATCCTGGCCAATAGGTGACGGCTGTAGACGCACCTTGCGTAATATGGGGCTTGCTCCGAAAAAAATAAGATTTACCCCCTTAGCGGCGGCGGCTACTACAGCTTGGCGCATAAGCAGGTCCCACTCCTCATCATGACCCGGAGAGATGAGCACTCTATGGTCGGTCAATAGATTGCCGTGCTCTGCCAAGGTCAGGTCAGTCCAGTAGGTCACATCCAGACCGTGTTGCTCAGCAAAACGAGTCAACGGATAGACCAGGCTCAAGTAACTGGCGGCACCATTACCATAAGCATATGGCCTGTCAAAAGATACTACCCTGGAACGGCTGGAACATGGATAATGATTGGGGGCACACGGGGTAGCACCCTGGTAGAGATCATAGCCACCAAACGGATTGAACACCTGCTGAGTAATTGATCCAGACATGATTACATAGGCAGCATGGCTATTGGGATCCCAGATAGTGAGAGGTACGTAACTCTGCTGCCCGCCGCTGCCAATGAGCTTTAGCAGATACTGACCCTGAGGCCAGCTACTCGTAATGGGGAAACTAAGAGAAGGTGACCAGTTGCACTGTATCATGTTGATTCCCGGGGTAAGCGGGCAGGCAGGCTGAACCTTACCCACAACACTTGATGATTGCCAGATTAGACGTCCACCCTTGCCCTGATAGTATCCCATACGAAAAGCATCTACATAAAAGCTGGATGCCTGGGTGGAGACATAGAGTGTTACAGTCTGGCCATCGGTTGCCTGTATATGGTTTGCATAGCCCATAATGCCGTTGGGGGTCTGTGCACCTGTTATATTCCATGCTGTGGTACCGGGGAGCTTGTTTTGCTGAATAATCCACTCGGATTCCACTCCATACTTTCCATTGAACACTGCGTTTGTAGAACGAGACCCTGAACCCTTACCGCTATTATCCCTGCGTCGCCCTCTCTTTGCTTTTGTGGTCTTATGGGTTTTTACACTTGATGTGCTGGAGGGAAAAGAGAAATATGCAAGAGCGCCCGCCGCCAATACCGCTACCGCTATCACGGCAATAATCAAGCGATATAAAAGCGACCTCCGCCTCACCCTTTCGGTATGCGCGCTGTACTTTGACCCGACAGCAGGTTTACCATTGAGGTGCTTGGGATCATTCCCCATAACTGGTTCGTTGTCCATTATAGGCTCATCGTCCATCGCCTAGATACAATACACGCTTTTTGGCCAGTGCGCCAAGCACTTGAGGCTGCATAGCTATGGCGGGCATTCTCCTATTGCCACTACTTATAAGGGGTATCATATTGCAATGGTTAACTATTCGTTATTTGACCGGCTCAGGGTAGTAGTCGAAAATGATCAACAACTGGTTGCAAAATCCATAGCAGATGAACTTGCTCATACATCTGCCTTGAGTGATGAGGCATACGCAGTGTTTGCTACCGGAGAGACGCAGATTCCAGTTCTAAGCTCCCTCACCGCCCTACCTGTCGACTGGTCAAAAATCAGGATATTTCATCTGGATGAGTTTGCCGGTATAGGTATTGACCATCCTGCCAGCTTTGCTCGATTTATAAAAGAGAAGATCGCAGACAAAATAGGTATAAGCTCTGACCGGCTACATCTTATAGATGGTACGCTCGATCCACAAAAAGAATGTGACCGGTATGCGGGAGAACTAAGTGTCCACTCACCGGATATCTGCATGCTCGGCATAGGCGATAACTGCCATATTGCCTTCAATGAACCGGGCTCTATAGAACCCGGCGAGTACAGTGATCTTGTTCGCGAAATGTCCGCCAGAGGAGATGGAAGCGGTAGCAACCGGATGGAAACTGGTGAGTACGATGATCTTGTTCGCGAAGACAGGGAGCCTCAAGAAGGAAATTCGCTACCTGTAAGGGAATATCGAACAAAATGGCCACTTGTAAAAGTGGTGTATCTGGATGAAAGCACCAGATTGCGCCAAGTGGAAGAGGGGCTTTTCGGCAATATAGATGAGGCGCCAAACATGGCCATAACGCTTAGCATGACGGCCATACTTAGCGCCAGGTGCATTATTACAGTATGCACCGGTAAGCATAAGGCTGATGCAGTACTGAATATGCTCAAGGGCGACATATCACCCGACTGCCCCGCCTCGCTGTTGCGCCTGCACGATAATGCAACCCTCTTCCTCGACCGGGCTGCAGCGGCACGACTCGGTTCAGACTTACAATAAGGCAGCTTGTTTATATATCACCGAGCAATTTTACCATGAGATTTGCCACCTCTCCGTGAGTACATATCAGTAATGCAACAGGCATTCTGGATGCTGCGGACAGGAGTCCTCCATGTGCCTTCTCTCTGCCTATTGGTCATCTACAATGGATCTGAGACATCTACAGTTATAGTATCCGATTCCTCTGGATCATCATAATCTTCCAAATCACCGCCGTCCTGTGGAGCTGGGAAGCCATTTCCCAACGACCAGCGTATCGAGGATACTACGGTGAGAAGAAGCAGGAATGTAATGGCATGCACCGAGGTGCACCATAAGCAAATATGGTTAATGACATACAACTCCAAGTATATGAGGTATATCACAAACCCCATAGCTACAAAGATTCCCACCAAGCGAACATAACCTATCCAGACTCCAAAGCGTTCACCCAGCTTCCCCAGTCCGGCCGAAGCGTACCACGCCCACGGTAGAAACAAGACAAGCATTATTAAAAGCCATATATCGCCATATACTGCAACAGGAAGACCAAATATAATTGACTGCGGACTGGTGACCACTAAAGCACAGTTGATGACTCCCGTGTTTGGGCACGCCAGGGGAACGGCGGTGTCGTAGTGCACTACAGTTAGGTAGGTGGATACGCCAAGTCCAACAAGAGTCAACACAATTGATACAGGAACCTGCCAGGGTAGGCCATACGGCCATAAATGCCGCTTACTGCGACTTCCAGATTCAGACATGGGTTATCTCCGGAAGAACCAAAAACATATAACCACGAAGCAGCCGATTCATGACAGCACTACAACCGGTTGAATACACCGGCATCTTCCCCAGTACGTATCCAGTTATATTCAGCTCCACCACAGGCAGCCACTTCGCTAGCCAAGACCGAGATTACTCTGGGCAGTTTTTACGGGAGCACTGTTACATACAGAGGAAGGCTGATCATTTGTAATGGAGCAAATTGCACCCGAGATATAGTTGGCAACACCAATAGCTGCCCTGGCCAGGGTGGTTTTACCTCCCTTTATCTGGCTGGCAATATTGTACCAGTTCAAACCACTCAACAATTGAGGTGTATAGCTGGCGCCGGATATGATCGCCTTATTGCCTATATCTACAAAAGGTATTGCGCCGGACGACGAAGAGGAGGTCTGAGGGCCTGTGTATGGAGGCCCATCGTATTTCGATACGATCGTATTTTCCAGCTTGGTCGGCGTCATAAGAGGGGTATAGCCATTACCTGAAGCCAGTGGTTGGTTTGTCTCGTACTCTACTGGGATGAAAGAGAGATAGGGGCTGGAGTAGCTCGACTTGTAGAAGCTGAAGGTATTTGTCTGGGGATACACATCTATAGCAGATGAGGTTGTAATATGCAGGTTGCTGAATGTGCCAAACCTACTTAGCGCCATAACGAGTGGCCATCTTTCCGTAGCACAGAACGGGCAGTAGTCGGCGCCAAAAAAGAACACCTCCGGCTTATTCCCCGAAGCCAGGCCTTTTAGAGATGGCTGCCCTTTCATCTTTATGGGGGGAGAAAATGATATGGTTTTTGTCAGCGAAGAGTTCGGCAAACCAACAGAGGTGTACTCAGACAACGGGATAGCCGTGACATCTTTTACAACTGACGCAGGCGCCAGTTGCGATAGTGTGTGCTTCGACGTACTGGAAGAACCTGTCAACTTCACTACAACTACCACTGCCACAATAACTATGACAATAAATACAGCACCCCAAGCCATAAACACAGTGGAACGCCCGCCACCAAACCTACCCTGACCGGATCCATCTGCTATCTGGCGGTTTCTGGCCGTCTTGGCATTCTGACCTCTGGCTGGCTGGCTGGATGCTCCCTGGCGGCCTGCATGCGAAGTACCACCCTGCCTGGACGAAGCTGTTTTGCCTGAAGCCTGCTTGGGCGATCCACCTGGCTTGGAAGAGCCACCCTGCCTGCCTGTGGCCTGGTTACCTCGTGATGCTGTGCCACCCTGCCTGCCGCCACCCTGCCTGCCTGTGGCCTGGTTGTTACCTGCCTTACTGTCGTTCTGTCTTTCTCCATTAGCCATGACTCAATGTTACTCCTTTTTTTATATAAAGTGCGTCAACGGCATTCTCGGTGGCTAAAGCCAGGGACTTGCGCTCGCGATTTGGTCAAGAGCCTCGCTCTCCAGCCGAGATGACCATTGGGTGATCCAGCTGCAACCATGTAAAAGCTGTACAATCCAATATCACTGTGCGATTTATCCAAAACTATTCTAGGCGTACGCAAGACGAGCTTCGCCAAACTATTGTGGCCCGACTCCATCAGGCGGCCAGGGAGTGTCTCCTTCGTCAAGCGGAACATCCAATGTACGAAGCACGAATGAAACCATATGCCAGGTACCTATGGCTCCAACCAACTCCACAAGGGTCACCTCGTCAAACAATCCCGCCAGCTCTTCCCATACTTGCTGTGAAATTGCACCAAACCTGACCGTATCGTCCACTGCCTTGAGCGCCGCCCTGTCTTTCTCGTCAAAGCCAGAGTAGCCCTCCCAGTCACGCACCGCCAAAATATCGCCTGGAGGCACCTCAAACAAGAACTGGGCAATACGCCAATGCTCTGCCCATTCATACACAGAACCGGTAGTCCACCCTATGCGCATTATTATTAACTCCCTCAGCCTATGCGATAGGTTCTCTCCGGATAGCAGGCACAGCAGCAGATCACTCAGTGCCTTGGAGTATTTCTTTTGATACAGGACAGACCTAAAGATAGACAACTTGGCAAGCATCTTGGGAACGCCCACTTCAGATGCAACCTCTAACGCTGCCTCCTCATCCATCAATTGTATTCTTGTATGTGCGATGTCCTGATTGCTCATTACTTGATTTCTCCCATCTCCAGCCACCTACCCGTTTCTGGATACAAGCATCTAAGAATTCGATAGTTTACGCATAAGGCGCGACTTACGCCTGGATGCCTGATTGGAGTGGATGATCCCTTTTGCGGCTGCTGTATCTATCCTCTTTATGGCTTGCCGCACCATATCATCGACTCCCGCATCGCCTGCCTCGATAGCTCCAAGTGCGTTCTTCGTTCTCGTATGCATCTCTGAACGTACCGACTTATTACGCTGGCGCCTTCTTTCATTCTGCCTATTTCTCTTTATTTGGCTCTTTATATTTGCCATAGGAGTGTAATTATATCAGATACCGCCTACAAGTGCTAATCGGTACCGCAATACGTCCAAAACCAACATTACTACCCGCCTGGACTTATGCTCGCTATTTGGATGTCAGAGCCCGGACAGCTTTAATGCCTTCTTGCCCTTACATTCTGCCTGGAGGCCGGACGGGTTGTCCGCAATCTACTAAGTCTACCCACCAGTACATCCAGTATTGTAATAGCAGGTAACGCCGTATTGCCTCTTAAGTCTATGTCGGCCTGAGCCAGGAGCGATATTGCACTGGAGATGCCAACATAACCAAGTTGACGCGAGAGGCGTAAGGACTTCTCACCCAAAAACTTTGACTTTACCCCAATCACCTCAGCAGCCTGAGATCCATCTCTCAAGGCCAATCCATCCACTCGCAAAGCCGACTCATAGTGACGATATAAAATTGCAAGTATCGCTAACGGATAAAACTCACCTGCAAATATCAGTCTATGCAAGTTCTTCATCGCCAGAGAAGCATTGCCTGCATCTATGGCATCAGTTAGCTCCCACGATGGGAGCACACCAGCTTCGCCGGCAAACGGTTCCAAGTCACTCTCGGAAAGTACTGCACCTTCCCCATAGGTAGCAACAAGAATACCCAACAGACCATCCAGACGTGAAAGGTCATCTCCAAGGCGATCCTGCAACCAGCTCTCTGCTCTGGAATCCATCTTTAGGGGGGACTTCGAAATCCGCTCATGTATCCACTTTGGGCGTTGCCTCTCTGCCGGAGATGTTGCATCCACTATGATGCCCAATTCACCGACCACCTTGCGCAGGGGGGCAGGAACTGTCCTATCACCTCCTGTAATGACCAGAAGAACACCATCCGTTATATCATCTATCGCGCCAACCAGCTTGGATATATCTGCACTTGGCATCCTACCCACCTGTCGCAACACTACTATCCTTCTATCCGCAAGGAATGGAGGAGTAGAGAGAGCCTCAGCAACCTGCAAAACATCCACAGCCTCTGAATCAGGGCCACCATACTCCTCTACCACCATTGAAGGTTCATACTCTCCGCATAGCCTGTTCAAAAGGTCGACCAGACCATTGTCCACCAATCCCTGGTCGGTACCTTCAATCAGATAAAGTGATGCGTCTTTCTTCGCAGATTTTGCGGGTTTGGCATGCTGGGCGGGATTTTTATTACCGGCTGGCTGAACTGGCCTCTTCCGTCCTGTCGATCGTTGCCCTGCCGGTTCGCCAGGCTGATCCAGGTCGAAAGAGCTGTCTGAGTTGCCGGACTCGTCCTGCCTGTCAGGCATGCTCGTCCTGCCTGAAAGATTGACTGGGTTGCACCATCATCTGCTTAACGGTTTCACCAGCCGCTCCAGAGTATTTCTGACCATACATGCCGATCTTACATCATGTACTCGCAATACCCTACAACCCAACGTTATACCTATAGATACAGCAGAACAGGTAGCATCTCCGCGCTCATTGATGCCAAGTCCGAGCAATTCGCCAAGGAAGTCCTTATTGGATGCCGCCAGAAAAAGGGGGTATCCCATCCGGGCAAAGAGCGGCGAAGCCCCAAGCAGGGAGAGGGAATGATCGGTATTCTTGCCCAAGTCAAGACCGGGATCAATTATAATCCTGTCAGGAGGTATGCCCGCCCTGAGTGCATCTGCAACTTTTTCCTCCAGATACTGCTTTACTGTCTCCACAACATCATCATAGATGGGATCCGGATCATATACCCTTGGCTGTAATCTTATATGAGTAGCCACTACCGTCCCCCTGGCAAGAGATACGGCTTCCAGATAGCCTGGATCCTGAAAACCGCTAATGTCGTTTGCCATCACAGCACCGGCTGCCAGCGCTTCTTCTATTACCCTCGTCCTCCAAGTATCCACACCGACCGGTACGTCAAACCTCTTTGCCAACTCCCCTACAGCCGGGATAACCCTATCCAACTCTTCATCCACACTTACGTCATCCCCTATACCAGCCTTCACTCCACCGACTTCCAGCACATCAGCACCCTCGGATACCAGCACACCAGCCCTATCGACCAACTTGTTCAGCTCATAAGTCTCACCGGAATCATAAAAGGAGTCGGGTGTCCTGTTCAAAATACCGATTATTAAAGCACGAGTAGACAGACCATATACCCGATCCCCAAGTGCAAGCGTGAACTCCATTTCGTCAATTATAGTCCATGGCATGAGCATCATTGGCCAGTGTTTAGGCCAATACCTATGCACCAAGGATCTAAATTGTTAAAACAGCCTTGTAGACAGCGCTTTACGATATTTCAACACCGTGGGATCACTGGGGTCCATAATCTCTAGGAGATCCAAATACTCTTGGCGAGCATTGGGATCATCTTTCACCAAGTCAAGGAGGGAGTCCAGACGTTTCGGTAGGTCAACCGACGACGAATCGACGTTATTTGAGATCAGGCGCGCGCGGGCTGCCACTTTCCTGGTATCTGCATTTTCAGGGATCTTCTCTAATAATTCCAGCGCACCTGCAGGATCGCCTGTATCGCACCTCAAGGATGCCAGCGCTGTGATAGCAGCTGCATTATCCGGCTCCAGCTCCAACGCTTTCAATAATGATTCCTCATCGCCAGCCTCTATCAGCATGTCCACTTCTGACTTTTCCGCCTGAGCTGAGCCACCAGGCTCACCGGCCAATTTTATCAGCCACTCTCTGACCTGCGATTCTCCCAGAGCTCCTATAAAACCATCCACTACCTTACCGTCCCTGATCCCCACGACCATAGGTATAGACTGCACCTGGAATGCGGCTGAGATGGCAGGATTCTCGTCTACATTTATCTTTACAAGCTCTACCTGGCCATTATAAGAGTCGACCAGTCTCTCTATAATAGGCCCCAGGGTTTTACACGGCCCGCACCATGGAGCCCATAGATCCACTACAACGGGAACCTGCTTCGACCGTTCTAAAACGTCACTTTGAAATGTAGCGTCAGTTGCATTCTTCATACTATTTACGATACCTGCTCGCAACATGTTAAGGCACACGGACAATCAAACAATCACTCTACCAGGCACTATGTCCAATGAGACCTAGTGTATATTGCCATATGATAAGATGAACAGCATGGCAGTAACTACTGAACCAGCTACGGTGCCGTCAATGCCTATAGAAGCTACAGTTGCACCGGATACTACGGCTGCGCCTGAGGCGACCATACCGGATAGAGTGGAGCCGGAGGCGGTGGCACCGGAGACCGCACCGCCGGAGATGCCAAAGCCCGGTAGGACACCCAGACCTTTTACCGCATCAGATCTCGATGCCGTGGTAGATGATGGATACAGGCGTGAGATCATAGAAGGGAGATTGATAGTGAGCCCATCACCAATAAGTAGACACCAGAAGGCAGTAGGTAGATTGTATTCTTTGTTTGACAGATACCATTCCTCTGGCCTCAGTGTCCTCATTGCTCCCCTCGACTGGCATCCCTCTACCGGTGAGAGTCTGCAGCCTGATGTTATGGTGATCCGTGAAGAGGATTACAACCCAGACGGCTTCCAGCTCGGCACCCCTCTACTTGTGGTAGAGGTACGCTCACCCTCTACTGCAATCTATGACGAAACCACAAAACGTTCCCGTTACGAATCACTTGGAGTAATCGACTACTGGATGATAGATCCCGCTGCTCCAAGTATCGTTGCACTGCATCTCGCAGATGGGCACTATGTAGAGGTTGGCAGAGCCACCGGAGATGAGAGCTTCCAGGCAAACAGCCCCTTCCCGGTTACCATCGTTCCCTCAGATCTTATCGCCTGACAGCACACCAACCCTATCGGCCCGGCTCAATGTGCTAAAATCAATTATATGGCAGTAACTACTGAAACAGCTACGGTGCCGTCAATGCCTATAGAAGCTACAGTTGCACCGGATACTACGGCTGCGCCTGAGGCGACCATACCGGATAGAGTGGAGCCGGAGGCGGTGGCACCGGAGACCGCACCGCCGGAAATGCCAAAGCCCGGTAGGACACCCAGACCTTTTACCGCATCAGATCTCGATGCCGTGGTAGATGATGGATACAGGCGTGAGATCATAGAAGGGAGATTGATAGTGAGCCCATCACCAATATTCGAGCACCAAGATGCAGTGGTGAATCTCATCCTGCTAGTCAGTGGTAGTTGTCCTGTCGGCATGAGAGTGATGGTAGCTCCCCTTGATTGGCGCACTCCTACCGGAGATAGTCTACAGCCTGATCTTATGATCATTCGTGAAGAGGATCATAATGCCAAAGGATTTATGCTTGGCACCCCACTTCTCACAGTGGAAGTACGCTCACCCTCTACTGCAATCTATGACGAAACCACAAAACGTTCCCGTTACGAATCACTTGGAGTAATCGACTACTGGATGGTAGATCCCGCTGCTCCAAGTATCGTTGCACTGCATCTCGCAGATGGGCACTATGTAGAGGTTGGCAGAGCCACCGGAGACGAGAGCTTCCAGGCAACCACTCCCTTCCCGGTTACCATCGTTCCCTCAGAGCTAATCCGCTGACGGCGCCAAACATAAAAGGCGGCGGCAAAGCTTAATAAGATCCTGCGCTGATCAGGTGAAAATTATCTGACCACCCGCGGCCATAGTGTAAAACTCACCTACGGTAATGATGCCCTCTACCTGATCGACCAGATCATCCTTGGTGTAACCAAAGAGGTCAGCCGAAGCAAGGCACGCATAGATACCTGCTCCGGTATCAGAGATCATCTCTATGAACTCCGGGATGGAGGGGAAGTCCAACTTCTCTATCTTGGACGACATCATTCGGGTCACCAAAGATGACATACCCGGAATGGCTCCTATAAGGGTAGGAATGTGTAGCCCTGGATTACCGACAGTAGCTACCTTCATATTCTTCCAGTGCTTCTTGTGGACAGCATCCATACCGAAGAACGTAAAGAATAGATTCGCATCTATTCCCTCAGCTCTTGCGCCGTTTGCCATAATCAATCCTGGGTAGACTCCTTCAAGCGAGCCTTTCGATATGACAATGGATACCTTGCTGATTGGTTCAGCTTCGTTGTTTTCAGTCATTGTAGTCATGCTCCTTTTTTGTATAATCTCTATATGCAGTATTTCTGCATAGCATTCATTTCTTTATTCCGCACAGCATTCCTGCACATCCCTTACATGCCCCGTTTTATATGCAGCCGTGAGGTTTGGGGATACCGGCAAACTTTGCAGCCAGTTTGGCTGGCCCTTTCGGGAATAGCTGGTACAGCTCCTTGATGCTCACACCCGAGGTCTTGCCCAAAGAGCGGATGTTTGGAGCGGATCCCTTTGCCATATACTCGTTGCGCATGAAGTTGATAACTTGCATGTGCTTATCTGTGAGTTCGTCTATGCCATCTTCTTTCGCCATAGCACGAGCCATATCCTCATTCCATTGAGAGGCATCAACCAGAAAACCTTCCGCGTCGACCTCTACGTCTTGTCCTGCCAGTGATTTAGTTGCCATATTCTTCTCCTTTGTTCTTCTCTCTGTCTAAAATTATGCCCTATCTCTTTGTCTAAAATTATCCTACTCCACGAGCGCTCCATCGGCTGCCGGATTGCCAGTTGCCAACTCCGCCCGCTCCGATGCCTGCCTCCCAACCTGGCCGCCGTCGACGGACGTATCAGATCCAATACTTCGCAACGTCGAGAGCAATTTGGCCATTCCGCGCCGCACCATGGGGTCACGCATCTGCTTTAACAGGGCACGAGCGGAGGGAACCTTTGAATCGGAATCAGGGGATTCCTCTTGCAGCGTAACAGCTGCCCGTCCCAGCATCCCCATGATCTCTGGCTGAGTCATCTGCTTCACGGTCTGCAGGATGAGTACTATATTGTCGCCCAAGAGCTTCACGTCCTCATCGCTGAAGGAGGTTACCACATTGTCGACGATGCCGACGGCCTCCCTGATCCTGGAAAAGTACCCTCTCTCGTCGAGTTCGGCCAAGCGTTCATTCAGGCTGGATACAGCGGGGGTCATAAGGGGGCCAATCTCTTCGGCTAGTGCCGCCATGACTCGCAGGGGACCAAGCCATGACTCGAGTACGTTGGCGTTGCGTACAAGGGCATGTGCAAGACTCGCAAGGTCGTCAAAATTAAAGGCATCTTCCTCAAGATGGGTAGTGATCGTAGTCATTGACTGCTGAGCCAGAGGCATCACATCGGAAGCAAGCTCCGACCAGCGCGACCGCTCCTCCCTTTGCCTATTGAGCTCCCCAGCGATCTCGGCCAGCTGGCCAGAGATGGTATCCAGCCGCTCATCCAGGGAAGCCCCTTCTTTCTCTACAGAGCTACCGGCCGACATCATGGCAGCTCCACCAATTCCTTACCGGCCATAGACATAAGCGGCTCAAGTGGCATCTCATTACCCGGGAGTAAGAGATTCCAGTAAACCCAGCGAAACATCATCTTTCCCCAGTGATTGGCCTCGGACTCACGAAGCAGGCTGAACGGTCCAAGACCCGGAAGAGGGTACTTACCCGGAAGAGGCTCGGTATCGTAGTTGAAGTCGATGAGCAGTCCCTTGCCGTGACCGGACTCGATAAAGCAGTTGGCATGACCGTCAAAGGGTCTGTTCATCGGCCGGCCGTTAACGTGATTGACAAAGTTGTCTTCAAAGAGTTCAAGAGAGAAATGAACAACTGAGCCAGCTTTGGATGTGGGTATATCTGACGCATCGCCAATGGCAAAAATGTTGTCATGGTATTTGGAGAGGAGTGTCTGCTTGTCTACCGGCACGTAATTGAGATCGTCACCCAGTCCGGAACGGGCAATGTAATCGGCGCCCATATTGAGAGGTATAGTAACCAGAAGGTCAAACTCCACTTCTCGTTCATCATAAGAGATCAACTTCTTTGATTCCGGATCCACCCGCTCTACGGCAAAATCACTCTCCACTTTTACCTTGCGCTCCTCCATGATCGCTCCCAGATATTTCGACGCTACGGGCTTGGTGAATACTCCATCCAACGGCGTGACGTATACCATTTCTACCCTATCCCGCATCTCCCGGTCGGCAAAGAATGCATCGGCAAGAAAGGTGAACTCCAATGGCGCTACCGGGCACTTTATAGGCATATCTACTACCTGGATAACCAGCCTACCTCCTTCCCAGTCGGCGAGTTTACCAGCAAGGGCGATCGCGCCTTCAAAGGTATAAAACTCATGCACGCTTTTGCGCCACTCACTTCCTTCCATCCCTTCAGTCTCATTGGGATGCGGAGAGGTTCCCGTTGCAATGATCAGGTAATCGTAGGGCAATTTGCGCCCGTCTACGAGAAGACAGGTATTCTCGTCGGGCATCACCTGATCTATCTCGCCTATCACCAGGTCTACACCATCGGGTATGAACTGGCGACGTGGCTTTACGATATCATGTGGCTGGTAGATGCCAAACGGGATAAACAGCTGCCCAGGCTGGTATAGGTGCTTGTCGCTCTGATCTACAACGGTGATACTCCAAGAATCAGGCTCAAGTCGCCTTCTCAAGCGATTTGCCGCTATCGTCCCGGCAGTACCACCACCTAAAATAAGTATCCTGTTCATTTCATTCTCCTTTCTCATTGGTTAAACCACTTTTAGCCATACTCAAGTTATTCGCCATGTTCCCCACCGTATTAGCCGTACCTTCCGTATCCTCCGTGTCCTTGGGATTAGCCGTATTCGTCACACCTGTGGGCATCTCCGTATTCCTGATTCAGTCCGGTTTGGTATTACGATCACGCAGGGATTCTGCACAGAGGCGGGATATCCTTGCGGCAACCATCGGCAGGGACGTATGAACCCTCTCCCTGCCCTCCTCACTGAGATGGAATAGATCTCTCGTGTCGTCGCCGGTAGAATCGATCGATGCCGAGTATCCTTGCGACATTCTCGGCACGCATCAGCCGAGAACCATCTTCATTGCCAGTGCCCTGTGCATCTCGTGGTGTACTCTGCATATCTGACGACATATACTGCATATGATCCATATTAAGAGCGCATCTGCTGCATTAACAGTGCTCTATTGCCTTTATCCGGGAGTCCTATTGCGTCGGGAGATACCCTGAGTCCCAGATACGAGTTTACCTGGAGACCCATCGGTCACCCCCGGCAATCAACTGAGTCGACCCAGATAATTACGGATAATCACGTACGTAATACTTACTATCCGAGATGGGTCATAACACGGGAGCTTTTACAGTGCTTCCACCGATGCATTTTCAATCGCTCAGTAGTATACTTTCATTATGAGCGATTTTCCCGATGTTCCTGCCCGTATCGGGGCAGATTCTACCGCCTCATTGACCACTATAAAAGACCGTCCGGTTTCTCAACCATTCTCCTCTCCACCGGTTCGATTCCACGACACGTCATCTGAGAACACAACCAGAAAGGCAGGCTCACAAGTACCCGCACGGAAAGGCAGGCTCGGCATCTACTGGCAGTATACCAAACCCCGTATATGGCTGCTCTTCACCCTCGAAGGGATTGTAGGCGCCATGCTTGCCTGGCATCACACTGGGACATTCCCATTCGCAGGGGTACTCGGCGCCGCGGCCATGGTGGCCCTGGGAGCGATAGGGGCGGAAGCATTTACAAACGTGATAGACAAAGACATCGATTCCAGGATGGAACGTACCAAATCTCGGCCGCTCCCAGCCGGGCTGATCACACCCGCAGGCGCGCTGCTGTTTGGAAGTATCGCCATCGTGGGAAGCCTTGTAGTAGCTGGGCTGTTCGGACCTGTTCCTCTCCTCTTCATCGCCATAGGTCTTATCGACAATATCGTCATATATTCCCTGCTATCGAAACGCACCACGCCATGGAGCATTGTATTGGGTTCCATCAGCGGAGGAGTACCGGTATGGGCAGGATATGCTGCAGTGCGGTTGCCTATCTCACCGGTGGCGTGGCTGCTGGGCGCGCTGGTCATGGCGTGGATACCGCTGCACATCTGGAGCATCGCGTACGCTTATGCGGACGATTATGCAAGTGCCGGGGTACCCATGGCTCCCGTCGCCTGGTCACAAAGGCAGTTCGGCATGGCTCTTGTCGCAGCCAGCGCTCTTCTCTTTGCTGTCGCACTTCTGGGCGATGCGTTGATCTGGAAAGGCAACATCGCAATTATGATAATTGCCGATCTGGCTGCCGCTGGCGTAATAGGTTCTGCAGCGAAGTTTGCCCGGCGCCCGACCGTGAAGCAGGGGAAACAGGTATTCATGGCCTGCAATATCTACCTGCTACTGCTGCTTGTGGGAATTGCGCTGGCAGTGGGAGCCGTGAGATGAGGAGCTGTGGGAAATGGGAAATGGAACGTGAGATGAGAGACTGGGGAAGGGAATAGATCGCGGGAGGGGGAACGGAGAACAGGTAAATTGAGAGCGACCAAAGGAGAGCATATATGACCGAGGCAACTGTAGAAGCTGCGAGCGAGAACACCGCAAACGAACATTCGCCGGGAGGCATCACCACGAAGGGAGCCATGCCGGATGTGGCCGACATTGCCCGTTGCAGTACGATGATCCGGATACTGGTGGCATGGATAGCCGCCGTAATGGTACTGACCTTTATTACCGTTCCGTGGCTCAGAGCCGGTAGCGGCGGCGACTTAAGCCCGGCGATGATCTGGTTCTATCACGCCATAATGATCCCTTCTGCGATACTCTTTCTGTTGCTCTGCCTGAGGATATTTCCCATGCACCCATGGGCACGTTATATCGTCATGGGTGGAGCACTTGATGCGTTATTCAGCTCCACCGGGCTGATGGTTCGAGGATACGGCGTCCTCGTCCACAGCGCGTCGATATCCGCATTTGGCATGTGGATCATTCTTCCATCCACATTCGTGCTCTTTCCGGTAACCGCCATCTTCATGATCGGCCTTGCTGCCAGCACTATCATCCCCCAAACACGGCAGGTATTATCTCGCCAAAAGATTGAGATCACCTGGGCACTCCTCCTCCTCGGCATCTCCGCCCTTACCTGGATAGTGCTCGGAATTGTCTATGCCGCATCCGAAGTGGGTATCAGCTGGCAATTCTGGGCCGGATGGCAGAAAGAGCCACTGGCGACCCTTCTCGGCAACATATCCACATCTCACTCCCATGGAATGCTGCCGGCGTTCATGGGCGGGGTAGTCATCCTGGCTGCCGAAACATTCGGCTACTCCAAGCTGGTAGGCACCCGCAAGCAAATAGCCAGAGGAGGAGTGGCCATCATGCTTGCCGGTACGGCGCTGTTCTCAGGGATATACCTGGTATCTGCACTTGGAACATACGTCATCCCCGCATGGTTTCCCTTCGGGCCGGGAGCGGTAAACGGGCTTGCCATGGACGATACCATGACCGGGCTGGTGGGTGTTGGCGCACTGATTCTCGCCGGCGCCATGCTTCCCGAGCTACGCAATAGCCTGATGAGCTTTGGCGCACGGGTAAAACAGCGATATAATCCTGTGCGTATAGCTGTTTATCTTACTTACCTGTGTGCGGCAGCTGCACTATACTTCTACGGGTATTACATAGAGTTCCACGAGTCAGACTTCGGGTTTGCATCAGCTCCTGCACCTCGCTATGCCAATGACCAGATATTTACCCGGGCTCATCTACTGTTCGTCTTTGGCGCGCTACCTTTGATGGCAGTGTTGCTCCTGGCTGTGGAGATCTCAGGGAATGCATCGGAGATCTCTTTCCGGCTCAGGCAGTGGCTGTCCGGCTCAATCATCTCTGGGATGTTGATCACATTGACAGGAATGGGTATCTGGGTATTCTCTGCACCCGGTCATTCGGCGACACTGGGTGCAGGTAACGCGGGAGAGGTACTCTACGTAATCGGTCAGTGTCTCATGCTCATTGGTGTAATCATAGAGGTGTTCGTATTACGCTCAGGTACTGCAATCGAAGCAGAATTGGCTTCATCTGAGACTGGCAACACAGCAGGACCGCTGGATGCCCTTTCTGCGGAGCCGGCACTGGCCTAGTATTCATCTGGCATGAGGCTATAAAGCACAGGGCGAAAAGAGCGCCTTTTCGGATTTTTAACTTCTTGAATCTCTAACCGTTTGGTGGCGCCTTAATCGACCGGCTATCTCTCTTGTAATACCGGCGGTTGTGGCAGACTGATCGTCTATCCCCGCGGCACTGGAATCATTACTGGAATCCGTGCCGGCGAGATAGCCAAGGACTGCATCATTAATCCTGGCCGCCGCCTCTTCCTCTCCAAGATAGTCCAGCATCATGGCTGCCGAGCGTATGGCCGCTATAGGATTGGCTCGTCCGGTCCCGGCTATATCATGTGCCGCGCCATGCACAGGCTCAAAGAGTGAAGGGCCAGTACGCGCCAGATTAAGATTTGCAGATGCGGCAACTCCTATCCCGCCAAATAAGGCTCCCGCCAAGTCGGTCAGAATGTCGCCAAAAAGATTATCCGTAACTATTACATCGAAACGTCCGGGATCTTCCACCAAATATATGCATGCGGCATCCACATGGCTATAATTCCTGTCCACCTGAGGGTAGCCGGCGGCAACCATCTCAAAGGTACGCTTCCACAGATCGCCCGCATAGGTTAGTACGTTGGTCTTGTGGACCAGAGTTACCTTTGGCCGCTTGGCGCCGCCTTCTTTACCCCCCTTGGCGCCTTCTCCACCAACCCTGCTCTCACTTCTCCGCAATGCCATATCAAACGCTGCACGCACGCAGCGCTCTACGCCGAAACGGGTATTCACGGATCCCTGGGTAGCCACTTCATTTACAGTACCCTTTCTCAGCCATCCCCCCTCCCCGGCATAAGGACCCTCAGTATTTTCTCGTACTACGATAATATCGTGTCCTTCTGCAATAGACCCCGGCGTCCCGATGAATGGGCGTAGATTCACATAGAGATCGAGATCGAAACGAAGCCTTAGAAGCAGCCCCCGCTCAAGCAGGCCATCGGGGACCTCGGTCGAGCCCACCGGAGGGCCGACTGCCCCCAGCATAATGGCATCGAATGACCTCAGCTCTTCCAGGGTCTTGTCGGGAAGCACCTCGCCGGTTGCCAGGTAATGAGCCGCGCCAAGATCGTAGGAATGGGTGTCAAGTTTCACGCCACATGCTTCTACCACCTCAAGAGCGACATTTATGACTTCCGGCCCTATACCATCTCCACCTATCACGGCTACCCTGTAGTTACCGGCCATCGGCCGTACCTCCTATCTTCCTTTGAATGTAAACCAAGCTAAATCTCTATGATACAACCGTACTACGCCTTCTGTCGCCATAAGCCAAACCATCTATCAGGCACACATCAAACCGTACGACCTTATATCCTACAAGCTACATAGCAAGCCTGGCATTAAAGCACACCAACTATGTTTCCTGCTATATGCCCCACCAGTCCCTGCAAGTAAGCTAGCATATGTCATGTGGCAACTTCTAAACCATCAAGGATAATCAGAGATAACCAAAAGGCAGCCTCTTCGGCATCTAAAGATACCGTCCTGACCCAGTCAACCTACGAACGGCTCAGTGCGGAGTTGCAACAACTGACCACAGTAGGACGGGTCGAGATAGCCAGGCAGATCGAAGCTGCCCGAGCCCTCGGCGATCTGTCAGAAAACGGTGACTACCATGCCGCAAAAGACGCACAGGGAAAGATGGAATCCAGGATACGCCAACTACAGGCCATGCTCCAAGACGCTACGGTAGTCCCTGACGAGGAAGCAGCCGCATCCACTACAATAACAGTTGGTTCAGTGGTAACTATCAAGTATGATGACGATGATGAATTGCAGAGCTTGGTAGTCGGGACAATTGAAGAACGCCGCGAGGGAATGAGCGTCGTATCTCCTCACTCCCCCATGGGACAGGCCCTCATAGGAAAGACGACAGGAGATACCATCGAATACGAAGCACCAGGCGGTACGCTTAGGGTAACGATAGTCAGCCTGGGCGAGTGACCCGGTCAACGCCAATGTAGCTGCCAGATACTAGAGCTGTACTATCCATTAACACCATAGTCGCTCCGGTGGTATAAGATAATATCATGACTACCCTCGCAGAAAAGTTATGGAATAGACACGTAGTCCGGTCGGCTGACGGTGAGCCTGACCTCTTGTATATAGATTTACACTTGATCCATGAGGTAACCTCCCCTCAGGCCTTCGAAGGGCTGGAACTTGAGGGACGCAAGGTACGCCGCTCCGATCTGACCATAGCGACCGCCGATCATAATGTACCGACAAAAGATGTTGACAAGCCACTATCCGATCCTGTATCTGCAGCTCAGCTTGAGCGGCTGGTTGCCAACTGCGACAAGCATTCCATTACCTGCTTCCCAATGGGCCACCGTGACCAGGGAATTGTACACGTTATAGGTCCTGAGCTTGGGCTTACGCAACCGGGGATGACCATTGTATGCGGCGACAGTCACACCTCTACCCATGGGGCATTCGGTGCTCTCGCGTTTGGGATCGGCACCTCCGAGGTGGAGCATGTACTGGCAACCCAAACACTCCCCCAATATCGCCCAAAGACAATGAGCATCACCGTAGAAGGCCGGTTGCCCGTAATGTGCACGGCAAAAGACCTGGCACTTGAGATAATCTCAAATATAGGCACAGGGGGAGGCATGGGCTACATGATCGAGTACCGCGGATCCGCCATAAGGTCACTCAGCATGGAGGGGAGGATGACCCTATGTAACATGTCTATCGAGGCAGGGTGCAGGGCAGGCATGGTGGCTCCGGATGAAACTACCTTCTCCTACTTGGAAGGAAGGCGTTTCGCCCCCAAGGGAGAACAATGGGAACTTGCATTGGAGGACTGGGCTTCGCTCTACACAGACGAGGATGCCACCTTTGACAAGGCCGTCAGCCTTGAAGCAGACAGCATCAAGCCCAATATCACGTGGGGAACAAACCCCGCCCAAGTCACCACCATAGACGGAGAGGTACCGGATCCGGATTCGTTCTCCGATCCCGAATTGCGCGAGGCGGCACTACGAGCTCAAAAGTATATGGGATTGGAACCGGGAACCAAAATACGCGATATCAAGGTAGATACGGTGTTTATAGGCTCATGTACAAACTCCAGGATAGAAGACCTTAGGGTCGCTGCTTCGGTGATAGATGGGCGCCATGTCGCTTCGGGTATGCGAGCACTGGTGGTACCGGGCTCCCATGCAGTTAAGACCCAGGCCGAGCAGGAAGGCCTGGATAAGGTGTTTGTACGGGCAGGATTCGAGTGGCGAGAACCTGGATGCTCTATGTGTCTGGCCATGAATCCCGACAAGCTCTCCCCCGGGCAACGTTGTGCTTCTACCTCCAACCGTAACTTTGAAGGACGCCAGGGTAGGGGCGGAAGAACCCACCTTGTCTCACCTGCAATAGCAGCCGCTACTGCCGTAGCGGGAACGTTCAGCATACCGGATGACATTTAATAAAACGAGTATACGAACAAATCCACCATAACTGTTACACCACCATGTAAAGATAAGTGACATGAATAATTTATTGACTATCAAAGAGGCCAGCCAATGGGCAAGCGAGTTTTTAAGCAAAGAGGTCAGCGAATCAAATATATCCTACCTTGTGCAATATGGCAAGATTAAAAAGCACACTGGAGAGAATAAGGTACTTATAGATGTAAATGACTTAAAGCGGTATTATGAGTCCTATCAGGGCATGCGAGAGATCAACTGGAAAAAACGACTTGGCGATGACCTCAACTGGGCTCTATCCTTTGATCACCTGCGCGAGAAGGATACTACAAAGCATGTTCACCGGCTACATCCCTACAAAGGCAAGTTCATTCCCCAACTCGTTCAGTACTTTATTGATAACCATACAGATGCCTTCAAGAAAAAGACCTACTTCAAGCCAGGCGATATAATCCTCGATCCATTTTGCGGTTCAGGAACCACGCTGGTCCAGGCAAATGAAATGAGCATGCATTCAATCGGTATTGACATATCGCATTTCAACTGCATGGTTACAAACGCAAAGCTCCTTGATTATGATTTCAATGCACTTAGCAATAATATTAAGCATGTAAGGCAGGCAATTGCTGGGTACGAAACAGATAGTAGTATGTCTGTATTTGAAAGCGAGTTGACCTCGCTGATGGCTGATTTCAATAGTAAGTTTTTTCCAAGTCCGCAGTTCAAGTATGATATACACGCAAAGCGTGTTGACGAGAAACGGTACTCTGCCGAAAAAGAGATAGAGTTCCTGAAAGTCTACAATGCGCTCGTTAAAAAATATGGCATAGAGCTTAACCATTTCTCTCCAAAAAAATTCCTGGACAAATGGTACATCAGCAATGTACGAAAGGAAATCGATATTGCCTTTCAAGTAATAAACGCAATAAAAGAGCCTAATAATAAGGAAATTTTGTCAGTTATTCTAAGCCGTACTATTCATTCATGTCGTGCTACAACACATTCAGACCTGGCAACCCTCAAAGAGCCGCAAGTGACCACCTATTACTGCTGGAAGCATAAGAAAATCTGCAAACCGCTTTTCTCAATAAGTTCATGGTTTAATCGTTACGCAATAGATACACTTCAGCGCCTAAAAACTTTTGCCAATCTGAAAACAGCTTCATATTATGATGTGATACAGACTGACTCTCGGTCGGTCGACATTTTTAGGCAGATCGAAATATCCAACAAGGCATTCTACGAGCAGCTAAAGAAGCAAAGAATTAAAGGTATCTTCACCTCACCTCCCTATGTGGGCCAGATCGACTATCATGAACAACATGCCTACGCATATGACTTATTTGGCTTTGAACGTAATGATGCTCTGGAAATAGGGCCTCTCTATGGCGGACAGGGTATAGCGGCAAGGGCTTCCTATATTGACGGCATTGCAATGGTATTACTCAATTGCAAAAAGTATTTAGCCAATGATTTTGATATATTCCTTGTTGCAAACGACAAATATAATCTGTATCCGGTGATAGCCGAAAGGTCTGGTATGAGAATCGTTGAACAGTTCAAGCGACCGGTATTAAATAGGACAGAACGAGACAAGTCACCCTATTCTGAAATAATTTTCCATTTTAAGGCTAAAAGCTAACATGGCACTCACAGACTCACAGCACAGCCGAATAAAGGATTATCTTGTAGAAAAAGTGCGCCAGAAGTTGGATGCCTATAACCCAGAAACTCGCTCAATGCCCTTTCATTTTCGTTTGCTCGGCATGGACAGGATGGCATTATTTTCTTTTATCCAATCAATAAATACAACGCTTGGCACTTCAATATTTGAGCAAATCGCCAAAATGATTGCTGAGCCAAGAGCAAAATATGCAATTGCACAATACAGGGATTTTGAAGGTTATATCAGTAGCGAAGCGGTATTGACGATTGACAATATCATACGAAATTTGCGTTCGGTTTCTCGTTCTCCAAACAAGAAGAGGGAGACAAAAGAGATTTTGGACGTTGTCCGCAAGGGCGATCTGGGGAATAAACTTAGAAAGCGCGTCGATCTCTTCGTGAAGATGAAAGACGGTACGGAATATTATTTTGAAGTGAAAACTGCCAAGCCAAATATCAGTGAATTTACCGGTATAAAAAAGCAAATGCTTTATTGGATCGCGATGCGTGGAAGCACAAGTGAGGCGCCAGTAAACGTCGAAGCTGTCAAAACTATCGTTGCTATTCCGTACAATCCATACGAGCCCAAACCATACGACCGGTGGACATTGCAGGGTCTATTTGACTGACAACAAGAGGTTTTAGTCGGAGCTGAATTTTGGGATTTACTAGGCGGTAAGGGCACATATGATAACCTATTAGCAGTCTTTGAACAAGCTGGATTGGAACTTTACAATGAAATCGAACAAAAAATGAAAAACCTGAATAAGGAGCCATAATAGCGATGAAGCCAGTTAGAATTATACAGTCGAGAGCAGTGCCATTGGAACAGTCGGATGTCGACACGGATCAGATCATCCCCTCGGATTGGCTAAAGCGTGTAGAGCGCACCGGCTTTGGAGCAGGATTGTTCTCCGAATGGCGAGATGCACCAGACTTCGTCCTCAATCGCCCAGAGTATCAGGGGGCGAGGATACTGATCGCCGGGCCTAATTTCGGAACCGGGTCATCCAGAGAGCATGCAGTATGGGCGCTGATGGATTACGGCTTTGAGGCTGTAATCTCTTCCCGTTTCGGTGACATATTCAAAAACAACTGCACCAAACAGGGTCTGCTTCCCGTAGAAGCATCTCCCGAGGTAGTAGATTCCCTTATGCTGGCCATAAAAAATGATCCGACGCTGGAAATCACTATTGATGTGGACAGGACGACTATAGAGGCACCGGCAGCTATGATCTCAGCAGGCTTTCCCCTGGACGGCTTTACCAAAGAGAGGCTACTGAACGGCTGGGACGACATTGGGCTTACTCAACGCCACGAAGACCTTATATCTGTATACGAGTTATCAAGACCATCCTGGTTGCCGGCGCTCAGTTCGCCAAACCTCACAAAAGACCAATAAAATGTTCTATGCACCGTCGATATACCGGTCGATGCCTTTTCAAAATCACTGATCTGTGCTTGAAAAATGACTGAACCGGCTCAGACACCGTTATACTATGCTCAAAATGCCGACCGCTATATGCGCCAACAAGCGATAAGAGAATATGAGGAACAGTACCATTTGTCTGGAAGCAGAAAACCAACGCACCGATCTTGCGTGGATAGAGAGCCATCACCTGCCTTGTCCTACTGCCACCAGCTCCAGACAGCTACTTGGCACCAGTCACCTAGATAAGTTATTTACATCATCGCGGGAGGCGGCGGAGCCGTCATGGATGGTGCATTGTTAATTAAAACTACCTGGCAGGGGAGGCCAGGGGGGAAATATAAGAATAATAATTGTATTAATTACACGCGTGTATTAGCATAACAAGTCAAAGGAGATAAATGATTCTACGGTTTCGTGAGATAACAGATCGTGCCGGGCAGCTGTATAGAGCCTTGGTAAAGTGCGTATAAACTCATTTTCAATATATGTCTGTTGCAAACTGTAAACCCGGTAAGTGGTTGGTAGATCAAGCAAACCTAATGGCCGGGATTCTGACATAATGGCGAAGTATTCGACTTCTACTTCGGCCTTTGGGGTATCAAAGAGAGAGAGTCATGACTCCAGCGGCTTTTACCGGCGTTTTACTCCACCTGAGATATCCGAAGAGTCAGAGATAGTAGATCATGGGGGGCTTGATAAGTTGATTGTGGGTGACGCACGCCGGATGAGCGAGGTGCCGGATTCGTCAGTTGCCCTGGTTGTGACCTCACCGCCGTATTTTGCCGGTAAGGAGTACGAAGAGTCATTGGGTGAAAATGGTGTACCGGCTACGTACCTGGAGTATCTGGAACTTTTACGGGATGTATTTTCACAATGTGTTAAAAAACTGGAACCGGGCGGACGTATTGCGGTTAACGTAGCCAATCTTGGCAGGCGTCCATATCGCTCTTTATCAGCCGATGTCATTGGCATTTTGCAAGATGATCTACGCCTGCTTCTTCGAGGTGAGATTATTTGGATAAAACAAAGAGGGGCATCGGGTTCATGTACATGGGGGAGTTTTCAGCGAGCCAGTAATCCGGTGTTGAGAGACTTGACAGAACGAATCGTAGTGGCCAGTAAGGGGCGGTTCGACCGGGCGATCCCAGCAAAGGAGCGCGCTGCGCGCCGGCTAGCCTCTGAGTCATCTATGACCCGTGATGATTTCATGGAAAATACACTTGATATATGGGAGATTCCCGCCGAGAGCGCAACGCGGATCGGTCATCCTGCCCCGTTCCCGATTGAACTTCCTCACCGCCTGATAGAGCTTTATACCTATAGGGGAGATCTTGTGCTGGATCCCTTTGTCGGTTCAGGGACTACCGCTGTTGCAGCCGTTAGAACAGGGCGGCACTTTGCTGGTTACGATCTTGATGAATCCTATATCAGGCTGGCTGAGACAAGAGTCGAAGAGGAACGCCAACGATTGGTACAAGAGTCATCAAAAATCGAAGAGTTGGCAGATCCAGTTATCTCTGCACCGGACAGCCCAGATGAAGGCTTCCAGTCTCGCGCTGTTCGTAGGGGACTGGCAGCCAAAGAGATTGCCCAAATGATTATTGAAGCGGCGGGCTTCGGTGACATCCAAAAGAACAAGCGACAACCCAGTGGAATTGTCGTTGATTTCACTGCCAGAGACAACAGGGGTAGTCTGTGGCTATTTGACGTAAGCGGTGGTCTTACCAGCTATCGGGCAGGATTAAAGCGCAGTGATGTCCTCTGGAAAGAGATTGGAAAAGCGGCTGTTCTACATGCTGCGGGCGTTCCTTTTTGTATTCTTACGACCGGCATTCCTGGGCCTACGAGTGGACTGGCGGCTCTCAATCAAGTGACGGGGGAAGGGAAGCCAATTTATGCAGTTATCGAAATGCTGACGCATTCAGGGCTTGAACAGTTGATTGCGCTTTGTGGAAAAGAGGCTTGAATGAGTTTTTTCTCGCAAGGTGCAGTAGCGCTGATTCGAGATGAATCATATGAACCAATTTTAACTGAAAACGCTGAGGTGCTGAGCCGATTGGTTACGCTTAGTTGGGTTGTGTAGATGTCTCCGCCAGTGCTTGGTGACAATGTAGAAGCAATTCGGAAGCATTGCTTGAAAGGAGCGGTGGGGTGATGCAATCTTCCTTTGGATGGAAGCTACCGATAGCATCGTTGACGCTTACCCAGATAAAGACGTCTGTACAGGGCAACAGGTTGATCAAGATATGGAATCCTTCGAGATACGAATAGCTCCGATCTTCAAATCGGGCACGATTACTTAATGAAGCCACAAGTGAGGTAGATCCTTGGCTGATATTCGTACAACTATTACTGAACTCATTACTGGCCTTGGAACCCTTGGCTATGAAACACTCTACGATGCTATTGCTGCACGACCTAAAGAAATGGTTAGCGTCTCACCCGAGACGTGGGATCTCCTTCAGCAGGCTTACGATGGGGGAGGTTGGAGTACAGATTTTGAACAGGCGTGGTCAAACGGTCAAGAATTCGCGCACGCCCAAGCTGGTTTGCGGAATAGGCGGCCAATTATAATTGAGTGGAAAGGTTCGCACCGTGCACCGGGTGACGAGGTTGCTCCTATTGATTTGCGAATCGATCACGTCTATCTAATCAGCTGCAAATACTTATCAAAGATTATGATCAATGCATCTCCCAGTCACCTCTTTCGGCGTCTGCTTAAGGGGGGTCACGGTGTCAGAGGCGAAGACTGGTATCAGGCAGTAGCTGGAACTGAGTATCAGGAACTTTATGAGAAAGTGGTGTCTTATCTAGGTTGTAGTGACCTACCAAGCAACGTAAGCGATCTCAACCAAGAACAACGCAAACTAATTGCCCAAGGTATTCCTCGTATATGGCCAAAATCAGTATTGTCCTGTTATCAAAATTTGGCTAATGTAGTCGCTTATAGGACGGCCAAACTCTGGCAAGAAGTATTAACATCTACAAATGAGTCCGAGACTATGCTCTGGCGAATACTCCGAATGGGAAGTGCTCCCTATTTCATATTGGGCACTTCGGCAACGGCCCCACTACGTTTACGCGTTGCCACTCCATGGGACTGGCGTCTCAAATTTCGCCTTAGTCACTTTGAATGCCATCCGCAAAAGGGTGATCAGCCGCGTGTTGGTTGGTCTACCAGTATCAAAGACCTTCACTCGGACACGCTTCACATAGTGGAAGGGCATGTCGAAATTCGCTGGAGTCATGGGCGATTCAGCGGAAACCCTGAGGCCAAGGTTTATCTTGACACACCTCACGTAAAAGTTCCTGGATACTTCCCTTTGCGATGAACCATACGTGAGAATGATCGCTTTAATTGGCCACACCCGGGGTGGGCATCATTTCACTCCAGATGCAAAAGCTCTGCTATAATCACTACCGTTAAAGCTACAATTTTAGTAGGCCTGGGTAGCTCAGTGGTAGAGCAGCGCACTTGTAATGCGCAGGTCGTGGGTTCAATCCCCACCCCAGGCTCCACATAAGTGCTGGTCAGGTAGCCCTTTGTGATTATCCATACAGGTCTCATTGCTTTTGTTGCTACTAAATGCTACTTATATTTTTAGAGTAATGCTAAGAAGCATGGCTCTTCGGATTCTAGCGGGGTGCCTCCAGGGTATCTATCCACCAATCGCGGACAAAGGTGCTCCAATATTGATATATGAACATACAAAACCGAAGCACCTTCATCTTAACTAATCATAGCGAG
>JAJZWU010000077.1 GCA_021846515.1 Actinomycetes bacterium
ACATCGTGCCAGATTATGGCTATCTCAGATTGGAATGGGTTTGGTGACTGTTAGTGTAGTGTCTCGTAAATAACCATGGGTTCCCGCCAGCCAGATAACGTCACGCTATTTACGAGACACTACACTAGCACCACAACTGGCATCGTGCCAGATTGCGGCTATCTCAGATCGGAACGTGTTTGGTGGCTGTTTGCATTGGTGATCGTTTTGGGTAGCATATCGGCTGCTAATACCGACTACTCCGGTGTAAATGCAGATATACCCAGCCTTGCCATCTTGAAGATCAAATCTGCAAACTCTTCTACATCCGGCCATGGCAAGTAGGGTTTGGTGATGAGGAGGGAAGCCAGTCCGTGAGCAACAGACCAGAGTGCAAGTACAATCTGGACTCCGTCTCCTGGGGGAAATATGCCCATCTCCTGACATTGATGAACTGTGGAGAGAAGCCGTTGAAAAACATTGGTGGATACAGGGTCAATATCGTAAGTTCCCGTTAACGGTATTGATGATCTGCGCATGAACACTATGCGATAGTGCTCAGGTCGCTCCAGTGCAAATCTGACATAGGCAATTCCTTGTCTTCTTAGTATCTCTACCGGATCATCTACACCTGATGAGGCAATCTGGAGTCTACTGTCCAGCTCATCAAAGACCTCTGTACACACCGCCATTAGCATTGATTCCTTGTCATGGAAGTGAATATATATGGCTGGAGTAGAAACGCCTACTTTCTCGGCTACAGCACGTATAGAGACGCTGTCCTCATTACGAGTCTCTGCAAGTAATCCGGCGGCTGCATCCAGTATCTCCCGTCTTAGCAGCATTCCGTCTCCCTTGGCAGCTCTTTTACGAGGTCGTTCCAGTTTCCTGTTTCCGATCATTGGCCTTACATTGCGTGATATTTTATTGCCCATGTTCAACTGACTTTTTCTGCGATTCTATCTTTTCTATCAGTATCCTTATTGGCACCACCGCCATGCAATTTTATTATATTGGCACGTATTTGCTTTATGCTTGTTCGTAGTTCGTCCCTGGATAACGTGTGATTACTATCTCTCCTTGCTGGTAGGAAGATTATTGTGACGATAATAGCTAGTAATACTATGGAGGCACCTACCAGATCGGCAGAGCGCGTCCCGTTGTCGAAGCCAACTAATGCGGCATGGGCGAGAGCTCTCCCGCTACTGCCTTTTATAAGGTGGGCGACTTCAATGGCTCCACCTACAGATCCCTTTATAAACTGCATTATAGAGGCGGGCAAATGAATGCCAGCAAGTTGATGTAGCACTGCCCGGTGGTATGGTACAGCTTCTACCGTACCGAGAACTGCAACACCAAGTGCAGATCCTATTTGTATCATTGACGAGTTAAGTGCAGATCCCGCTCCAGACTTTTCCAGTGACAGGGAACCAAGTGCTGAATCGACAGCGACAGGCATCATAAGACCAAGTCCCAAGCCAATAAGCAACAGACCAATCAGTACGCCTCCATAGACTCCCCCTCTGCTTATATGAAGTGAGCTCATCCACAGGAGGGCAGCAAATATTGTAGCAAGTCCAGCCGATACGACTATTTTGGAGCCGACGATGCGGTCCAGTTTTGGGGCAATCATTGCTGCGATTACCAGAGGTATTGCCAGTGGAGCCATCCGGACACCTGCCAGGAGAGGAGAGTAGCCGAGCACGAACTGAAAAAATTGGGTTATCAGGAATAGCATACCCATAAGACTGAAAAAACCGAGAGAGATCGAGAGGGCGGCAGCTGAGAACCTTCTGTTGGTAAAGACTCTGATATCCAGCATCGGATGGCTGCTCCTTCCTTCAAAGAGCGCCATCATGCCGACCAACACGACACCGCCGACCAGCGACAGAATGACCCCTGGCGATATCCAACCCCATGTAGATGCCTGTATCAATCCAAATAGGACTACTCCCAGACCACCAAGCGACAGGACTGCTCCGATCAGGTCTGGGCGCTTTGCCGTAGGATCGTAGGAGTCTCTTAGTACGAGGATACCTGCTATGATGCCTATTGCAGCCAGGGGAACGTTTATCAGGAATACTGATCCCCACCAAAAATGCTCCAGCAGCCATCCACCGATAATAGGACCTAACACTACTCCAAGGCCATTCATTCCTGACCACACGCCAAGTGCCTTAGCACGATCTTTTGGTTCTGTATAGGTATTGGTCAGTATAGAAAGAGTGGCTGGCATGATCAATGCTGCACCTAATCCCATACATGCCCTTGTTGCTATAAGAGTATCTGCAGAGCCGGCAAACGCTGACATCGCTGAACCTATACCAAATATAAGAAGCCCGACCTGTAGAAATCGTTTACGTCCAAAGCGATCTCCCATACTTCCCGCTACCAGTATGGTAGCTCCGAATACGAGTAGATATGAATCGACTATCCATTGAAGCTGTGACACGCTGGCATGCAGGGTACGTACAAGCGTGGGAAGAGCTATGTTCAATATGGTTGTATCCATTGATATGAGTAACAGGCTGATGCACAGTACAGGCAGCGCCCACCAGGGATTACGTCTCAGTGTATGTCCATAGTGACCGCCCAGTCTGAAGATTGAATTCGGTATCCCATAGGTGGTGGTATTCTGCGGTGCAATACGTATTTCGGGCGATATTACAGTAGAGCGGCGTGTCTTTCCGTAGGGAGGCAATCCAGATGCTGCATGTTTTCTCTGAAAGGAATAGTAGTCCTCGGCCATGTTGAATACCATAACACTGTTAAGTTAACGATGTCAACTTATAGAGTGGATAGGAACGGA
>JAJZWU010000043.1 GCA_021846515.1 Actinomycetes bacterium
GTTCTACCATGAGTTCAACATCACGGCCACATCTGGCATAGTGCAAAATACGTATACCTTTCAAGCCCACCATGGCCTCAAGAATCTCGCTATGATTAGTTAAGATGAAGGTGCTTCGGTTTTGTGTTTTCATATATCAATATTGGAGCACCTTTGTCCGCGATTGGTGGATAGATACCCTGGAGGCACCCCGCTAGAATCCGAAGAGCCTCCAAACAGCCCATATATGGCGGAGGAGGTGGGATTCGAACCCACGGTGACCTAATGGCCACAACGGTTTTCGAGACCGTCCGATTCGTCCACTCTCGCACTCCTCCAGGGCATCAATGCTTGTGGATACCAAACTATCTTACCAGACTAATCTCGGTAGGTGCTGGTACTCTTATGGTTGCTGAGCCGTATGCAACTGTAGCCATAACAGTGCACGCATCTTCGCAAGGCTAAAGCCAGAGGATTGTGCCCGACATCACGCGGGCATGTGAGCCCTGACCAGTGTGTCTATGGCAGTTTTTTCTCCTTCATCAGTTTTCACGGTACGGTTTACCCTTTCTGCCTTTTCTATAACCAACTGATCAAGGTCTTGGGCTATTCGTTCTGGAGTGAATAGAACATCAGGAAAGGGAGGACCGCCATAGCCTTCGGTCAAGTTCGTAAGATCATGACCGATTACTATAATTGTTCCACCCGGAGCAAGCGCTGCTATCGCATTCTTATGGACTTTCCCTATTTCATCTGGCATCATGTGAACATACAACGATACTATTAAATCGTAAGCAGATTCAGGTGGTTCCCACTTGCGCAGGTCTGCCTCCAGCCATTCCACCTCTACTCCCAGTTGATCTGCCATTTGCATGCCCTTCTTAATTCCCTCAGAAGAGAAATCTATGCCAGTAGACTTCCATCCAATGCTTGCAAGCCATATTGCATTACGCCCTTCTCCGCAGGCCATATCCAATGAGCGTCCAGGCTCCATGTCGCTTACTTCATTTACTAATAACTCGTTCGGAGCCCAGCCCCATACCAGGTCATTCTGACTGTAACGTTTATCCCATTCTTCTTTTTCCATAGGCTATAGCTTAGCTTGAACAGCGCAGCAAAAAGGTCAGAGGTTTGTTTATTGGTCTATGGGAGTGGCTCTCCGGTAGAAGACAGATTACTTATACGCAAAAGTATGTGGTAATCGGTAGGAGGCACGCCACCAGAGAAGCCAGCAATTTAGCGGGTAACTCGCCTTATTCCTGGCACATCCTCCAATATGTCTGATCCAGTACCATCTCCATCTGAGGAAACTGAGTCATCCAAGTTGATCTTGGCCGGAACCGGTATGGGAGAGAGCTCATCTATTTCATCTCCAGGACGTATTTCCGCCTCTTCCATCTCATAGGAGCCTTCGTCTGTACGGGTGATGATGACGCTACGCTTTGGCTCATCTGATATAGGGACAGAAGCCAATTCCTTGCAGATCTGGTAGGTTACCAATCCAACGACAATAGGTACAGCTATTACAAGTATACGGAATGACCACAACACTGTGTTCAATGATACCTGGAAAAAGTTTGCCATTACATCAGTGGAGCTTGCAGCGAACAATGTGAAATAGAATGCCACGCCGGCAGCTCCAAGTGCAGTACGCTTGGGTCTATATCTTGGAAAGTCCAAAATATTATGGACGGCGTGATCATGGGTAATCTTGGCTTCGATGAATGGCCAAGCATAAAAGAGCGTGAAGGTTATTCCAGGGAACAGTACAGCCGGAAGGAGCACTTCTAGTGGAATAGTATGCCCGAATCCTGTAAACTCCCACGAAGGCATGATTCTCATTGCACCATCCAGCCAACCCATATACCAATCAGGCTGAACGGCGTAAGTGATCTTGTATGGCTCGTAAGGGCCGAATTGCCATATGGGATTGATCTGTACCAAACCACCCAGAAGCCATAGTACTCCTGTCACTATGAAGAATAACCCCAGAGTCTTTGCCATAAAGGTGGGATAGAGGGGTGATCCAACTACGTTGTTCTCAGTTCTTCCCTTCCCTGGGAAATGAGTATGTTTCTGGCGAACCAGCATGAACAAGTGAGCGCCAATTAGTGCAGCTATAATGGCAGGCACTACCAGTACGTGCAGTATAAACATGCGTGGCTCTATGATGCCGTTGCCTGGGAATACCCCTCCAAACAAGAAGAATGCCAGATATGACCCGACCAGTGGAATAGAGAGTATTATCGAATAGGCTATACGAAGTCCTGTTCCTGATACCAGGTCATAGGGAAGAGAGTATCCCAGAAAGCCATTTACAATAGCCAGCATGAGCAGGGTTACTCCCACCATCCAGTTGAGCTCTCTGGGTTTGCGGAATGCTCCTGTGAAGAATATGCGCATCATGTGAATTGCGATTGCCCCGACAAATACATCTGCCGCCCAATGGTGCATCTGTCGTATTACGAGACCACCTCTGACGCCGAAAGAGATGTTCAGTGTCGACGCGTAGGCTTCTGAAACCAGCTTTCCCCTTAGCGGAGCGTAGGGCCCATGGTAGATGATTTCTTTGGTAGAAGGGACGAAGTACAGAGTTAGAAAGATCCCAGTAAGAACCAGAACAATAAATGAGTAAAGAGCTATCTCACCCAGCAGGAAAGACCAATGATCTGGGAAGATCTTGTCCAAAAGAGATCTTCCGCTGCCTACGCCAAGTCTGTCATCCAGCCAGCCTATTGCCTTGTCTGTCGCTCTATCAAACTTGTTTGCCGACCTACGAGAACCGGTAGAAGCCTGAGCAGTTGTCTGGCTCATGATCGTTCCCAAAATCCAGGGCCTATAGGCTGGTCATAAGGTCCCTGGGCACGCAGGTAACCTTCAGAATCTATTGTCAAAGCCAGCTGCGGGAGAGGGCGTGGTGCTGGCCCAAATACAGGCTGTGCACCATCCAGGACATCAAATAGGGACTGATGGCATGGACAGAGCAATTGTTGGGTCTGTTCTTGGTAGAGTCCTACAGGACATCCTGCGTGGGTGCACACCTTCGAGTATGCTACATATCCGTTGGGTGTCCAAGTCTCTCTTCCCGGTTTGGTAGTAAACGAGGCGGTAGAAGCTCTCAGCAAAACGGTCTGATCCACTGCATTTCCTTCGTACCCAGGTGGAAATACTGTAATAATACCACCAACCTCCAAGTCGTCAGCCTTTATTTTTCTACCGTGTATCGTAACTAGATACGAACCCTTCTTCCAGTTGGTCTTGTCCAGTCCTAATTTTGGCAGTGGACCCAATGATCTAATCAGTGGGAATGTGATGACAATCCCCAGTACGCCAGTAGCTGCACCAAGCGCTTTCCCCAAAAACCCCCGTCGATGCATGACCAGTTTGCCCCTATCCGTTATAGCAGACACCATCTGCTCTCTCTCGACTTTGCTGGAGGTCATGCTATGGCGTTCTTCAACAAACGGGCCCCTGGGGAGTAGATACTTGCCCCAAGCGGCTAGAGCTATACCAATAGATACGAGGCCGATTCCTAGGGTCAATCCTTCTACCTGCGGCTGACCTCCCTGCCAGTAAGTTGCGCCATATGCAGCAAATCCGAGTGCTCCCAGAATGATGAAAGAAGCTATCCACCTCTCGGTATGTTTGACGTTTTTTGCAGCAGGCGCCAAGTGGGGGTCGTTAAATGCTGCGACCGGTAAAGGCATATCGCTCTCAGGCATTGAGGCATCGTTCGTATCAGTCATCTTGCCAGTATCTTTGTTCATCTGCGGTGATCTCCTATCCAGAAAGCTACCAACATTAATCCCCCCACTCCTACCAGTAGTGCAATAAACCCTTCAGCTACAGGACCTATCCCGCCAAGGGCAAGTCCTCCCCTGTTCACGGGATGCTGTATATAGCCTGTTACGTATGAGACTAGGTCTGCCAGTTGCTTATTGGAAAGTTGCTTAGGGCTGAATCTTGGCATGTTGCCCGGTCCAGTACGTACTGCCTCAGCTACCTGTGTTTTAGTGGCCAAGTGCAGTGTTGGAGCGAAGTAACCAGATGCTAGTGCATCTCCTGATCCCGTAATGGTGTGGCAAGCAGCACAGTTAAGGGCGAATAGGGATAATCCGCTCTGAACGTTGGCATCGCGCAAGTTTACTTGTGGTATCCCCGGGCCGTTTACTTTTGAGAGGGATGCTACAAAATCAGCTATTTCCTGAGCCTGTTTTGCGGTGTACTTTGGAGGCTTTATAGCCGGTTGCATCGTTAAGTTTTCAAGCGGCATCCATCCACTGGACACCCAGAGATCTACTGTGCCTGCCCCCAGGCCGACCAAGTTTGGCGCTCGCGATGTCCCGAATGCATTGGATCCATGACAGGATGCACAAGTGGCTTCAAAGAGGACACGACCTGCCGCGGCGTAAGATTTGCGTATTTTTTCGTAAGTTATTGGACTGGATGTGTGTGATACAAGGTTTTTGTTTGCCGCTTTAGCTTTAACTTTCGACGGAGGTATAGTAGGGGCCGTCTTTACTCCAATGGGACTCTTTGAACTTACAGGGGAAATGCCGGGTGCAATAGGTGTGGCATTAGAGTGAATGTATGATGCGGTTAGAGAGGTATTTGTTGTTCCAGATGAGAGAGCCTGAGGCGCGGATGATTGTGAGAGGAACTCAAAGAGTACCACTCCGGCAACCAGTATTATTGGAAGTATCTTGCTTAACTTGCGTGTTATAGAGTTCATAACAAATGATCTGAGTCTTATCCGGTCTTAAGTAGGAACAAACAACTAAAAAGGCCAATCCACATGATGTCAACGAAATGCCAGTAGTAGCTTACACCCTGGAATACGCTTAATTCACCAGGGTCCCCCGACATCCCACGCATTCTACCCAGTAGGAATAGCATCGCTACAAGCCCTAATATAACGTGTAGACCATGTAGTCCAGTCATAAGAAAGAAAAGTGATCCGTAAGCGTTTGTGCCTGGACGCGTGGTCAGCGAAACCCATTCTACTCCCTGGTTTATTACAAATGCCAAGCCAAGTATGAAACTTACTATTAGCCAACGTCTTGCACTGGTACGATTACCCTTCTCTATCTCCCAAACTGCCTTTTGCATAGTTGGACTGGATGCCAGCAGAACAACCGTGAATATGGATGCCTGTACAAGATCAAGTTTGGTTCCCGGTGGAGGCCATACAGCGGCGTGTGCCCGGATGTTGAAATAGGCGGCGAAAAGGCCACTAAAGAACATCAACTCGGAGCCAAGCCATATAAGGATACCTACAGCCAGAAGTGATGGGCGTTCGAATTTGTGTTTGGTGCCGTTGCCGTTAAACGACGTAGGCTCGAAAGTCATGGTTTGTGCCAAATCAGATCACCTGCTTGCCGTATATAACGGAATTGTAATATTTCGTTCCCACTATGTTTCCTACTTTTGTTCCCTAATTACCTAATTATCACTAGCTTTTCCTACCCACTGCCCTAGCGACAGGCCAACTGTGTGGGTACCTACTTTTGCTACTTTAATCTAGCATAATACCATCGGCAAGCACCTGTGGCAATTCCCCAGGGTACAACAGGTGAAGTGTCTTGGTCGAACGTGTCATTGCTACGTAAAGTGACCTTATTCCCATGGGTGATTCATTGATAATTTCTGCGGGATATACCACTATTACATGGTCAAACTCCAATCCGCTGCACAATGAGGCAGCCACTACATTCAAGGCTGAGTCTTTTACAGCATTTCCATTCGATATAAGTTGTATATCCCAGTTCCAGTGTAATGTATGCCGTAATTCAGCCAATGCCCCGGCCAGTGCATCGCACAGGGCGGAAGGAGCAATTATTGCACAGGTGCCATCCGGCTCTCCAATGTCTTTTTGCCCACTATTCGGCCTGGCGTCATCTGCCTGCTCAGTGTCCGTCGTTGCCAGTTGATCCATTTGCCCACCGTCCAGTTGCCCATCGCCCGAGCTTACAGTATCCCGAAAGAGCCCGTTGATTATCGATACTGCCGCTGAAGCTGCAGACGAATAGAGGTCTCCATCTATCTTGTATGCCCTGGGCTTAATGCCTGTGGATCGTATTGCGTTGAGTGGGTGCATGTCTTTGATGTAGGAATCGGCTACAGGTCGAGCAGCTTCCAGTATCTCTTCAGGAGTCCGGTAGCTGACAGTTAGCTCCACCTTTCTCGTAACCCCTGGATCCAGGTTCATATAAGTATATATATCGTTCCATGATGATATTGAATTTGCAGCGGATGCCTGTGCAAGATCCCCCACCAATGTCATGTTTGCAGAGGTAGATCGTCGTGCCACGATTCTAAGTTCCATAGGAGACAGCCGCTGCACTTCATCTACTACTATATATCCGTAGGTCTTAGCCAGTTCATCTTCAGCTTCTGCCAGCATTTGTCCACTATGGGTTGCATGTGAAGAGCGTGCGTATTTGTCTTTTACAGCTTTATGGTTCCTGGATACATCATTTTTGCCATAGCCAACGGTATGTGCACCCAGTAATACTCTTGCTTCATCTATCAATGCCATATCTTCATACGACCATTTTACGTCTGTATGGTTGGGGGTCCTTTCTCTGTAGAGCAATGATAATTCTTCAGGTTCAAACAGTCCCTTGCCGGCGGCCAGAAGCAACGCATTTGAACCGAATAGATCGTTTAACAGCATCTCAGCAGTCAAGCGTGGCCACATCCGCCACAGTGCCATACGCAATTGAGAAACTTGCAATATTCCCTCTTTCGTTTTTGTATTTATAATCTTCCTTACAGTATCATCTACTTCATCCGCCCCAGTAAGTTCAGTGCTGTTTTCCAGAGCATCTTCTGTCAGCAATACAGTTGGTGTGTTTCCTATTGCGTCAGAGCTTTCATCGAGCAACTGAATGGCTTCTTCAGTCCCCCTATCGGTTTCTGCGGCAATGCGCGCTCTTGCCGTGTATTGCTCAACCAGATAGTTGCTGACCATTCGGTCTAAAATTAGTCTTTTGGCATTGTGTGTTCCTCGGAGTTGTCTTACCTCTGCTATCATCCGGCTGGTGTCACTTGCTTTGAGCATCAAAGTTGCTGATCCGTATGGTATTGGCTGATCTTCGCGAAGAGGACGCTCCCTGGTGCGTATAGCCCGTTTCAGCAATTTGGCCATGCGTATATCACCTTTCAGCCGCGCTACTTCATAAGAATCATGAAATGATGGTGATATGCCATGAACCAATCCCTGGAGCGATGCCAGGCGTACTCCAGATTCACCAAGTGACGGTAGTACATGCTCAATGTATTTGAGGAATACCGGATTGGGGCCTATTAACAGAATGCCTTGAGTCTCCAGTGGAAATCTATGTGTGTACAGTAGGTACGCTGCTCTATGTAACGCTACCGCCGTCTTTCCTGTTCCCGGCCCTCCCTGTACTATTAGGGTTCCGCGTAACGGTGACCTGATTATCTCGTCCTGCTCCTTCTGTATAGTTGCGACCATGTCTCTCATGCGAGCACTCCTCGGTCTTTCTAGGGCAGTCAGGAGGGCGCCTGGTGCCCCAATATGACGGATGCTACTATCATCGTTTGGCTTGTGGGATGCGCCTGATTCAACAGATAAAGAGTCACCATCTTGCGAAACAAATAATTCATCTTCCAGCGATAGCACTATCCGGTTCCTTGCCTCAATGTGGCGCCGCAGTATCAATCCCATAGGGTCCCGTCCGGTAGCTCTGTAAAATGGTTCAGCTATTGGAGTCCTCCAGTCGATTACCAATGGGTCCAGATTTTTATCCAACACCCCAATGCGACCTATATGGAATATTTCACGTTGACCATTTGGATCAGTCAGGTCGATGCGTCCAAAGATGAGCGGGCCGCTATTTGTATCCAGTCGCCTGATAGCCACAATGATGCCGTTCACTGTGGCGTCTCGTTCAAACCTGCTTTGATGTGTTCCGCCCTGGTAGCTTTTGAGCGCTTCGGCCAACCGTGCTTTTGCGCTGGTCTTCATATCTGCAATCCTCCGGTACGTAAGATCGAGATGTTGCTGCTCAAGAGCTATTTCTTGACGTAGTCGATTAACTTCTATTGCTCCTCCACGAAAAGGCTCGACGGTTTACCATATAACCTGCTGTATAATGTGCTGGTTAATAAACTATTATAGCCTGAGTGCAATACTTTTGCCATAAACTATTTTTGCAATAAACTTCATTATGATTAGCTCTTTACTATCTGCAGCAGCCGGCCATTCGGTCGATCATGTTCCCGTTTGGTTCATGCGTCAGGCTGGGCGTTCTTTGCCTGAGTACAGGCGCATACGAGGCAGCGGTTCGATTCTGGATATAGTACATTCGGCTGACCTGGCAGCAGAGATAACATTGCAGCCCGTTAGAAGGTACGGAGTAGATGCCGCCATATTATATTCGGACATTATGGTTCCGCTCGCGGCAGTGGGCTTCGGTATAGAAATTACCCAGGGCAAGGGTCCCTATGTGAAAGAGCCATTCAGGTCGGAATCAGATTTAGCCAGGCTAAGAAAGCTGGAGCCGGAAACCGATATGCCTTTTGTGATAGAGACGGTTAAGCTGGTTGTGAAGGAGCTGCGCGGTTCCGAAACACCGCTTATAGGTTTTGCAGGGGGGCCTTTTACGGTAGCCAGTTATCTTATCGAGGGTGGAAGTTCGAAGGATTACATAAAAACAAAGACGCTGATTAGAACCGATCCGCTACTCTTTGACCGGCTTATGGACAGACTTGCCGTGATGGCTGTTGATTTTCTGACGGCACAGGTAAATGCCGGTGCTGCTGCAGTACAAATTTTCGATTCCTGGGCAGGAGTGCTTAGTGCCGCTGAGTATGAACGCTTTGTATTGCCGCCAGTTAGATTCATAATGGACAATATCGCCCGCTTGGGGGCGCCGCGTATATACTTTTCGCTTTCAGCTTCCCATCTACTCGGTCATATAGCTACTACCGGTTGTGATGTAATGAGTGTGGATTGGAGAATGCCTCTGAGTGCGGTTAAAAATCAATTAAAGGATACTCCACTCTCCGTCCAGGGCAACTTGGATCCGACGTATTGCTTTGCCCCGTGGGAAGTTCTCCGGAAGGAAGTGTTGCAGATACTTGCAGAAGGAGGAGGTATTGGTCATATTTTTAACCTGGGTCATGGTGTACTTCCCGGCACTGACCCGAAAGTATTGCATAGGATTGTAGAGCTGGTGCAGTCGGTGGCCCCTGAAAACTTGGTGAAACAGGTATGATAGGCGTGTTACTGATGGCACATGGAACCCCTGCGCGCATGGATGACCTATCTTCCTTTTTGGAGTCTATTCGCTTACGACCACCAACCCAGGCTGAAGTGGACGACCTGTGGAACCGATATAAGGCAATAGGTGGTCTGTCTCCGTTGCTGGAGCTGACCGAAGAGCACTACCGAAATCTGGTGCAGGTACTTGAAAGAGATTACCCCGGTAGTTTTAAGGTTGCATTTGGAATGAAACACGCCACGCCCCTGATAGAAGATGGCTTGGATGCTTTGGAGGAATCTCTAAAGGGAGAAGATGTGGATAGGATCATAGGTCTGGTTTTGGCTCCGCACTTCTCTAAAGCCAGTATAGGTGGTTATGAAAGTCGTCTGCGGTCAGCATTGCAGCCAAAACAGTCGATGCAAGCATCAGATCAAGCAGGCGATGGGCCGTTTCAGCGTGCGTCTTTTTCTATGATCAGGTCATGGCATCTGGCGCCCGGGCTTATTGACATGTGGACAAGCCGGATTGCCGAAGAGATTGCCAGCCTATCTGAGAACGATATATCGCAAGAAGGTTCATCAGAAGATGTATACCAAGGGGGAAGCCGCTTAAGGACACACGTTATATTTACCGCCCATAGTCTCCCAGCGCGCCTGGAAGAGACTGGTGATCCGTATGCCCAACAGGTGGCAGAGACTGCTGCTGCTGTTGCCGGAAAGGCTGAGTTGCAGGACTGGTCGGTAGCTTGGCAAAGTATTCCCCCTGGTTCTACCTTACCGTGGCTGGAGCCGGACGTAAGTGACGTAATACGCAAAGTTGCCTATGACGGTTATCAGGCTGTAGTTATCTGTCCGGTTGGGTTTGTCTCTGACCATCTGGAGACACTATATGATCTGGACATAGTCGCCTCTAAGGTGGCATCCTCCTGCGGCCTTTTGTATAGAAGATGTGCATCGCTCGACCATGACTTTCGTGTAGCTGAAACGTTGGTAAGTGTGATCAATCAGGAGTTGTTGCCGAAATGAAAGTGGCAGTTATTGGGAGTGGCATATCGGGCATGGTTGCTGCCAGAGCTCTGGCCGATGGCATGGCAGGGGTGGCCGACGGCAGGGCACCTGATGACAGCAGGGCACTGGCCGACTCTATAGAAGTGGATCTTTTTGAGTCATCCTCTCGTCTGGGTGGTAAGTTGAGCAGTGCAGAGTTTGGTGGTACTTCCGTGGATACCGGACCCGACTCGTTTTTAGCGCGGCGGCCGGAGGCTGTCAAGCTATGTGAAGAGCTTGGTATATTAGATGAGCTGGTAGCTCCCGGAGCGAAAGGCGCCTTTATCGTTATAGAAAATAGGTTGAGAAAGATACCCTCAGATCTTGCTCTTGGGGTACCTGTTCGACTTGGCTCCCTAATTCGCTCTGTGGTGGAGCATAGGATACTGACCCTCAGAGGCATGTCGAGAGCGGCAGCGGGGTACTTTTTCCCTGTCCTACCGGCAGCACTATCGTGCGATAGTGGTTATCAGGCGAGCTTGCCATCTGGCGAGATAAAAGATGTTGCTTCACACAATGCCTCTTCCAACGGATCATTGGCTGCTCCAGATTTGGATTATGATGTGGATCTGGGTCGGCTGATAGAGCACCATATGGGTCGTGAGGTCGTAGTCAAGCTGGCTGATCCCCTTATTGGCGGAATACATGCGGGGAGCATATATGGTATGAGTGCGGCAGCATTATTTCCACCTATACTGCAAGCAGGCAGGCAACAGGGTAGTCTTGCTGTAAACCTATCTCGTGCTATGTCGGGTAGTCAGGGCGCGTCCACCGGGAAGCGTCAACCAGAGAGCCGGAGAGGCACGGCAGAGATGCAGAAAAGTAGCCAACCTCCTACATTTTATGCACTCAAAGGAGGGATGGCTTCTTTGGTGGGATCGCTGAAAAGAGATTTATTGCAAAAAGGTGTTACCATTCACGAGAACGCTGATGTGGTTGCATTGGAAAAGACATCAAAGGGATGGACATTGATACTGGATGGCGGAGTGGATAAAGCTAATTATTCAGGTATCGTACTGGCCATTCCGGCGTATAGAGCAGCCAGCCTGGTTGAGTCATTTTCGGAATCTGCCGCTCGGTTGCTGAGGTCAATAGCCTACTCCTCAGTAGGAGTAATTACCTTGCACACTACGGCGGTATCAGCAAACGACTTGCCCGAAGGGACAGGGTATATCGTTCCAAGTGACGGTAGAAGACTTGTCAGCGCGTGCACGTTTTTGTCTAAAAAGTGGCCACATATTGCCGTGCAGGATGGCGTATTACTCAGGGCATCTACCGGTCGTTACGGGGATAGCCGGCATCTGTCTATGGATGACGAGCAGTTAATTGATGCTGTGGTTGGCGAGTTGGAACGCGATCTCAAGTTGGCCGTAGAGCCGAAGGATGCACTGGTTGTTCGCTGGGAGAATGCATTTCCCCAGTATCGTGTCGGCCATCTATCTTTGGTGGCGCAGGTAGCCAAGGAAGTCAGAGAGGGCGGTCCAGTGGCAGTAGCAGGGGCGGCATACGGAGGAGTGGGAATCCCGGCATGTATCAAGAGTGGCTACCAGGCGGCATATTCTCTGCTCGACCAGATGAAAGAGTTGCATTCAGCCTGATGCGCCATGGAGCACGCCATAATAAAGTAGTTCGCCGTTATCGTTTACTGGCTGCAGCGGTAGGAGGTTTACTTGTAGCGATTTCACTTCCCCCGTGGGGCTGGTGGCCGCTTGCGTTTCTTGGTTGCGCAATTGCTTATGTTGCACTTGATGGTATTCCATGGAAGAGGCGTTTTCTTGTCGGTTGGGTATTTGGCATGGGGATGTTTGTACCAGGGCTGTGGTGGTCATTTGCCTTCAATGTCTATGGTGGTGCGGTTCTGATGGTCGCAGAATCCCTCTTTATAGCAGTAGCCGCCGCAGTTGTGCCAGCGAAGAGGGCGAGAGTAGTTGCGTTGCCTGCAGCTATGGTGCTTGCAGGATATTTTCGTGAAAGATGGCCGTTTGGGGGCTTGCCTGTCGGAGGGATAGAGCTGGGGCAGGCAGCTTCACCATTGGGTTTGACCGGTAGGCTTGGTGGGCCACTTCTCATTGTTTGGCTTGTCTGGCTGGGTGGAGCCGGACTTGGATTACTCTTTGTCTCATACTTCCCGCACTTGCAATTCAAGAATGTCTCATTGCCGTATAAGAATTCGTTGCTTGGCAGACTGACAGGTGGAACTGGAAAAGTTGATAACGATGTAGATGTTGTCGACGGGGAAGCAGTTCACCAAGTCACGGTTGGTAGCACTGCAGTTGGCCAGGTTAAGACTAAAGCATTCGCGAACGGGGCAGAGGGAGGGAAATACAGCTGGCTGGCTGGCTCTATTGCGCTTGGGGTTGTCGTAGTTGTAACTATCGTAGGTATGTTTGCCCCTGATGGAGGTCCCCCGGTAGGGCATCTTCGCGTAGCGGCCGTACAGGGTGGTGGAAAGCGAGGTACTACGGCATTGCAGGTGAATCCTCTGACCGTTTTTTATGCGCAGGTAGATGCTACGGAAGAGATACCAAAAATAGATGGAGGGAAATCGCCTCAGTTTGTTATATGGCCGGAAGACACGGTAGCACTTTATGGGCGTCTGAAGGGCTCCGAGCACTTGGTTATCCTACAGGGTCTCGCAAGATCTCTCCACGCTACCCTTGAAGCTGGAGTGACCGAACCGGTTGGGTCGACCAGATTTAAGAATTTTTCTGTAGCAATATCGCCATCCGGCAAGATCGTTAGTCGTTATGAGAAGATCCATCGGGTGCCTTTTGGGGAATACGTACCCTACAGGTCGTTTTTCGAGCATCTTGCATCGCTACAAGATATTCCTAGAGATGCTATACCCGGGCATGGTCCCTCTATTCTAAATACTCCTTATGGCAAGATCGGTATTATGATTTCGTTCGAGACCTTTTTTGCCCGAAGAGCCAGAGCTGGGATCAAGGAGGGAGGTAGGCTTATCATAGTTCCTACCAATACGAACTCTTACGCCAATAGCCAGATGCCCAGCCAGGAAATAGCGGCATCGCGTCTTCGTGCCATAGAGGAAGGGCGTGACCTGGTACAGGCAGCTCCTACAGGGTATTCAGCCATCATCGATAATCAGGGGAGAGTATTGCAACTGAGTTCCCTGTCTCGCAGAACGGTTTTGATAGGCAATGTCTCGCTAAGAGATGGTCACACCATTTATGAACGCTTTGGTGATTTACCTATACTTGTTATATCAATCATCTCCCTGATGCTGGCTTGGGAACTAGCCTTACACAGGCGATCGTTGTACTTTAACCGCCAGAAGGATTGACCATGAGGACCAACTGGCACTATGTAGTTGAACTGGTACCATGCGGTCCAATTTGACGGTCCTTTAACCGCTAAAATGCTTAATTGTTAGGAGATGGAAAGTATAAGCTTCTTGCGTTCGCGCTCGCTGGTGCCTCCCCAGATCCCGTGTTGCTCCTTGATCTGGATAGCGTAATCAAGACACTCGCTCCTGACGCTGCATTTCGCACAGATTGCCTTTGCTGCGGTCTCGCGGTTGCGCCGTTCATTTCTGCCTTCGCCTGTAAATGGCGCAAAAAATATTTCTGCCTGAGGACCCCTGCATAGAGCTCTATCTCGCCAATTCAACTCATATCTGGTTTGTAGCATAACTACCCCTCTCTATCAAGTACTGTACTTATAGAATAATGAAAATGCTGTAAAGTTTCAAGAGGTTTGAACAGCTATTTTATAACTACATACCTGGTAGATGACCTTTGTTGCATTGAATCGGCTCCCGGTCGTGCAATCATCCGGTTTCACTTGATACGCTCAATAGTTATGGATACGAAAACTTTTTATAGACAGAGTAAGGTCTTTATTGTTGCCGGCAAGGGTGGCGTAGGGAAGAGCACGGTCTCAGCAACGCTGGCTATGGCGGCAGCCCGCCAGGGACTATCAGTGCTAATGGTAGATCTGGAGGGCAAGGCGGCTATAAAGAGGGCATTCGGTCTGTCGGGGTCACTGGGGTACGAAGAGGAGATATTATATGATGCCGGTTCCGGCATAGTGAGAGCCAGAAAGATTACTCCGGATGATGCCCTCTTGGAGTACCTCTCTGATCACGGCTTCAACAGAGTGTCGAAGCGATTGGTAGCTTCCGGCGCCCTTGAGGTTGTTTCTACCGCCATACCAGGCATAAAGGATATACTCGTACTGGGCAAGATAAAGCAACTGGAGCGGCGGGAGATGGCCGATCTCATAATTGTAGATGCTCCTGCAACAGGTCATGCAATTACCTTTTTGACCTCGGCAAGTGGCCTTCTGGCAGCCGCCAGGTCAGGTCCTATCCGTGCTCAAGCTCAAGAAGCAGTGGATTTCCTGTCAGATGGCGTACGTTGCGGGGTAATCTTGGTAACAATCCCGGAAGAGATGCCGGTGTCAGAAACAATAGAAGCTGCCTTTCAACTGGAAGATCGAGTAGGTGTCACGCTGAGACAGGTAATTATAAATGAGTGCCTGGCGCCTCTTCCTCCGGTAGATAATCTGAGTGAAGCCAATAGAGCCAATTTGATAGAATCTATCCCAAAGCGATATAAGATGCCATCGCCTATACATAAGACGATAGTTCCATCTGCTGAGACAGTGGAGGCAATGTTCGAAGCAGCAGCTTTCCATGAGGGAAGGAGGATGCAACATATTGAACAATTCAGAAAGCTGGAAGACGAGTTGCCGCTAACAAAATTGGAGCTCCCCTATCTTTTCGGTCAAGTGCAGGGCATGAAAGAGTTGGGGTTGTTAGCCGATGCATTGATGCATGGGGTAGAAAGACTCCCGGCAGATGGGATTCACATAGATTCGCAAGAGAGTGACACAGTGAGTGATCTCAAGTCGCAGCAAGTATCTGACGATAGAGCCGTAAAAGCTTCAAATGCCGGTAATTTTGCTAGCGGCAGCCATACTGGTGCCGGTAGGTCTGGGTCCGCCATGCCAGGTAAGGGCTCAGTGGAACGGTCGCAAAATGAGGGAATCTCTTCGGGTGCAAGTATAGATGATCTTATGTCCAGCCATTCTGTGTTGATATGTTGCGGATCGGGAGGCGTAGGGAAGACAACTACATCGGCATCGCTTGCTCTCTATGGGGCGATGAAGGGGAGAAAGGTATGCGTGGTCACTATAGATCCAGCTAAGCGATTGGCTAGCGCATTAGGTATAGATACGCTCACCAATACCCCAGTGCGTGTTGCCCTTAAGCCATTAAAGGTGGAGGCCAAGGGAGAACTTTGGGCGATGATGCTGGACCCCAAGGCCACTTTCGATGATCTTGTGAATCGCTATGCCCCCAATGGCCAGCAGGCAGAGCGAATTATGAAAAACCGTATTTACAAGGAGCTAACGTCGGCGCTTTCCGGCACCCAGGAATACATGGCCATGGAAAAGCTCTATGAACTGCTTGAAGACGGTGGATACGATCTTGTAGTCGTAGATACTCCGCCTACACGCAATGCAATAGATTTTCTCGAAGCGCCAACTAGGCTGGTGCACTTCCTGGAGCATCGTCTGTTCAGAATATTGCTTATGCCTACGCGTATGTATCTCAAGGCCGTATCTATTGCCACACAGGCGCTGCTGCGGACTATATCAAAAGTTGCAGGGACCGAGATTGTGGAAGATGCTGTAGCCTTTTTCCAAGCCTTTGAGGGGATGGAGGAGGGATTTCGCAATCGGGCAGAAAAGATGTCTGTCCTTATAAGGGAGCCCGCTACTGGGTTTGTACTGGTGACTACCCCTCGCGAGGATGCGGTAACTGAGGCTGATTGGTTTGTCCAGAGGCTGGAAGAGATGGGTATTGACATAGATGCTTTGATAGTGAATCGCGTATCACCATCTTTTGGTGCTGCTGATTCATCGCTCTTGGCGCCTGAAGAGATACTGGATCTCAATGCAGTTCCCATTGCGTGGATTTCTGAAGACATGCTTAATGCAAATTATGAGGGAAGTTACTCTGGTGCTGATGATCCAGCGAGCCTATTTGATGTATTTATGAAGAATCTTTTGACCTATAAGATTGTATCGGCGAACGAATTGTCTACCTATACTGACCTGGTATCACATCTTACTGGGGGAGATGGTAAGGCCGGTGAATCCGGGATTGAAACAACTGCTCCTCGCAGGGCATGTACGATAGTCAGGCTTCCCTTAATGACGGAGGACGTTCATGATATACGCGGCCTGAAGGACATGGCATCGCTTTTCCCGGTATCGTCGTAGTAGGATTAAAATACGCACTATCCACAT
>JAJZWU010000044.1 GCA_021846515.1 Actinomycetes bacterium
AAAGAGGTTGGGTTGGAAGAGTCCATAGATACAGGAGATGACCAAGAGACTCCATTGTATACGGTTGCATTACCAGAAGAAGAGACGGCTACACAGGAGTACGATGGTCTGCAGGATACATACATCTCTGATGCTGATCCGATATTCTGAGGAGTAGACCAGCCGGCGGAGCCCCCATTGCTTGCGTTGCCGGATGTATACGTGATTGCACTTCCTGAAGTAGATACAGCCATGCAGAATACAGTAATTGGGCATGATATGGATGACAGAGATTGACCGGAGGCAATAGAAGTGGACGACCACGATGACCCGTTAAATTGCAGAGCATTTCCTGAGTTGTCCACCGCCATGCAGAATGTCGCAGAAGGGCATGCAACTGAGGATACGTAAGTAGAGTCGACCTGCTTTGGAGCCGACCAGGTAGACCCGTCCCAGGATAGTGCATTGCCCGCATTGTCCACCGCCATGCAGAATGTCGCAGAAGGACAGGAGACAGAGGATATGTAAGTAGAGTCGACCTGCTTTGGAGCCGACCAGGTAGACCCGTCCCAGGATAGTGCATTGCCCGCATTGTCTACCGCCATGCAGAATGTCGCAGAAGGACAGGAGACCGATGAGAGCCCACCAGATTTGTCTACCTGGGTAGGAGGAGACCACGATGTGCCGTTCCAGCTTAAGGCATTGCCATTTGCGTCCACCGCCATGCAGAATGTCGCAGAGGGGCATTCTATTGATGTAAGCCCGCCACCTGAAGGATCAATCGGCGATGGAGATGTCCACGTAGGTGCGTCCGATTCACTCAATGCCAGGAGAGTATGTAAATTGATTGTGCCTGGAGCTGCGGCAGACAGGGCAGTAATGAGTGTGCCGGCAAATACTACACAGATAGTGAGAGTGACTATTGCAATAATATGCATACTGCGTATATGCCCCCACATCCTACTAGCTGCTATCTCCCGTAGAAGTGCTTCCACTAGCTCCATCTTGTAGCGCAGTAAATCCCAGTTTGCCGTCCTGGTCAAGATAATTTGCTGGTTTGGTTCGCGCCTGGTTGGTTGGCTTTGGCGGGGTTGGTTCGCTATTCGCGCTACCTACGGTTGTTGCCGTAGTTGGCAATATGTTCGCTACACACTTTGATAGCGCCCATAGTGCTACAAGGGTGATGGTCAGCGATATAATTGCCATGGCCACTTTTGTACTTCCTACCCCGAACTGTTCACTGAACGCCCACATTCCCAGGAGGACCCCCGCTACTGGTTGTACTACCGTGCTTGCAGGAAGAGACTTGGCAAGCGGGCCGGATTTATATGCATGCTGAAGCAGCACGGTGCCAAATGTTCCTATGATGACAGCAGCGTAGGTGTCCCAACTAATCAGCGCAGGGGTAATCCCCTTGTCAATGTTCGCGATGGCGGCTTTGGCAAGAGCTGTCGATACTGCCAGCACGTAAGCTGCACCTGATCCCATGAGCCATGGCTCGCGCCTGTCGAGTCCCGGAAGTAGCCATAATACGGCGGAGAGGACGACTGCTGATAGCGATGCTATAAGAAGGTATAGCTGATTGGCGACATGAGTAGTACCGCTACCCACGCTGACCACGAATACCGCTGTTCCTGCTGCTACAACTATGCTAAGTATCCATGCAGACATGGGAAGTCGTGCTTTGGTGAGTATGGCATCCAATCCCAGGGCTACCACCAGACCGGTAGCCAGAAGTGGTATCACTATTGTCAATGAACCTTTGTGAAGTGCGACCAGTTCCAGCCCTATTCCCACAATGCCCATTATTGAACCCGCCATCCATACAGGTTGCATAAATAGTTTAGGTATTAGCTTCAAGTCCATCTTGCCCCCGGGAGATGCCAGTAGCAGCCCCTGGCGCTGCAGGCTGGCGCCTACTCCATACAGAATTGATGCAATGATGGAAGCAGTAACGATAATGAGCATCAAGTGGCCTCAGGGATTCTGATTATGGTCTTGACTCTGACGGTTTTTAGGTCTGGCAGGGATAGATGTTTACTATGGTACTTACTACGAGGAGTACGATACTTACTTAAGGCAGCACTGGCAAACTTGCAGGCAATATTTTTACTTGGGCTGGCAATGGATGCTGTCGTGCTCACGTATATATATTACGTTATCAGAAGGGTTAATTGTTTCACTCTGTGAAATTGTTTGCCTGGATCAGCTCTGAATGGGTAAATTCGGATGAGTATTGAACAGGAAAGGCTAACAGTATTAAGGTATATAGTTATAAGCGTATGCGGCCGGTCAGGTATCAGAGAATGGAGATTGTAATATGATTAAAGCTATTGCAGGTAGGAATATTGGATTGCTGAGTCGCCTGAATCGCTCGGCAATTGCCGGAGTGCTGGCCGTGGGTATGGCGGGTATGGTGCTGGTAGCCTGTTCATCGGCGCCATCCAAGGCAGTTTCAAAGCTACATGCTCCTGCACGCTATTATGTCGCGTTAGGTGATTCTCTATCAGTCGGATGGCAGCCGCATCCATCTACCGGAAAAGGCTACCGTACCAAGCAGGGCTATACCAACGATCTTTACTCTTATTTATTGAAGACTATGCCCGGGCTGAAGTTGGTCGAGTTTGGTTGCCCCGGCGAGACTACAGCGACGATGATGAATGGAGGTATCTGTCACTATTCAGACGGTTCCCAGCTTAAGCAGGCGGATGCTTTCATGCAGGAGCACCGCAAGTCCCTGGCTCTTGTTACTCTGGACATAGGAGCAAATGATGTAGACAGCTGCGGCAATGTGCCCATGCCTCAGGTAGGTAGTTGTGCATCGACCGGTATGAACGAGATAAAAACCCAGCTTCCCGAGATTTTAAGCAGTATACGCTCTGCAGCGGGATCCAGCGTAACTATTGCAGGTATGACGCTATATGATCCATTTTTGGCCAAGTGGCTTGATGGCTCGAGTGGACAGGGGTTGGCTACGCTTTCAGTTCAACTGCTCAAGTTAATTAATGCTGAGCTGGCTGGCGAGTATGCCAAGTATGGTCTGCTCACTGCCCATGTCGGTACGGCTTTCTCCAGCTATACCCCATTCAGCCAGACGAAGACGCTTTCATTGCATGATAAGTTTGCCAAATATCCAGTTGCGGTTGCTCAAATATGTGTATATACCTGGATGTGTGCACCATTCCCTGCCGGGCCGGATATACATGCCAATTTTGAGGGCTATGAGGTCATTGCCCAGGCGTTTGAAAAAGCGCTCCAGGGTTCCCGGCTTTAACTACTCTTACTTAGTATCTCAACGTTTCGGACGCACTCATCAACTTATTGCCGGTTAATTTGCATTTAGCTGCTCTGCGGAGTATATTATGAGAAAAGCCGGATGAGGCTCCGGCCAGGTGCGGTTGCAACAGTTGCAACATCTGTGCTCACAGGAATGTCCTGTAAGTAATACCTGAGTGCTCGCGAGAGATGATAGCCTCTGCAATTTGTATTGGTTTGTGCTAAGCGCTCGCTATTTGCGAGACGGGCACCTGAAAGTGCAGAGGTGAATATTTTGACTGGCATCTTATTACGATTTATAGTTCGGCGGTATCCAGTTGCAGCGCTATATATCGGTATACGAATCGTAGAGAAGGATCTATCGTGATCTTGTCCCCATATGCCGTTCAGTTGCTGCAGGTACTGACGATACTATTGTTCTCCCCATTGCTCAGTGGTGCTATCGCAAGAGTGGAAGCCCGTTTGCAGGGACGAAGGGGACCCAGTGTCCTTCAGCCCTATTACGATCTATGGAAGCTTTTTGGCAAGGAGAGCCTCAGACCCAGGGGTACCGGCTTTCTGTTTGTGGCTGGACCGGTAGTAGCGTTTGCGTGCTACTTGATAGTTCCGATGCTCATACCCGTGCTTACCACATACCCGCTTCCGCTGGGTTACATGGGGGACATATTGGGTGGAGGATTTATACTGGGGTTGGGAGGCTTTGCTGTAGCCCTGAGCGCAGCAGTCACGCGTTCACCCTATGCTCAGCTCGGTAGTAGCCGGGCAATGTCTTTTGGCGCCCTTGGTGAGCCTATTGTGCTGTTTGTGGTCTTTTCCGTGAGCATCATCACGAGGACAGATCTGCCCTACGCAATGGCCTCTACGATAAGATCGTCTGCTTCAGCGCTTGTTCTGCCTTCACATGTACTTGCCGCAATCGCCTTCTTTCTGGTGGTGCTCTCCGAGACGGCTCGTATTCCCGTAGAGACTCATAGCGGTACTATCGAGCTGGGAATGATAGACGAAGCCAGGTCATTCGAGCACTCGGGACCTTCAATGGCTCTTCTTACCTGGGGGAGCGCAATGAAACAGATGATTCTCTATACCATCCTCATAAACGTTTTCTTGGCGCCATGGGGTCTTGCCGGCTCCGGCAACTTGCTTGCTGTCGTTCTGGCGGTGCTTTCTTTGTTGGGCAAGGTTTTTTTGGTAGGATGCCTGTTTGCAGTCATAGATAATTCCTTCGCAAAGCTAAGGTTGTTCAAGATAACCGAGTACCTTGCAGGCTCTTTTCTTATAGCAGTGCTTGCTCTGCTCGTCTATCTGGTAGGTATCGGGTGATGGAGGTAGCATCTACCTTCCATCTCCCCGCTATGGCTGGCAATAGTTTGGTAGGTGCTGAATGGTAGCAGAAGTCTCTACTGTATTGTCTCAGCCGGCTACCACCAGCGTATTGGTGCTGTTTGAGATAGGTGTGCTGGTAACAGAGTTCCTTATGTTGAGAGCGCATCTATTGCGTTCACAGGTAAGGCTCTATATGGCACAGTCGTTTCTTGTTGCTCTCTTTGCGCTTGTCACCGGCATACATCTGGATAATAACGGCCTTTATGCCGTCAGTGCTATGGCTATAGCGGTTAAGGTCATCCTGGTTCCTGTTCTTATAATACGCCTACTGCGTACAGATCAGGGCGATTTGTCTCAGAGCGCGGTCATGAAACTACCATCTATGCTGTATGTGGCATTGTTAGCTTCGGCACTTGGGTTTTTTATGGCGGGACCGCTGGCCGATGCTGGAAAATTCGGTGGAGGAGCCATGATGTCGAGCCATGTGATACCTATTGAATTGGCGGTAGTGTTTATGGCGTTTGTACTTATCGGGTTCCGCAGAGACGTTATCTCTCAGATGGTGGGATTCTTCTCTCTTGAAAATGGCATTACACTTATTTCTATCAGCATCGCTGCAAACATGCCTTTTGTGGTAGAAGTTGTAACCTTTTTTGACCTGCTGGTTGCAGTTGTGGCCTTTGGCCTTTTGATGAGGCTGCACCACCTGAAATCCGGAACGTTGTCTACCCATGCTCTTGAGAGGCTAAAGGGATGAAGGTAAGCGAGATGGCTCTATTGTGTATCGTTCTTCTTCCCGTGGTAGCTACCCTGGCGTCATACCTGCTTGGTGGTATGTGGCGCCGAGCGACCACCTTACTGGCAGGTACAATTACTTTGCTACTTGCCATAGTCGTAGCATCCAGAGTAGCCGGAGGGGGGAGTATCTCCGTAGGATCATTTATCAGTGCTGACTCACTGTCTGCAATATTCCTGGTTGTTACTGCCTTTCTCTATGCAGCTACTGCATTGTTTTCTATCGGATACCTGAGGAGCAGCTACGGAAGTAAGGCTGGAGCGTATTCGGATCGGTTTGACAGGAGGTTCTTTGTAGGGCTGAATATCTTTTGTGGGGCGATGTCTATTGCTCTTGTCATGTCAAACATAGCTCTGATATGGGTAAGTATAGAGGTAACTACCGTCGTATCGGCTTTGTTGGTCTCCCTGGAGGATACCGATGGATCTTCCGAGGCGGCATGGAAGTACATCCTTATAGCATCAATGGGGCTCGGGCTATCGTTGATCGGGGTACTTGTTCTTTATGCCGCCGCCGCTCCAATTCTGGGTGCTTCTCACGCGTTACAGATAGGATACCTGGATCATGCGCATGGATTGGCCGCAGAGACAGTCGAGTTGGCTTTCGTCTTTGCCGTAATAGGGTTCGGGACGAAGATGGGACTCGCCCCTATGCACACATGGTTGCCTGATGCCCATTCCGAGGCTCCCACTCCGATTTCGGCGTTGCTGTCAGGCTCGCTACTTGCCGTATCTTTTTACGCTATATTGCGCTTTGAGCAGGTTACCATCATAAATGCCGGTAGCGCGTTTCCTCATGACGTGTTGGCGTCGTTTGGCGTTCTTTCACTGCTGATCGCAGCATTATTCCTACTTGTGCAGAGAGATATGAAAAGGATGTTTGCGTATTCCAGTGTGGAGCATATGGGCATTATAGCTATCGGCGCCAGCTTTGGAGTGCCAATAGCGTTGGCGGGAGTCATGCTTCATGTGGTATCGCATGGACTGGCAAAAGGGACTGCATTCTTTGGCGCGGGGAGTTTCAAGGCAAAGTTTGGAACAAAGGAGATCGGTAAGATCTCCGGTGGTATATCTGCATTACCATGGAGTGGGCCATTACTTTTAGCAGCTGTAGCCGCGTTGAGCGCATTACCACCATTCGCGATATTCCGCAGTGAGATCATGATCGTATATGGTGGGATGGAGTCCGGTGGGGGAGTAGGTGTGGTTATACTGCTGATGCTGGTTACCTTAGCCTTTGGGGGGCTTTCATGGCATACCATCAAGATGGTAATGAGCCCAGATGCCACTGTTGAATCACCAAGCCGAAGAGGAGAGCCAAGTATCTGGATGGTCGTCCCAATGTTGTTTGGCATCGGCGGCCTGCTTCTGCTGGGCATACATCCGCCGGCTGGATTCTTGCACCTAATGGACTCGGCTGCTCGAGAGCTATCCGGGAGAATTGCAAGATGAAGTTTATTGCCGCTGATATTGAGGATTTTAGATCAAAGGTGAGCGAGGAGCTCCAACGGGGTTCACGCTTTGCCGGTTTGATGGGTATCTCGCTGGAAGGTGCTGATCGGTTGCTTACAGCCGTAACAGTTTCGTCTGCCGGTGAATACTCACTCATAGAGTCGACTGCTGACAGAGGTAGTTATCCGTCACTAACCGATATCGTGCCAAGCTCAGACTGGTATGAGAAGAAGCTGGCAAAGCAATATGGGATTTATGCTACTACTTACCGGACAGGAAAAGGCATTTTACCGGATAACGATAATATTGCGAAATCGTCACTATCTGTAGGTGGAGATGGGCTGTTTACCCTGCACTATGGTCCGGTACGGTCTGGAGTGGTTGAGTCGATCGAATACGAACTTCATACTCCAGGAGAGGACATACCTTTTATGGTCGTCCATCCCGGCTACAAACATAGGAATGTAGAGTCGCATCTGGTGGGTATCTCTGCTGATTCAGCTGTGCGGAAGGTGGAGAGAGTAGAGGGTGTGGCCAGTGTCGCACATGCATTGGCATTTTCATCGGCAGTGGAGTCATTGGCGGGGGTAACTGTGCCCTACGAGGCATGGATGCTCAGGATAATCCATGCTGAGCTGGAACGTATAGCCGACCACCTGAAGGTAGCCGTTCTACTGGCAGAAGCTGCCGGATTGGCAGTGGCTTACTCCCGCTTCTCTTACGAGCTGGAACTTATACAACAGCTACGGGGAACCCTTTGTGGAAATAGGTTCTCCAGGGGAGTAGTTGTACCGGGAGGTGTAATAGCACCGCTGATACCATCGAATGATGCAATATCCAGGGTAGCTCATATCCGGGACTTGGTATACGGCGATGCATCAGAGGCTATGTCTACCCCATCTTTCGTAGACAGGATAAGACATGCAGGGAAGCTGCCGGCCGGCCTGGCAACAGACTGGGGAGCCGTCGGAGTTCTTGCACGAGGATCTACCAGCGGTACAGATACAAGATCTTTTGAATCAGTTCCATATGCACAGCCCTACAGGGATGCCGGGTACAAAGGAGAACGATCATCTCAAGGGTGTGATGCCCTCGCCAGGCAACAGGTACGATGGGAGGAGGTGTGGGATTCCTTTTCTATTATAGAGACTGCTCTGGACGTACTGGATGGATACGGCGGCAAGAAAGTCAGGAAGGTATGGAGGGCGCCGGTGCCTGATTGCAGCGGTATGTCATTGGGGGTATTCGAGGCGCCACAGGGCGAGTGCTTGTACCTCGTAAGGATGCTGGACGGTAAGCTGGCAGGTTGTGCCATAAGATCGGCTTCCTTCCAAAACCTTCAACTGTTTCCACTTATATTTGGTGGAGATATATTTACTGATTTTGCCTTTAACGAGGCGTCAATGGAGATATCTGCAGCAGGAGCGTCTCTCTGATGGTGTGGATAAACAAAGGTTTGAAGAATGGAGTGCTCACTACCAGGTACCCTGCAGGTGAGCTGGAATGGGCAATTGGCGCCAGTGAGAGTATGGAAAAGGTGGTAATTGCTGGAGATCTGAGCCGTATACCCAGGAGGTTCCGTCATTCGATGCATATCCGCCATGTGGACGCAGGGTCTGACGGCGCTGTGGAAATGGAAATCGCCGCTCTTCTCAATCCTGTATACGATGTCAATCGCTTGGGAATATACTTTACGGCTAGTCCGCGTCATGCAGATATGCTTTTGGTTACCGGCTGTGGTACTCCGGGAATGTCCGCTCCGCTTCGTACGACTTACGACGCTATGCCATTTCCAAAGTTGGTGATGGCGGTAGGTTCTGATTGTATGGGCGGAATCGAAGCCGGCTGGGATGGATCATATTATTCTGAATACGATGTTACTGGGCAGACGATCAATACCGGTATTGCAGGCATAGTAGCGGTAGATCTTTATGTTCCAGGCTCGCCTCCAAGCCCTATCGCTATCCTGAAGGGCATACTCGTAGCCATGGGTGTCATACCCCTGGATCACCCGGATGTATATATTTATTCCAACTCTGCAGGAGTAGCCGGAAGCCGACCTGTTGGAGACAGCCATCCTCCTGAAGGCGGGAGACGATAGTTTATGATTGCAATATGCCTAACGGCAGGATTATTTATATTGCTGGCAGGATTACTTGCCGGGCTTCTCCTGCCGCCATCTATGATCAGGCTGCATGGTGTGCCATACATACTTTCCTCTGCCGGTAGTGCACTTTTTGGAGTAGCTGGAGGATTGGAGCTTTCTGGCTCCGGTAACTATCTGGTTCATCTAAGCGTAATTGGGCTGGAGTTTGGACACCCTGCCGGCCTCCTTGACCATCTCTCCGGCTTATTCCTATTGATTACCTGTCCTGTCGCTTCAATGCTCTCACTGGTTGCGCTTGGATCGTATCATGACCGTTCCAGAATGACCCCGGCTTCGTTCAACTTACTTGTCTTGGCGGTCGTGGGCGTCATCCTGTCCGCCAATGCTTTCGACTTCGTACTGTCCTGGGAGCTTGTCACAGTGGGAGTTTCATTGCTTGCACTGGCGCGGCGTAAAGATTTAAGGGGAATGCGTTCCTCTTGGTTGGCTGCCGTAACCGGCAAGGGGAGCGGGGCAATGCTTTTGCTGGGTGTGCTACTGTTATCTGTCCATAGCCATTCACTGGTCATCGCAGACTTTTCCTTCGCAGCAAGCACCACCATTAGAGGGATTGCCTGGGCGCTTTGTGGGGGGGCATTCGCCATGAAGATGGGCATTGTCCCCTTTCAGCCCTGGATGCCCGCTGCATATCCACAGGCTTCCGCTTCATCCAGAGCGCTTATGGCAGGTGTAGCTATCAATGTCGGAGTATATGGTCTATGGCGTTTCCTTGATATTCTGGGTGCACCACCGGTTCCGGTAGTGGTGGCCATTCTCCTTCTGGGTGGTATCACTGCACTTGTCGGGGTATCTTTCGCGGCGGTGGAAAGCGATCTGGCCCGGTTCATCTCGTGGTCGAGTGTAGAAAATGCGGGTATCATCTTCACGGCATTTGGAGTTGCATGTGTCGGCGAGATAGAAGGTTCACATATTGTAATGGCAGCTGGGTTGGTTGCGGCAACATTACAGTGCATTGCTCATGCTTTTGGTAAATCACTGCTATTTGGATCGACATCACGTATCGAATCCACCGGAAACTCGACCAGTTTGGATACATTGAATTCGTCCGCGCGTAAATTTCCGGTTGCCAGAGTATTTTTTATAATAGGTTGCTTGAGTTTGGCAGGGATGCCTCCACTCACCGGGTTTGTTTCGGAGTGGTTCGTCATGGAGAGCCTTGCTCAGCTCTTTCGCCTGCATGGACTGGTATTTCCGCTGTCAATGGGTTTTGCCGGAGCACTTATAGCGCTGACGGCAGGGATAGCGGGCTTTGCATTTGTCAGGTTACTGGGGATACCGATTGCAGGCAGGAGATACCATCTGCAGGAATTAACCTCACATAGAGATAGAGTGCCGATAAGTATTGCAGGTGTGGCTTCCGGTTTTGGAGGAGGGGTATTGGCGGTAGGAATAATAGTGATTTCTATCGTGACACCACTTGAGATTAGGATCATTGCCTCCGGGCTGTCGGGGATTATTCCCAGATCTTATATCCTGGCCAGCCTGCCGTCTCCGTTTGTAGTAGATCCTGCTGCTGTAGGATATTCCGTACTTTCACCGAGCTGGTTATGGCTGGTATTTGGGGTAATAATTGCACTGGTATTGATCTTTACGGTGATAATGTCCGGCGGAGGCTATCTACATACGAGAGCAGTCGAGCCATGGCAATCTGCGGCTACAACAGCCGGAGACCAGGATATATTGGTGGCAGGGAGCTCCACAATGCAGAGAAGTCCAACGGTTGCAATCACTGTGGACTCAGAGTCGACGACACCCGTTGGCTATACGGCGGATGGGTATGCGAATATCATGAAGAGCATACTTGGTATCGTGCTAAGAAGCAGGAAGTCCGTTCAGGTGGAATTGCCACAAACACGTTATGTACACGAAGTCAGAGACCCTATCATCACATATTTATATCGTCCATTGGGCAGACTACTGTTACGGCTCGCACACGCAGCCAGACATCTGCAGTCCGGAAAACTGAATGTATATATTATCTATATGTTCCTGGTTCTTATTGCTCTTCTGGCGGTGATCAGGTTTATCAACTGAGCCTTTATCAAGAGAGAGTTTACAGGGGCTTTGCAGTGTCGTTACCTGACTCGTGAGCCAAATACCGAATCACTGCGTGCTGTCTTGCCAATCAGCCCTACTTGCTGAGCCTTTGGTGAAGGGTATCCAGATGTGTAGCCAACTCCCTGGGCAGCCTGTCGCCAAACTGTGCATAATGCTCTCGTATCAGTGCCACCTCGTTGGCCCATGCCTCCCTATCCACCTCGGATAGCTTTTTCATAGTTTCGGGGGTGACACCTGTACCATTGAGATCAATTGCCCCCTCTCCGGGAACATAGCCTATGGGAGTCTCCACTGAATTGCCTGACCCGTCTATCTGCTCAGTAATCCACTTTAGAACTCTCGAGTTCTCCCCGTAGCCTGGCCACATAAAATGTCCTTCAGAGTCCTTGCGGAACCAGTTCACATAGAATATCTTTGGTAACTTGCCTGGATCGGCATTTCTCCCAATATCCAGCCAGTGGGCGAAATAGTCGGCCATGTTGTATCCGCAGAATGGCAACATGGCAAAGGGGTCTCTCCTGACTTTCCCTACTTCGCCTGTAGCGGCAGCCGTTGTTTCTGATGCCATGACGGACCCGATAAACACACCGTGATTCCAATCAAATGATTGGGTAATAAGTGGCACAGTGGAAGCGCGCCTTCCGCCAAAGAGTATCGCTGAAATCGGGACGCCCTTTGGATCGAGCCATTCCGGGGCACACGCCGGGTTATTGTCTGCACGTACTGTGAAACGTGCGTTTGGATGGGCGGCAGGAGTACCCTTAGCCGGAGTCCAATCTTCTCCCTTCCAGTCGGTAAGGTGAGCAGGTGGCTCAGGGGTCATTCCTTCCCACCAAATATCACCATCTTCAGTCAGTGCAGTATTGGTAAAGATGGTAGATGACCGCATTGTCGCCATTGCATTTGGATTTGTGGTGCTGTTCGTACCGGGTGCAACACCAAAGAAACCCGCCTCAGGGTTGATTGCATACAACCTTCCGTCCTCTCCAAAGCGCATCCAGCATATGTCGTCACCAATTGTCTCTGCTTTCCAACCGGGGAGTGTCGGTACTATCATGGCCAGATTGGTCTTTCCGCAGGCTGAAGGAAACGCTCCCGTTATGTAATGTACCTTCCCTTCCGGCGAGGTCAATTTTAGTATGAGCATATGCTCGGCCAGCCAGCCTTCGTCACGCGCCATAACCGATGCAATGCGGAGAGCGTAGCATTTTTTGCCCAATAGGGCGTTACCGCCATATCCGGAACCATACGACCATATCTCACGAGTCTCTGGGAAGTGAACGATATATTTATTATCTGCATCGCATGGCCATGGTACGTCTTTCTGGCCTGGCTCAAGTGGAGCGCCAACCGAGTGCAGGCATGGAACAAAATCTCCCTGCCTGTCTATTGCCTCCAATGCCTCCCTGCCCATGTGGGTCATGATTCCCATAGATAGTGCCACATAAGCAGAGTCAGTGATCTCCACTCCCAATGCTGATAGTTTGGAGCCCACCGGACCCATAGAGAATGGAACTACGTACATTGTCCGCCCACGCATGGAGCCATCAAACAGCTTGGTGAGGGTGGCCTTCATTTTGTCGGGGTCTTCCCAATTATTGGTAGGCCCGGCATCCTCTTTGTCTTTTGAGCAGATAAACGTCCTATCCTCTACTCGTGCAGTATCTGCAGGATCTGATATGCACCAGTATGAATCCGGTCGTAGTTCAGTAGACAGCTGCTTAATTGTGCCGTTTTTCTCAAGTACTTCGATCAGTTCGGAGCGCTCTTTTGGCGAACCGTCGCACCATTGTATACGGTCGGGCTTTGCCAGCTGTGCAACTTCATTGACCCAGCTTTCAAGCTTTTCATCATGTGTAAAAGTCATACATTCTCCTTAAAGTCGATTTATAATGCACGTTCCCATTATGCAATCATTACCCTTGAACTACCGGTTGCCCAAGCTGGATGCTCGAAGAGAAAAAACTGCTAACGCATTATAGTCAAGTCAATCAATGACTCCAATCAAACTATAGTTTGTTGCGCGCATAAAGGCAACTCAGACGTGATCTACCTGATGTAGGTTGTATATATGGATAGAATTCCACAAGACGAATTGGCGGCACTGGAAAAAATAGAGAGGATCCTCCCGGCAACTTCGGGTAGCGAGGTGTGGGCAGGCGATGATGCGGCTGTAATCGACCTACAGGGACACGCACTACTCGCATCTGTGGATCTTTCGGTAGAAGGTGTTCATTTCAATCTGGATCTTTCGTCACCTGTAGATATAGGATGGAAGGCTCTTGCCGGGGCAGTGTCTGATATCGCTGCTATGGGTGGTGAGCCGTTACGTTGCCTGGTTGGTTTTTCGTGCGGTAATGGCATAGACATAGAAGGGCTCTATGAGGGCCTGGTTCAGGCAGCCGATCGGTATAATTGTCCTATCGTCGGCGGCGATATTAGTGGGGGCGCTCACCTGGTGATCTCTGTAACGGTTACCGGTTCAATGCCTGAGGGGTCGCAGCCCGTATTGCGTAGTGGTGCATGTCCGGGCAACCTGTTGTATGTAACCGGCCCTCTGGGAGGCTCTTCTTATGGACTGAGGCTCTTGAAGGAGAGAGCCGGAGAAGGAACTGACGTAGTTGTCGGTTCTGCAAATATGGTTGCAAATTATGTCAAAGATGAGACTGAAGGTAATTATAAGGCTGCTATTGCCAAATATCGCCGACCGGAGGCACGCATAGAGGCAGGGAGGGCTGCCAGTATTGGCGGGGTGGGCGCCATGATGGATATATCTGACGGCCTGGCGCTTGATCTACACAGAATGATGAGCGCTTCAAGCACGGGAGCCGAGTTGGACCATATTCCTGTCTTTGCCGGAGCCACGTTGGAAGATGCCCTCGGTGGGGGAGAGGACTACGAGTTGCTTATGGCTACAGATGACCCCGATCATTTAATGGAGACCTTTTCTTTAATGGAACTCCCGGCTCCGCTAGAGATAGGCGTATGTACGGATAAACCTGGAGAGATATTGTTGAGCGGCCAACCACTACCGCCGTATGGATACACTCATCTGCTGTAGATGGCCGTAATGAGTTAGGAATACCTAACTCTTATTATGCTGGTATGATGCTCATTCATGGTAGAGGATCAGACATATGAGCACCATCATCGCAATGTTCAGTCCGGTGGGGCAAGGGCAGCCGTGTTTGGCATCAGTGACGGGCTGGTAACAAATATTTCATTGATTCTCGGTGTAGTGGGCGCCCATCCGGCAGCCAATGTTGTGCGCCTGGCCGGCCTTGCAGGGCTTATAGCGGGTGCATTTTCAATGGGCGCGGGGGAGTTGATATCGATGAAGGCGCAGAAGGAGTTGCTTCAGCGCGAACTGTCGATAGAGAAAGAGGCTATTATCGCAGACCATGATGCCGAGCTTAATGAGCTGGCAGAGACATATGAAAGCCGTGGTTTCAGTGGGGAACTCTCAAAGAGAATAGCCGAAGAAGCGATGAGCAAGCCTGAACTGGCGCTGGAAATGCATGCACGTGAAGAGCTTGGCATAGATCCGGATTCACTGGGCTCGCCTGTACTGGCATCGGTTGCGTCGTTCTTTTCTTTTGCAGTGGGAGCTGCCGTTCCCCTGTTGCCGTGGGCGTTTGCAGGGGGATTGGTGGCGACGATCTGGTCGATATGTGCGGCGGGCTTGATTGCCATTGTAGTCGGTGCAGTACTCGGTTGGTTCACCGGCAGACGAGTTATTATGTCTGCAACTCGCCAGCTGGTAGTGACTGCTGTTGTAGCTGCTGCAGCTTGGGGCATAGGACATGGACTCGGATACGGCCGTGGGCTGTGAACTACAGATTGGCAGGCATTGGTCTTATGGCGTTATGGCCGGCAGAGATTGCATAGTGTGTCTCAAGTTGCTTGTTTTGCAGCCAAAGCTGTCATTCTCCCCGGTGCGGTGGTATAGTGGATGTGCGTAAATGCGGTATAATGTTGGTGTAGTGAATACGGCGGGAAGTAGCGTAGCTTGGTAGCGCGCAGCGTTTGGGACGCTGAGGTCGCGGGTTCAAATCCCGCCTTCCCGACTTGGACGTCTTCACATTTGAAGGCATCTATTCTTCACGTTTGGCGTTGTGTTCCATTATAGCATAGGGGTGTGACACTTTCAGTGAGTATCCCCCCGTTGCGGGGCGTGCCGATCGGAATCGCTGTCCTT
>JAJZWU010000045.1 GCA_021846515.1 Actinomycetes bacterium
GCGTGGATATTTGGTACATCTACTGGCACTCCGATATCCCCTATAACCTTAGAGCGAGCTTGGAGTAAAGCCAGACAGTCAATCTCAAGACCTGATCTACACCTACACGATCTCCGGCATTCAGGGCTTACCTGGGCTGCTGCTACCGGAGCATCAATAGCCGACTTAATGCACCGAGGCGGTCATGCAAGTACGGTTGCAGCACTTCGATACCAGCACGCTACAGAGGACAGAGATAAGGCTTTGAGTCAGGCGTTAGAGGGCTTGGTAGAGCCTGTCGCGAAAATCACAATGTCCCGTTCAGGTCCCAAAAAGGGTTAAAGGCACTTAAAAATACCCTATATACTGGACTTTTTTATAATTACATTTCACCCTCTCAAGGTAGAGACACGGGTTCGAATCCCGTTGGGGCTGCCACTCACTACCAGCATTTTTCCAGCTAGTAGTACATATCAGGCTCTTCGGATTCTAGCGGGGTGCCTCCAGGGTTGCTACCCCTTCTTTTTGCGCTACTCGATAGACGCTTGACGGCACTCAAGGATGCAAACAACATCGACAACTCTGAATGGATGCAACCAGAGGGATCGAATCTGGATAGTATATCTCTAAGATACTCTCTATCTGGCCTATCTCATCTACTATGACATTTCATAAGGCAAATGGCGGGTGCAACTCGTTAAACATAGGGAAGTGGCGAATATTCAACGTAGCCAACTCCAAAGCTCTTACATGAGCAGTGGCAGCGATAATGTAATCTACAATGCTGATAGTATGATGAGACGCCCTATATTCGCGCATATACTCTCCCCCACGTCGAGCTATTGCTTCAGTAACTGATTCGACTCGGAATGAATTGAGAAGTCTCCATACCTCGCTGCGCTCTGAAGACCTCATACCGCCTGAAATCTCAGTAATACTCAAGGCGCTGATGGCCAATGGCCCTGTGCTGCTGCGCGCATCAATAAGCCATTGCCTGGCAGCAGTAACACCCCGCAAATGAGCGATAAGCACATCAGAATCAACCAGTATCACTGATGCCAGATCCGTTGCAGGTAGCTGTTACGCTCGTCGTCATCTCGACTCGAAATATCTATATCCTCTGTTGCGAGCACTCCGAATGATACCTCTATTGCAGCCAAGTCAACTTCCAGGTTGCCGCCATCCTCCAAGCTATGGTCAATTAGGCGACGGATTATTGACGACCTGGTAGTCCCCTCATGTGCTGCAAGGCGATCAAGTGCCTTGCTCTCTTCTGTAGTGAGGTAAATATTGGTTCGCTGCATACACCATATTATACACCATATCCAATGGCCTGCCATCGATAAGATGAAGGCGCCCTCTGGCGTTTATCCTCGCCATCTCGTTCGGCTCTTGTACGGGTAGCTTATGGGAGACTTGGGGGGATCGGAAGATGAGGGAAGAAGAGTTCTTCAAACATTGCAATGCGCATATCACGTTCGTCAACCATGTCCTACACCTTAAACCGGTGCCCAAAGTGATATGGCCGCATCATCCACAACACAACCAATTCTAACTACGCCAGCTCCTTTAGCTGCCTTCAACAATGAGCGGAAGCACATCACTGATCGAACCAAGCACCACGACTTCGGCAAGATCATCCATCTCGGTTGGTGCTCCATTGACTATTATTACAGCCGCTCCGTTGGAACGTGCAATAGGCACCAAGCCTGCCGCAGGGTACACTGCCAAGCTTGTCCCCACGGCTAACAATACATCAGTCATACGGACAGCATTTTCCGCCCGTCTGATGTCCTCCTCAACCAGATTCTGGCCAAAACTAATCGTTGCAGCATCGATTATGCCACCGCACGCACGACCATCTATCAATTGTTCACAATGAGGATCGCCATCTCCACGTTCTACTCTGGCCAGGATCTCCTGCATGGGGCTTCGTGCGCCGCAGGACATGCACACGGCTTCGCGCATAGTGCCGTGAATCTCTATAATCCTGCTTGGGTCACTCCCTGCAAGCTGATGCAACCCATCAATGTTTTGAGTTACCAGAGTATCCAGCTTCCCCTGCATTTCAAGTGAGACCAGGGCCTTATGCCCTGCATTGGGTGCCGCCTGCCATACAGGAGAATGGAGTCTATCCTGCCATACCTTACGCCTTATATGCTCGTCAGATATGTAATACCGGATATCGGAGAGCTTTTCGGCATTAGGGTCTCTTGTCCATACCCCCTGAGGTCCTCTGAAATCAGGAATGCCTGAATCCGTGGATATGCCGGCTCCGGTTAGCGCCACTACCCTTGACACTTCCGCCAGTATGTCACGTGCTTTATCTATAGCCATGTCCCGAGAAGCGCCACTCATACAGTATGAACTACCATATAATACGATCTATTATGAGATACACCTGATAATCTCCCACGAACAAAACAATGGGCTTGCACTCGCTTTTTGGTCATCCGATAGACCAGCACTTCTTTGTGAAAAAGCTCCTTTCTGCCCAACTCACCCACTAACTAATCTCAAATCAGAATCGACCATCATCTCTATAAGTTCATTGAAACCCACCCTGGGTTCCCAGTCAAGCACTCTCTTGGCCTTACTCGAGTCCCCTACCAGTAAGTCCACTTCAGCCGGCCGAATAAGACGCTCATCAACCTCGACATATTTCTGCCAATCCAATCCGGCACGCGCAAACGCTACTTCGCACAGCTCTCTTACCGAATGAGTCTCTCCTGTCGAAATTACGAAGTCCTCAGGGCTGTCCTGCTGGAGCATGATCCACATTGCCTGTACGTAATCTACCGCATATCCCCAATCACGCTTGGAATCAAGGTTGCCAAGAACGATCTTGTCCTGCAGCCCATTAACTATCCGGGCAACACCATAGGTAACCTTGCGGGTCACAAACTCCAATCCTCTCCTTGGGCTTTCATGGTTGAACAGGATTCCAGATGTGGAGTACAACCCATAGCTTTCACGGTAGTTTATGGTTATCCAATGCCCGTACACCTTGGCCACTCCATAAGGACTTCTCGGATAAAAAGGCGTAGTCTCGCTCTGTGGTACCTCGTGTACCTTACCAAACATCTCTGAAGTGGATGCCTGATAGAAACGAGTCTCCGGATCCACCATTCTTATTGCATCCAGCAAACGGGTCACCCCCATAGCCGTCGTCTCGCCTGTCAATACCGGCTGGCTCCAAGATGTCTGCACAAAGGACTGAGCTGCAAGGTTATACACCTCGTTGGGTCTGTGCTCACGCAATATCGCCATCAACGATGCCTCATCAAGTAAATCGCCCGATACAAGAGTAATCTTATCCTGTATGTGCGCTATCCTCTCGAAATTGAGAGTGGAGCTCCTTCTCATCATGCCTACGACGTTGTATCCCTTGTCCAGCAACAACTCGGCCAGATAAGAACCGTCCTGCCCAGTTATTCCGGTAATCAATGCAGTCTTAGTCATTGGCTCACTTACCCTTCCAAACGGGTTGCCTCTTTTCCAAAAATGCGCTTATGCCCTCCTTTGCATCTTCGGTCATAGATGCCAGTGTAAGCATGGTTTGGAGATGCGGAAATGAATGCTCCGGGCTTTCACCCCACACAGAGTAAAAAGAGTCTCTCCCCAAACGCATGAGTGTAGGCGAACGGCTTGCAAGCGTGGATGCCAGTTCATCGACCACGCTGTCAAGCTCGTCATGGGGGACAACCCTATTGACAAACCCGATCGCTTTAGCCTCGTCGGCTCCCACTATACGCCCGGTAAGCATCAGCTCCAGGGCTATCTTTGGTGGCATGGAGCGTACCAGTGGAACTGTAATTATAAACGGCCATAATCCTACGTTTATTTCAGGAGCGCCAAAGCGAGCCTTTTCGGAAGCCACCACCATATCGCACGCCATAGCCAAGCCAAATCCACCAGCCAATGCCCAGCCCTGAACTTTGGCAATCGTAGGTTTACCCATGGACCACATCGCTCTGAATAACTTCACTATATCCCCCCTCGCCTCATGGCCCTCTATGACCCCTGGTAACCCGTCATCACCTGAAGGTGAGTCAAACATATTTGACAGGTCTGCACCCGAACAGAACGCCTTGTCGCCTGCTCCACTCAGCACTACTACCCGAACATCCGGGTCATCTCCTGCGCTGCGTATTGCATCAAGCATACCTTCAATAACAGCAGGCGACATCGCGTTGCGCGCCTCCGGCCTGTTGATCGTAATTCTTGCTATCTCGTTATTGACTGAATAAATCAATTCCTGGCTTGATTCCATATACCTATAACACCTCTCAATTCACCACGTCGCTTATAACTCATCCTATCAAAGCTCTGCAGCAGCCGAAAACTAACCAACAATATACATGCTGTACTCTCTAAGTTGCAGCCAATAGCTTGATAATACACAAATCCGACCCGAGAAGGCACATCCACATGTATCACGCTCCAAATAGCGGTCGCTGGTGGGCCATCCAACTCAAGGATCAAGTAAACCATTCGGTAGCGTGATAAGATATTCCCATGACGCCAAGCAGCACGGATGAAGTAATTGGAGAGGTGGGAGTTCCTCTTGATGTCGGCAATAAAAGTACAGATATCTCTAATGGTGGTAGCATAGCTCCAGCGGGTAACCGGGTTCATGGCAATACCCTGCCACATATAGGACATGAATTGGATAGAGAGTCCACGTACAGCAGGCAGCGCAAGCGCAGAATGCCTGCCGCGCAACGGCGCCAACAACTGCTCAACGTAGCAGGGATGGCATTCTCGGCCAAGGGATACAAGGGAACGACTATGGAAGATATATCCATGCTGGCGGGAATAACCAAACCGATACTCTATCAGCACTTCCCATCCAAACGCTCTTTGTATAAGGAGCTGGTCACCAACGCCAGCAACAAACTCATAGAAGCAATTGCAACCGCTACAGCCAATGCAAAATCGCCAAAAGAACAGGTTGAGCTTGGGTTCAGGGCTTTTTTTACGTTGCTGGCAACTGAAATGGATACATTCAGGCTGCTTCTCATGAGTGACATGCAGGACGACAGAAACCTATCTATGGCCCTGCGAAATGTAGAGGACTCCATAGCCGGCATCATACGCAACCTCATTGACATTGGCCTTGAGGATGACCACCGCACTATGCTCGCACAGGCTGTAGTCGGAATGGGAGTAGCAGTAAGCAGACACTGGGTTGAGATATACAGCCGTAGCGATCCGCCGCCGCCGCCGACTCAAGAAGAGGCAGAGTTACTTGCAGGAAGGTTGACAGACTTGGTATGGGCTGGGCTTCGTGCCGTGCACGCCGACTAAGCCTTATGGAAGGCTTTTCTGTAAGCTACCGCGCAAAACCTTCGCTATGTATGCCATGGCGTGCCGAAGTTCCATACCTTCGATGATACGTTCTACGACATACTCTCCACCAAGATAAACTACAACACATCTGCCAACCCTGGTTTTTGTAACGGCCTCTACCATACCTGCATAGCAAGCCAACTGATAAATATGGCTACTCCGCTCATCCTTGCCTGGGGACTTGCCTGGTGCCTGGCCCGGTGAAACGTTGCCTGGCGGATCATCTGATCTGCTGTTCAATGTCTCCGTCTTGAAGTCTACGATGATCAACTCATCACCAGACTCGATCAAAAGGTCTATCGTTCCCTGTACTATTCCATGAACACCACCGTTTGAGCCACTCTTGGAATTATCCGCGCAAGAGGGAACGGCCAGCGGAGTTGGTTCATCTCTAGTGGCAGCTCCTTTTGTCATAGCAGACATAGATGTTGCAGCCAGCGCTGATGAGTCAAGTCCCTCAAGAAAGCCCTCCAGCGATGTGGCAATAGGGAGTTCCTGTCTATAACGACAAGCTGCAGCCATCTTTACCGTGGCGCTCCCAAGTGCACCCACAACCATGCGCCGAACTTCGTAGGCCATATCTCCTATGTGGTACGACTTCGCTATCCTATCTACAATGGCATCAATTTCATTATTTTGTCGAGCATCGCTTATGCGGCTGGATGCCGCCATGATTGGCAAGATCGCCCTTAGATCAAGCTGCTCAAGCACTTTATGAACCGCAATCCCAAGAATTTGGCTTTCCTCGCGAGAGCGCGCAACTCCCCTGGCACGATATGGTGCCATGGGAGCAGCGGGTACGGAGTGATCGCGTGCAAGCCGCTCCTCTATGGATGTCTGTATAGCTGTCGGCGTCATAATACGACGCAAATTGTCTTTTATTCTCTCAGAAAGCTCTTGTTTTTCCCGAGTAAGTGACGCAAGCTCCTTTACAATCTCCCCCACTACGGGAGTGTCAACACACAATGCAAGTTTACCTGCAAATCTGGCTTTATCTGCGGAATCTGTCGTATTGCCTGCTACGCCTCCATGCGCAATATCACCTATGCGATCAGTCCCTTTTGGGACATTCTCTCTTCCGCCCAATGCTGGAAAGTCAAACTTAAATTCAGGGTGCCCACCAAACCACTCATGCAACAAAGCGGCATAGCATGTATCCTTATTGCTTTCCTCCTTGTGGTGGAGCATGAATATCAAATAATCCCTTGCCCGGGTACAGGTCACATAAAGTAGCCGCTTACTCTCATCAATGTCGGCCTTATGATCACTGTCTGCGAGGTAATCAAAACCTGCAGACTTGGCCATCCCCGCCTTCATAAATGGCACTCCGCTTGAATCAAAAAGTACCGACAGGTGGCCTGTATTGTTCAAATCTCCGTTGATGCCTGCAACAAACACAGCCGGAAACTCCAATCCCTTCGCCCCGTGGACAGTAATAATTCTGACTGCATTATCATCGTCATCTTGTGGGATACGAAATGCAGATCTATCTTCAAGCAATGCCTGGTTGTCAACAAAACTAATAAAATCTGCAACATTACCCACAGAAGTATCGTCGAACTCTATAACCCTTGAAAGAAACCAACGGAGTAATGCCACCGATTCCCTGCTACGATTACCCGTATAAGCAGCCAACATTCCCAGGTCAAACAAAATATATCTTATCAAAGTAGATACAGACCCACCCATAGAGATATTGATCAACTGGCGAAGAATACCCATACCCTCCTCTATGTGCGCCAAAAAACTCCTATCTCCACCTACCTCACCGTATGCCCCCTTTACTGCCTCACTCTCTTCAGGTGCAGTCAACAGGCTCCAACGCCTTCCGCTCTGATACCATAGATATATCTCTTTATCGCTGCATCCAATCAAAGGAGAGCGTAACGCCGATACAACAGCCAACTGGTCATGGGGGTTAACTACTACACGCAATACGGACATGATATCGAATACCTCATCCGAGTTCCACACACTCCCTGTTCCCTCCAAATGATAAGGTATGCCAGAGCGAACGAACTCCCTTTCAATGCTCTCTACCGAGACCCTCCTCGGCAGTAGGATGGCAATATCTCTAAATCGTATTGGCCTCGTACCACCATTGTTGTCATGTACTGGCCATCCCTTCTCGACCATTAGCCCAATACATTCAGCCATATCTTTTGCCGACAATTGGCGAACCGCGGCTATATTGCCTCCTTCAGTATTACCTTTAGCTAAAGGACCCCCTATCGAATATACATGCGGAAGAGGAGAGACACCGTGTACGTTGTCCAAAATAGCTTCACTGCTTACATCCTGGTCAGACCTTCCTGCAAACAATGGATCGCCTCTTAGTTCGTCATCATCGAACACATCTGCAAACAACTCGTTTACCAGGTCGATAATTTGAGGCACAGATCTGAAATTAGTACTCAGAACTACCTTCTTCCCCATCTTCTTCACCGGGGTTGGCGAGTTGGCCGAAGCATCGCTAATGGCATCTTCGTCATCTGAAACTTTGCCAGATGGGTTGCGGAGGAGACTGTCGTCCTGTACGGCATTGCCCGTCGTACTGCGCAATAGCGACTTGTAAAGATTTACGTCTGCATGTCTGAACCTGTATATCGACTGCCTCGGATCGCCGACTACAAATAAGCTGCCTGGACGAACATTTGAAAAATCACAAGTATTATCCGTTGATACGATATAACCTATGATATCAGCCTGAAGGGGATCGGTATCCTGGAACTCATCTACAAAGATATACGGGTACTCTTCACGCACTCTCTCACGGATACCTGTATTGTCACGCAACAGATTACGGGTAAGGACCAATAGGTCATGGAAGGTAACCCTACCCTGTACAACCCGCTCGTGAGCATCCTCTACTACCAATCTTGACATGACAGAAAGCAATTCATTGGCAACATACGAACCCGCCTGATCTATTATCGACTCAGCCGTCCGTCTGATATCATCGCACCAACCCCTTACTGTATCTATATCGCCCGAACCAGGATTCTTCCCTCCGTCCTGCTCGCCCAGCTTGCTTGTATTGGAATACCAATTGGCCTTCCTCCCTACTTTGGAAGTACTTTGTTTAAGACTCCGCTCTGACGTACCTCCACCAAGAGCTGAACTCAATATCTCCAGCACCCCATCTGGGTCATCAGGGCAGCACACTAGCTCATCACGAAGAGGAAGCAGCACCTCATTTATATATCTATAAAGAGCATCTTCCGGATCACTGCATGCTCCACCTCCTCTATCTTGGAGTTCACCCAAGTCGGCAAGTAGTTTATTTAGCATGGACATATCTAGCATGGGCTTTAGGTCGTCACAAGCTGGACCTACACATGTGCTGGAATCGTCTTTGCGTGCAGCCGGCAAAAGGCGATCCCAATGATCGTGAAGTTCTTCGTATATCTCACTCAACGAAGAGGAGGTAGCCCCCAAGGAATAATAATGCCCCAGTAATTCGCTGGACAGTTCATCGTCCATTAGTCTCTTGACTGCTTCACTACAAGCCTCTGCCAGGTATTCAGTCTCTGCTATACCGTCAAGCACTTGAAAACCTATGGGAAGGTCGGAAAAGGCGCCGTAACTACGTAATATGCGTGCAGCAAAGGAGTGTATGGTAGTAGCCACCACAATATCACTACCAAGTTTGGCTTCACTGAATTTTTCTCTTAAGCGCTGGGATAGCTCCTGCGCAGCGGCTTCCGTGAAAGTAATAGCAACAATGTACGACGGCGCGCTATCACGTAACGTGCCACCACGCATCTTTCTTGCAACATTCAATACCCTGGATACCAGCGAAGTCGTCTTTCCCGTGCCGGCTCCAGCTTCTACGAACAATACCTCGTCCACCTCGTTTGAAATGGTATCCCTGGCGGCTACATCTGGAGGTATGCTATTCACTTCTCCTTCCTCACCATACCTTCCAATTCAGAATTGCCCTCCCCTTCTTCGATGATGGCTCTCAGAGCAGAGCTCTCTGCAACAAGTGCGTTCCTCTTGCGTTCCCATATCCAACCACGACTTGGAGGGCATAGACTCCTCACAGCACACGAGCTACAGTTGTCAAAGGAATTATTCGCGCCAAATGATCGTCTTTGTCCGGGAATTGCAGGAAAATTACCCTCACCAATGGCTGTGACCAATTGCTGTAATATCTGGCTAAAACGTTCAATTGCCTTATCTGTCAAATCCATAACATATTTTGGCGCAACTCTCGATCTGGAAATTAGCCAGTACTGAGCATGAATCTGGGGGCTTTCGCTATTATTGTTACTTTCGGGATGCTGGGAGTTTTCGGGATCCTTGGGGCTTGATGCAGTATCACTGGAAGCTCGGACAGCTGCAAGAATATCTTTGGCAACGTGACCATATACAAACATCTGCAAATGCTTTCCCTTATCTACCGGATCTTTACGTAGAGGACTTAGACTGGATTGCTTGCCGGTCTTGTAGTCAGTAACAAATATATGCTTGCCATTGGCCGAGCAATCTAATCTGTCAATCTTCCCTCGCAGGTCAACCACCCTGCCATCTGGTAGGTAATAGCTACAGCTGGGATAATTGTTTGAGGAATTCGCGGAAGGCATCCCAAATGGCACTTCTGCCGCTACGGGTGACACGGAGTTAGAAGTCTCAAACTCGTTCTCTTCTTTTGCAAACCTCTCCAACTCCTCTAATATTCTCTTGCATGTACGCTCCCACAAAAATGGGTGCCCAACAAAAGTGCTGGTAGGAACTTCATCGAGATGCCGAGATGCAATATCTCTCAGCGCATCAGACCCACCTGGAGCGCCATGAAGCCTGTTGTTTACATACTTTTCCAGTATTTCATGGACGATAGTGCCCTCATCCATAGGAAGTAGGGAATCGACCTCTTCGCGCACATAACGATCACGCAACAGCATTATTCTCTCAAACAGGTAGCGGCGCGGGCATGTAGCGTAAGTCTCGAGCTGGGTAGCAGACACTCTGCTGCCCCCCTGTCCAACGTACGCCCCATCGTGCTTGGCAACTTCGTCGTGGTCTATATCGTAACCAGCATTGCTTCCATCTTCTCTATGTATCGTATCGAGATTAAAGATATAGCTATCGCCCAGCCTCCCATCAAAGGCTGTAAATAGCTCTCTCGATCTGCTGGATACTACGCTTATACCCCTGCTAATACGATCAAATAGTCGCCCTTCTGTCGATGGCAGTTGCTCTTCCTCGGCCAGTCCTGCCTGTCTTGTTCCTCCTAATGATGCTTGGTTTGTCTCTTCACGCGTATTAGCATCGTCGCGCACTCTACGCTGATCAAAAATAGACCGAAGGACCAGTTCACTGGAACTCAGGCAACGACAGTTGCTATGTATATCGTCCACAAACGAAACGGATTGACGCGACTCGGTATTATCGGAGACAAAGTCACTTATAAGATGAGACTCTATTGCATCCCCCATTTTATCGTCCCACCTGTGAAACGTAGCTATGACCCCCTTAGCGGACGACAAAATGGCATCAGCCAAGTCAGCCTTTGCTCGGCTCACATAGTACTGATCATCGGGAAGTCCAAGTGATACCCTTAATTGACTGGATAGTAACCTGGACAAGAGAGGGGACGCTGGAGGAAATCTATCAGCGTTCAAGCCGACAATAAATACCCGCTTAAACAAGATTCCAGTACTCTGACCCAATGCACCCAGAAATACACCCTCTTTGCCGCTTGCCGAGCCATGCAACGGATCATCATTTGCAGCAGACCCATCACCTGCTGCATCAGAGCTAGCCGTAGAGGAGTCCGCCGATGAGTTGTCGTCAATCGGCGATGCGTCAGGAAGAGCATATTGAGTAGAAGCCAATTCTGCCTTGAGCAGGGCAAAGAATTCATCAATTATATTCCCCTTCGAGAACGTTGTCGAGTCGCTAATCTGCAACCTTCCAATCTCTCCGATACGTGTAATTATCCTCTTTATATCTGCGGCTGTGTGACAAGGCTCGCTTAGATGCCTGGACATGCTGTAGACGCTCGAAAAAAACTCGGTTTGCATCATCGCGGGAAACGACAGGGCCGTCACGGGTGATCTACTGCGACCAGCCACTTCGATGTCTCCATTCATCCATGATGGTTTCAAAAACCCTACAATCTTGTCCAATGCCTCGCTAAAAAGCATCTTGGGCTGCGATTGTGTAGAGTCACCATACAGCCCGTAGAGTCTATCTATACTGTCAAGAAATTCGAGCACTTGGCTAATTGCCTCTGGGCTACTGGCCATACTCGGACGTCCCCTGTCGTCCTTATCGTGCGCTATTTTTTTTAGCGCACCAACCCATCCACTGGAGTCTATCCTGATACTTTGTTCGTTCAATAGACTTCCCAGCTCTATAAATACTCTTGCACACTCTACATACCCGCGACCAGAGGATGAAATCTCCAATCCTCCAACAAGCCATTGCATAATAATGCCCATATCAGAGAGCCAACGTGATACCGTCTTTCTACCACAACGATTAATCACCACTTCCAGCAACCCGGTAAATAGCCTGGGAAGCGGAAAAGTTGCCAATGCAGTCTGTTCTGTAGCCACACATGGTATATCCCATTGCCGAAGGTACTGGAGAAACAACCTGCGATACGGCTGAGGAGATGAATACAATATACACAGTTCACTGGGATCCGTTCCATCCTTCAATTCATCTATGATTTCCTGTATTACGGTACGCACCTCTCCGTCTATATCATAACAAGATATTACTTCTTCAAATACCGGCCTTGGTTGGGAACTGCCCCTACGTTCACCTACCGTGCTGATACTTTCCAACCCAGGATATTGAAGGACAAGATCAGAGTAGGGATCACCTGATAGGAGAGCATAAGCAACAACCCTGTCAGGTAGGCTGGCGTTGCTCAAACTACTACCATCCAATTGGATGTCAGCTTGAATTGAATAGCCAGTACTATCCCCTATCCATTTACGATATTCATCCACTATGTCGGCATCCACAACAATCCTAAGTTCATGAAGCCTATCGCGTAACTCACAAATCAGTTTACACACGTAGCCGCCGGTATCATCAGTAGAAATGTGCTGCTCAATCACAGATGTGGCAACAGTAGAAAACTGGTGAAACACTTCGACCAAAGTGCCTGCCGATCCGTAGTCAGAAAAGACGTCACTATTGGGTTCACGGTTGTAATCTTGGGATACCGGCTCAGATCCCTGCTGCAAGGAGTGTCCGGCAACTACTGAAGCTCCATCCTGCTTCAGCTCCTTTAGATATTTTGGAGCCATATACCGTAAGAGCAAATCTATAGTGTCTTTTCCCTGCCTTACCATACTCCGGCTAGCCGGATTTGAATAAAACCGTTCCGTAGCAATGCGGGAAATGAATTGGGAGGGGGTTAATATCTCCACTCCTACGTAACCAGCATTCCCAATGCCTGCAGCATAACCGGATAGAATTCCCCTCATCCACCTCTGGCAGGCGGCATTTGGCACTACCATGTATGTCTTTACAAATGGGTCTGCCGTCGCTAAACTGCCAAGAAGCCGGTCAAGCCCTGACCTATCGTCTATGCGATCTCCGATCGAATAGATCAACAATCACCATCTCCAACATTACCAATCATGCCTTAATTGTACGGCATGGGTGTATTGCTTATCGACGAATCGGCTAAATCTGCCAAATCGACGCGAAAAATTGCAGGCGAAAGACGGTGTGATAGGGAATGACGCGGGATCAGAAATTACCCATCAAGTTGACCCGCAAAACACAAGATATCATATCCGCTCTGTGTCAGGAAAGCAAAAGAGACCCTGTGAAAGATCACGGGGCCTCTTAAAAAAATTCCGGCAACGACCTACTCTCCCAGGGGAATGCTCCCCAAGTACCATCGGCGCTGGCGGGCTTAACTGCCGTGTTCGGAATGGGAACGGGTGTTTCCCCGCCGCTATGGTCACCGAAAAACTTTAATTATATTATAGCACGCTTTAAGCGTGTACTTGAAATCTCCATAGCGAGCACGATAAGGTATCCAAGCCCTCGGCCGATTAGTACCGGTCGGCTGAACACGTTACCGTGCTTACACCTCCGGCCTATCAACGTGGTCGTCTGGCCACGGGCCTTACCAGGTTA
>JAJZWU010000046.1 GCA_021846515.1 Actinomycetes bacterium
TCGGAATTTCAAGAACTACCGGATACGAGCCCTACTCTATGCTGGCAGACCAAACTGGCGGGTACTTGGTTCAATCGTGGTTGGATGAGTATTGGCCCCGCTAGAATCCGAAGAGCCGCCATTGCACAGAAGTTCAGGGGTATTGTCGGTACTTTTGGTGGATATACTTCGACCGGATACAACAAGAAATATAATTATGATTACAGGCTTTTCTACCTGTCCCCGCCTCACTACCTGGACCCAGCAAACCAGACCTGGCACAAAGCGACATTCACCGAAATAGCTCCCTGCCCGGCAACCGCCTCGACCTGCCCGTAGTATCTCCGCGACACAGCAGGAGCGTAGGAATCTAGAATTACCAGCAGTGACATGTTATTTGGTTGCGTAGGTAATATAATTAAAAATTATGCGCACGAGTTACGGTAAAAAGCGATCCAGGGGCCATAAAGGAGCTTCATCGTTATTTATCATTGCCGGCATTGCAGTAGTGGCTGCTGCTGCAGTAATAATCGGTTCAAGCGGCAAGATCAACCTCGCCGGTGCCAGCAATAAAGGATCAGGCAACCCGGCAAAGTCGACCAGGCTACCTGCTCTCAGCATCACCAACCTGTCACCTACTCCTGGGGCATCAAACGTGGCTCCCAATGCAGGAATAACGATTACTTTTTCAGAGCCGTTACAGACAAACAGTCCCATGCCGTCTCTATCTCCAGCAGTATCCGGACAGTGGTCGCAGACATCCCCAAATGTGCTCACATTCCAACCATCCGCCAGTTTCCTGCCGTCCAGTTCTGAAACTGTAAATATTCCAGGCGGCCCAAACGGAATAACGAGCACCAACAAAGAGACTCTTCCCGCCAGCAGTAGCGTAGTATTTAATATCGCTCCAGGGTCTCTTCTCAGGGCGCAACAAATTTTAGCCCAGTTGGGTTACCTGCCACTGGCTTTCAACCCGACCAACCCGGCACCTGTAGCGCCGCAAAATGAGGCCATAGTGCAACCAGGCAGCTTCAGCTGGAAGTGGCCCAGTATGCAGCAGTACCTCCAATCTATGTGGACGCCCGGGCAGACCAACCTGGTTACCAAAGGTGCAGTCATGGCATTCGAAGATCAGCATAATCTGACTACAGACGGGATTGTCGGACCACAGGTATGGCAGGCACTGCTGACCGCCGTTGTCAAGGGACAAGCCGACCCAAAGCCGTACGATTACGTCTATGTATCGAAGCAACTCCCTGAGACCATGGATCTCTACAGCAATGGGCAGGTTATTATTACCACACCAATAAATACCGGCATACCACAATCCCCCACTCCCAACGGTACCTTCGCGGTATATCTGCGCTACCCATTCCAAATCATGAGGGGAACCAACCCAAATGGCACCCATTATGCAGACCCGGTTCACTGGATCAGCTATTTCTACCAAAGTGATGCTCTGCACGGATTCTATAGAGCTTCGTATGGATGGCCACAGAGTCTGGGTTGCGTGGAACAGCCAATTCCAACTGCCCAAAAAGTATATCCATACACGCCAATAGGTACCCTGGTAACCATTGCGCCGTAAAAATACATTCAAACTGTACCCAACTAGGGACTAATTAAATACGTTGCAGGCAACAAGTACTCTTGGTCGTCCACACATGTCCTCTTTAACCCTGACATCCTGGAAACCCGCTTCAGTCGCCATGCCTGATACGATATCAGCCTGCGATGGGTCAATCTCCAGCACAATGCAGCCATCGGGTAGGAGCCATTGTGGTGCACCATAGATAAGTCGGCGATAGTGCTCCAAGCCACTATTGCCAGCCACCAGAGCAATATCAGGCTCGTAATCTTTCACCATAGTGTCCAGCCCATTCCACTGATCACAAGACAGATAAGGAGGGTTGGAGACAACAACGGAGAATCCACCTCTTGCTTCCAATGGTAGTGCATCATACCACGATCCACGCATGAGACTGGTCACTTCAGTAACCCGGGGTAGTGAACGTGCTACAAACTCAAGGTTGTCCCGTGCCAACTCCAGTGCATCGCATGATATATCTGTTGCCATCAGCGATATGCTGATGCCGGTATATCGTTCTATCACTTCACTGGCCATAGATAGTGCAATTGCTCCGGATCCCGTTCCGAGATCCGCCAGCAACAAACTGTCTCCCTGCATCCTCTCTACTGCAGACTCAATCTTCTCCATGGCGGCCTCCACCACTATCTCGGTTTCAGGTCTGGGTATAAGTGCACGGCTATCACAGATCAGCTCGATGCCTCTGAAGCTCCATCTGCCGATGACATACTGCAGTGGCTCCGATCCGCGTAGACGCTCAATTGCTTCGCTCAATATAGCTGACTGCATGGCAGTCAAACGCCTGTCTGGATACAAGACTACCTCTGTGCTGCTGTATCCAGTCACCGCCTCGGTCAACCAATAGGCGCTCTGCAACGAACCGGTTACATCGGCACATTGGTGTATGGCTTCCTTCAAAGTAATGTCACTCATGGTTACCGGACGACCATTACCTGAACCAAGCGTACAATTATCTGGCTACCGACAGATCGCCAGCCAGGGAGCTATCCAGTAACTGACGAGACCGCTCATCAGCAAGTAGCGCATCCACAAGCTCATCAAGATCGCCTGCCAATACTTTGTCAAGCTTATACAGGGTTAGCTTTATTCTATGATCGGTGACTCTGTTCTCTTTGAAGTTGTACGTTCTCACCTTCTCTGAACGACCGCCACCCCCCACTTGGTTCTTTCGCAACATGGACTCTTCCCCCTCTTTCCTCTCCTGTTCAAGCTGGAGCAATCTGGAGCGAAGAACCTGCATAGCCTTTGCCCTGTTCTGTATCTGGCTACGTTCTTCCTGCATCGATACCACAATTCCCGTAGGTAAGTGCGTTATACGCACGGCTGAATCGGTCGTATTCACTGACTGACCACCCGGGCCCGTAGAGCGGAACACATCTATACGCAATTCAGAGGGATCAATCTCCACCTCCAGCTCTTCTGCAACTGGCAGTACGGTGACCGTGGCAGATGATGTATGCACCCGTCCCTGAGATTCGGTTACCGGGACTCTCTGCACCCGGTGAGGCCCGCCCTCGTGCTTCAACCGTTGCCATGCATCATCACCGCCAATGATAATCACAGCCTCATTAATACCATCCTTCTCCGATGGGTTTAACGAGATCACCTCATACTTCCACTTCCTGCGGTCAGTGTAACGCAGATACATATCAAACAGATCCTTAGCGAAAAGGTTGGCTTCCTCCCCTCCCTCTGCACCTCGTATCTCCATCATTACATCCCTACCGTTATTTGGATCCTTGGGAATAAGAGTTTCTCTCAGATCCTGCTCGCACTTCTCGAGGGTTTCCTCAGCCTCCTCTATTTCAGCCCTGGCCAGTTCCCTGTCATCGCCAGAAAGGTCGTTGTACAACTCTTTGGCTGCATCCAGATCATTTTGGGCATCACGAAGGCGTTTTACTATAACGACAATATCTTCGAGCTCCCTGAAACGCTTTGAAAGTACTTTTAGCTTGTCCGGTTTGGAGAGTATGCTCTGGTCGGAGAGTTGGTCGGCTATCGCGTCGCGTTCTATCTCATATTTTTCCAGATTCGCAACATCCATATCCCAATCAGAGCAACTGCCTCGGATTATACGGTCTTCTTGCGGCGCTTAGCGGCATTGCCATACCTGCGATTAAACCTTTCCACGCGCCCTCCGGTATCGACCAACTTTTGCTTCCCGGTAAAGAATGGGTGGCATTGGTTGCATAGTTCTATATGCAACTCAGCCTTGGTCGATCGTGTCGTGAATTGATTTCCACACGAGCAAGTAACGACGGCTTCACCATACTGAGGATGTATATCTTGTTTCATCTGCTCTCCTGTCTTGATTATAAATAGCTATAAAGATAACCTATGTTAATTACGAGTGATTATAAAGGCGGCGCCGGACCCTTGGCAATATCAGCCAAAAATTCATCATTGCTCTTGGTGCTCCTGATCTTATCCATCAACAGCTCCAACCCGGCAGCTGCGCTACCATCAGCAGCCAAAGCGTTGAGTACCCTCCTCAGCTTCCAGACCTGTTGCAATTGCCCAGGGCTGAACAGTAACTCTTCATGGCGGGTCGAGCTGGCGTTTACGTCGATAGACGGGTACAACCTACGCTCGGCCAAATGGCGATCAAGTCGTAACTCCATGTTGCCCGTTCCCTTGAACTCTTCAAATATGACTTCATCCATCTTCGAACCGGTCTCCACCAGGGCAGTCGCCAGAATTGTCAGTGAACCACCTTCTTCAATGTTACGTGCCGCACCAAAGAACCTCTTTGGTGGGTACAGAGCACCGGAGTCCACACCTCCGGACATGATTCTGCCTGTAGCGGGCTGTGCCAGGTTGTAGGCACGGGCGAGCCTGGTAATGCCGTCAAGAATAATGATGACATCCCTTCCCAGCTCGACCAGTCGTTTTGCTCTCTCGAGAGCAAGCTCAGCTACTGTGGTGTGTTCATCACTTGGTCTGTCAAATGTTGATGAGACCACCTCGCCCTTCACCGACCTGCGCATATCGGTCACCTCCTCGGGGCGTTCATCGACAAGAAGCACCATAAGATGTACCTCGGGATTATTGATCTCGATTGATCGAGCAATCTGCTTCATGACCGTAGTCTTACCTGCCTTTGGAGGTGACACTATCAGCCCTCGCTGCCCCTTACCTATAGGGCACAGTAAGTCGACTATCCTGGGGGTCAGCACATTGAAACCCGTATCTCCAGCGACCTCCATAGTCAATCTCTGGTCGGGGAAAAGAGGAGTAAGTGATTCAAACTTCGCACGTCCCTTTATCTCGTCAGCAGCCTTTCCACCTACCGTATCGATGTGTATGAGGGCCGGATATTTCTCATTGTTTATCGCAGGCCTTGCTTCCCCCTCTATCCAGTCTCCCTTGCGAAGGGCAAATTTCTTGACTTGGCTTATAGAGACATAAACATCTTTGGTACTTGCCAAATAACCTTCGGAACGGATAAAACCGTAACCCTCGTCCCTTAAATCGAGAACCCCCTTGGTGGCCATAACCTCACCATCGTAGGTATCAAGCTGGGTAGCCTGTATCTCCCCAGTGACTCTATCCGATCTATCTTTCCCCCTTTTTCTCCGGTTGCGTCTATTGGATGAACCGCCCTGCTGTCCATGATTCTGGCTCCTTTGCGATACTTCATCACCTGACTTCGATGAGTCTTTGGCAGATTCTTCTTTGTGAGACAGATCGGCCGGTTCCGGTTCAGCCGGTTCTGGTGTAGCAGTGGGTTCCTTGACGGCAGCCGGCTCTTCAACATCGACAGGTTCGGATACAACAGTGGCAGTGGACTCCTGGACTGTGGCAGGCTCTTGGGTACTATCAGTATCAGACTGTTGAGTATTATTGAGCTCAGGTATGATAGAAAGTTGCTGAAATTGATCGGCATCGGCAGACACAGATGCGGTAGCTTGCCCGGAACTTGCTTCCACGGAAGCCTGTTCAAAAGTGCCTGGCAAGGCAGAAGTAGCAATGCTTTCTTCGGTAGGAGCAACGGGCTCCTGCGTAGCAGATGCCTCCTTAGCAGATGCCTGCAGCATGATAGGTTCATCTGCAATGCCAAAACTCTGGTAACTGCCATTGGATCCTGCATGCACAACGCTACCGTCATCGGTCGCATGCCCATTATTGGCTTTTTCTAAAATCCTATCCACTATATCTGCCTTCTTCATGCGCACCGGTATTGATATAGACAGTGCTCGTGCTATCTCTCTCAACTCTTCTCGCTCTTTTCGTTCAAGAATTGCCCTATCGGGATATTGTTCGTTAGACACCTGGTTGTTTCACCTCATCATTTCATATTCTGTTCGTTGCAAAAATTATTCTTGGAATTGTCGTTTTGGCGGCTTCTACTTTATGCACGATCACCTAGCCGACCCCGACATACACATGACCTCATTGAATGAGCTTGCCACGGACCATCTAGCAACGGATATTCATATAATACACCAATTCATGAATGCGTGCAAGCTATAGCTTCAGTACTTCCAGCACTGCATCTTTTGTGGCATCTACCGGCTGCGGTACCTCGATCTGGCTAATAGCCAGATCCGGATCTTTTAATCCATGCCCGGTTAGTACGCACACGACCGAAGAGCCCTCTGGTATATTCGACTTCAAAAGACCTGCTACAGATGCGGCAGATGCAGCCTCACAAAAGACAGACTCTTCGGTAGCAAGTAACTTGTATGCAGCAATGATCTCCTTATCACTTACCATGGAAATACTACCCCCAGATTCTGATGCTGCATCCAATGCTCCCTGCCAGGAAGCGGGATTGCCAATTCTTATCGCGGTAGCTATCGTCTCCGGTTTATCTATTGGATGGCCAAGCACTATAGGCGCCGCACCTTCGGCCTGGAACCCCATCATGATGGGTAGGCGGCTTATGCGACCAGCATCCCGGTATTCCTTATAGCCCTTCCAGTAGGCAGTAATATTACCGGCGTTGCCAACTGGTAAAAAATGGAAGTCGGGAGGCTCTCCCAGCACATCACAAATCTCGAATGCTGCCGTCTTCTGACCGTCTATACGGTACGGGTTAATCGAGTTCACGATCGTCACAGGATAGTTGTCCCCAATATCTCGGACTATTGACAGCGCCTCATCAAAGTTTCCCCTAACTTGCAACACCCGAGCTCCGTGTACCAACGCTTGAGCCAACTTGCCCAGGGCTATGTGGCCTTCAGGTATAAGAACGACACAGGTAATACCTGCCCTGGCCGCATAAGCCGCTGCCGAAGCTGAAGTATTGCCGGTAGAGGCACAGATCACGGCTTTGCTTGATCTCTCCATAGCCTTTGACATGGCCATGGTCATTCCCCTGTCCTTGAAAGACCCCGTTGGATTCATACCCTCGAGCTTAAGCCACACACGGCAACTAAGCCTCTTGGATAATCGAGGGGCTTCAATCAGGGGAGTGCTGCCTTCCAGCAGGGTTATGACAGGAGTATTCTCCGATACTGGCAGATAGGAACGATATGCTTCTATGACCCCCTGCCAACCGGCCGTCATGGGCATAACAACCCAGTGTATCGTCTTGTAAGGCTCATCTGACCCTGTTGTCTCCAAATACACGCAAAATGCCACCAATATTTTCCACCGCGCCCAAGCCGTTTAGTTCCTCCAATGTTTGATCTATGTCGCCCTCTCGGGCTTCATGGGTGACAAATACCAACCTTGCCTCGCCCCCCATACCTACCTGCTCCATTGAACGAATCGAAACTTCATTATCACCAAACACCTTAGCTACAGCAGCCAGAACACCCGGCTTGTCTCTTACATCCATATTTATATACCATGCGCACCTGAGATCGGACGGTGGACTCACACGTGCTCTAGGTGCTCTAAGCACAGACTCTCTTGCAGGTATCATGCTAGCATATGGACGATGACCTGCCAGCCTCTTTATGGCTGCATCCACAGATCGACCCATGACTGCCGACGCTGTAGGTGCTCCCCCTGCTCCCTGCCCGTAAAGCATAATCTCACCACATCTCTCCCCCTCTATAAATACTGCGTTATACGCACCACGAACCGAGGCAAGTGGGTGAGATACAGGCACCATAGCGGGGTAAACTCGCACAGATACCTGAGGAACTGTGTCCCCCTGCCGGCTTAGCTCCGTAACTGCAAGTAGCTTGATTACATAGCCAAGTTGCCTGGCATATTGAACGTCTTCGGCACGCACCTTCGTAATCCCTTCATGCGCCACATCGTCAAGCCGTACGTCACAACGGTAGGATATGCCGGCCAAAATGGCAGCCTTGGCAGCTGCATCGTACCCATCCACATCTGCGCTTGGATCGCTTTCAGCCAAACCAAGACGCTGTGCTTCTTCAAGTGCTTCATTGTAGTCAATCCCCTCCTCGGACATTGACGACAGGACAAAATTAGTCGTGCCATTCACTATTCCAGAGACTCTGTATAGACGCTCAGCAGCAAGAGACTCCGATAAAAGACGCACTACCGGTATAGCACCACCAACAGCAGCCTCGTAAAACAAATCTACACCGGCCGAAGCCGCTGCAGAGAGAAGATCACTGCCCCGCCTGGCCAGTAGCTCCTTATTGGCGCTCACTACCGACTTGCCTTTTCCAATAGCCATATCAATCAGCCGTGATGCCGGATCCATTCCCCCGATAAGCTCCACCACTATATCCACTGAATTGTCATCCACCAGAGCAAATGGGTCATCTGTAAAAAGCGTCCTATCGACATCAGTATTTCTATGCTTAGCAACGTCTTTAACTGCTATGCCGGCAATCTCAATGTCCACACCGGTACGCTTCACTATATCGTCATGGCCTTCAGCAAGCTGGGAAACCAGCGCAGAGCCCACATTGCCACATCCCAGTATGGCGCAGCGTATCTTACCCATCTATACTCTGCTCTCCGTAGCTCTTATCAGTCTTCCACTCACTACCGTTGATACCTCCGTCTGGATAACATGCCAATTCTCTCCAGTTCAGCGCACCTCTCCATTGCAACATCCAGCAACGACATGCCTTCTCCGGACAACGGTTCAGGCCATCCAATAGATACGGCATCGTAAAGGCTGCGACTTCCATCAAATTGCTGAATAAGTTTAACCATAGATGTATCCAAGAGAGTTATTCTACCATCAGTAGCTGTAAGCGTAAAACGACCAGAGGATTGCGCTAGCTTTGCTCCGGCAAGGCCGGGAATATCGTTGTACGACCATATCGATTCAGTATGAATTGTAGTTACTTTATTGGAAGATTGCCCATATCTGGCTCGCAACAAAATACTACCTACACAATAAGCTCCGTTACTACGCCATGAACGAACCATATCTTCAGCCATCCTTTGCTGTTCCTGCTGACCGCCTGCCGACATGCTCACCATTTCTCCTGCCAGTTCCACGGCATACGGCCAGAGGTAGTGTAAACCGAAAATCGTCATATGCACATCCAAACCGGCCCTCTCGCCATGTTCCAGAGACTCGTAGAAGAGTGGCTTACCTTCCCTGTCTACCATAGCTTGGACCAGTACAAACAACTCTCCCTGTTCGCTAAGATGGTTCGATACCTCCTCCAGGATACGTCTGACCACTGAAGCTCCGTCTTCTCCACCGTCGGCAAACCTATACAGTTGACTATTGTGCAGGCTTGGCACGTAGGGGGGGAGCGAAACTACCAGATCGAACCTTTCTCCTCCTACCGGGATGAAGAGATCTCCCTGAAGGATTCTGGCTGAATGGCACACCCTGCCCGTCGCCCTATTCAGAGCTTCATTCATCCGGCAAAAATCGACTGATCGCCAATCTATATCGGTCAATGTAGAATAGCTGTCAGGACCCGTACAGAGTAGACCGTATATTCCAGAACCTGCTCCGAGATCAAGTACTTTCGCTCCCCTCCTGCGCCTTATTATATTGGCCAGCATCAGCGAATCGTTACCCAAATACACCCGAATATCGCTTCCGCCATACGGGGCGAAGCGGTCTACCAGCAGATAACCGCCATCATAGGGCACCACTACCCAACCGCTGGTTGTCCATCCTCGGTCGCTTACAGACGCTATAGCAGATTCGACGAATTCATCAGCAATGACCTTCGAGCTTGGATCTGTCCATTCCTCAATGATAGGATCACCAAATCCATATCCTAAAATGACATTTCTCTCCAAAGGGGGTAGCTGCATAGCTCGCCACCTTGATAGTGATGGATCAGGGGAAATCAACGGATGCCCCATTATGGCGCGATGTAGACCGGCGTAATCAATGCTGTCCAGCAATTCGCCAAAGCCTACCATTGCCTTTGCAGCTCTATCGCTATAGAACCTGGGCTCGTGACTCAAGTCATTTAATGCATTCCGGCCTTGTGCTGTATGCTGACCCTGCATCGGCATTCGGTCTTGAACCGTCATCTCATCTTGTATCTTCACGATACATCAAGCCTACACATGTCATCGAGGCTCTCTCCCCTTACAACCAGCCTCGCATTCCCGGAAGAGACAAATACCACCGGCGGCCGGGGAACTTTATTATAATTAGATGCCATAGAGTAGCCATACGCGCCTGTCACAGGAACAACAAGCAGGTCGCCCACACTGATATCTTGGGGCAACTGAGCGTCGGATATAAGCACATCACCCGACTCGCAATGCTTTCCCACTACTCTGGCTACCTTGTTCCTCTCTGCATCAACCTCCCTCGCTATAAATGCTTCATATCCGCTACCATAGAGAACCGGCCTAGGATTATCGCTCATACCCCCATCTACAGAAATATATGTCCGAACACCTCGTATATCTTTTACAGTACCAACGCTGTAGACTGTCATGCCTGCAGTTGCCACTATTGCACGCCCAGGCTCGGCCGTAATACGTAGCCTGGAATGTCCCATACTAAAGCCAAAATTATCCCTGGAACTGCCATCATCTCCTGAAGGATCATCCCCAGATACATCTTGATCTGCAACCTCACCACCCTTCAAAGAAACATCTCCTGAAGGATCGTTTCCACCACCCGAGACACCATCAAGCATCATAGCTGCCCTTACCGTTTCAGCCCACTCGGTGATACCTGGCGCCTTCTCGTTTGACAGGTAGGCCACCCCAAGGCCACCACCTATACATAATTCAAACTCGTCGCAGTCCTCCATTCCCGGAAGAGCCATGATTTCAGTGGTAAAGTCGACCATTATTTTTATCTGCTCTTCAAAGTGATGCACATTAAATACCTGCGAACCTATATGGGAATGTATGCCGGACAAAAATACTCCCTCTATATCCTCTATAACACGGACTGCATCCATGGCATCGCCGCTAAAAACAGAAAGCCCAAACTTGGAGTCCGTCTGCCCCGTCTTGATAAACTCATGAGTGTGAGCTTCTACGCCTGGGTTGATACGGAGCATCAAAGCTTGTTTATTCCCTTCTCCAAATTGTGGTGCGATTTTAGCTATTCTCCTCAATTCATCAAAGGAATCCACCACTATGCTTCCCACTCCATACTCAAATGCCTTGATCAGCTCCTGCTCCGATTTGTTGTTACCGTGTAAGATCAGACGAGATGGAGGCACCCCGGTACTAACAGCGACATGCATCTCGCCACCGCTTGCTACATCGATACGCAAACCCTCCTCGTAAGCCAAGCGAGCCATAGCTTTGCACATAAATGCTTTGGAAGCATAAGCCACTCCCTGGCCCCATGCGGACATTGCCTCTCTGCAGCGAGTGCGCAAGTGCTCTTCATCGTAGACAAATAGCGGAGTTCCAAATATACGTGCCAGTTCATCAATCCTAACGCCGCCTACACTGAGCATACCATCCTGCTCCACTACGGCGTTCATGGGCAACAAATGGCGAGCTACTGGCGATGCAGATACAGGCACATCCACTATATATACTCCGCGTCCACTACATACGCTCCGGAGCAGATACGCCAAGCAGAGAAAACGCAATGGCAGCCGCGATCCGGCATCCCTCTACAAGCCACAATCTGGCCTGCATTAACGCGAAATCACCCGGATCTTCGTTTTGAGAGAGAATCGGGCAATCATGGTAAAACCCATGAAAGGCAGCGGCCAGTTTCCTGACCCAAACGGTAATTTTATGTGGCGCCCTCTCTTCACACGCATCTCTCACCGTATCAGCCATGGTCTCCAGCACTCTCAATAACTCCAACTCACGAGGATGCGACAGCACACCAAGATCGACGTCTTTTACCGGCATACGCTTTATGGATCGCTCCTCGCGGACCCTTCCCAAAGAGCATATTCTGGCATAGGCATATTGAATGTAATACACAGGATTGTCCATGGACTGGCTCCTGACTACATCCAGATCAAGCGTGTTTGCCTGATCCAGCGATCCCATGAGTGCAAGCAACCTCACCGCATCAGGACCCAGATCATCTATAAGCTCATCCAGCGATACAAAATTACCCAATCTCTTCGACATCTTCCCCGACTTACCGCCATCCATAAGAGATATCATCTGCCCAATTAGTATCTCCAGGCGGTTGGTATCTACCCCCAGTGCTTTCATGCCGCACTTGAGGCTTGCAACCTGGCCCTGATGATCTGCCCCGAAAATATCTATCACACGATCAAAACCCCTTACAAGGAATTTGTTGCGATGATACGCCAGATCACCACCGAGATAGGTCGGGGTACCGTCAGACCTTATAAGTACCCTATCCCTGGAATCCCCCAATCCGGCAGTATTGGAAAGAAACCAAATAGCCCCATCTTTCTCTTCAATAAGTCCTTGGGCGCGCAACTGGTCTATCGTCTCATTCAGTGCGCCAGACTCTTCTATGGATGCCTGAGAGAACCAGGCATCATATTCGATCCCAATGGATGTTAACGTGTTCTTGATCTCTTTCAGTATCATCTCCGATGCCCATTTCCCAGCAACCATGGCATCTGCGGGCCCGGAATAGCTTTTAGCCAGTTGCGTGACGTACTCCCCCTGGTAGCCATCGTCTGGGATCTCATCGCCAGATTTACGGGCCAGCACGCTCTCCCCCAGCATCCTAACCTGCCTGCCCGTATCATTTACATAATACTCTCTGTGGACGGCATAACCGCATCTTGCCATTACCCTACCCAGGGAATCTCCATACGCCCCCCACCAACCATTGCCTACATGAATGGGACCCGTAGGGTTGGCGGAGACAAACTCCAGGTTCACTCTCTCGGATGCCCCAAAATCAAATCTTGCATACCCATCCTCACCCGCATTGATGACATCTCTAAGCACATCATGAAGCCAACCTATCGATAGATAAAAGTTTACAAAACCAGGTCCGGCCACCTCGACACGTTCAAGATGTCGTAAGTCGCTACCTGATACTCTCTCGCATATCTCACCTGCCAAATCCCTGGGACTTTTCCCAAGCAATTTGGCATACATCAAGGCAGCATTGGCCGACCAGTCGCCGTGTTCTGCCCTTAGAGGGCGCTCCAATGAGACGCCGTCGGGTGGTACATCAACCCCCAACTCTGAAAGTATAGTTGCGATAGATCGCTGTAAGTCTTCACGCATGGTACTATAATACTAACCCGTGGTAGGACTGCCCGTAACAATAATCAAAAGCACTCAAGGCGAGTAAGGACATCACCACATAAGCAATAGACCACGATGCCCTCGTAGCTCAGGGGATAGAGCGCTGGCCTCCGGAGCCAGGTGCGCAGGTTCGAATCCTGTCGAGGGCACTCTGACGTCTTCACATTTGAAGGCATCTATTCTTCACGTTTGGCGTTGTGTTCCATTATAGCATAGGGGTGTGACACTTTCAGTGAGTATCCCCCCGTTGCGGGGCGTGCCGATCGGAATCGCTGTCCTT
>JAJZWU010000013.1 GCA_021846515.1 Actinomycetes bacterium
GTTCTACCATGAGTTCAACATCACGGCCACATCTGGCATAGTGCAAAATACGTATACCTTTCAAGCCCACCATGGCCTCAAGAATCTCGCTATGATTAGTTAAGATGAAGGTGCTTCGGTTTTGTGTTTTCATATATCAATATTGGAGCACCTTTGTCCGCGATTGGTAGATAGATACCCTGGAGGCACCCCGCTAGAATCCGAAGAGCCGGAAAAATGCCGGTAGTGAGTGGCACCCCCAACGGGATTTGAACCCGTGTCGCCACCTTGAAGGGGTGGTGTCCTAGGCCGCTAGACGATGGGGGCCAGACATGCATATAGAGTGATTACGTCTCGTATGCTTTAAGTCGATTAGTATAGCATTTATACAGAAGTCAGACATACCGGCATATTGACCAGTTGGCACCATACGACTCAGTGTATAGTTTCCCAGTATACGGCGACGAATACATGCACCAAATACCTATCGCAGATAGGCAGTTATTAGTCTATTAATGCTGTTACCATTTTATCCTGCAGCCAGGTGAGGTAATGATAAAGAGCCATCTGCGGGTCATCCATGACATTGGAAGAGTCGTAATCCATATCTTCGGTAATTGCCAGCTTCGTACCCAGGAGCAAGCGGAGTATCTCTACCGCACCCAACCATCGCTCCAGTTCTTCACGCGATATACAGTCCTTCGTCGCGGTTGATTCCAGTAGCTCCAATTCATCCAAATGGCTGATCTTGAGCTCGTTTCCTGCCATTTCCCTATATTCATCTTCATATTTTCCTCCCTCCATATGAGCAGGTGGAAATAGTCGCCTGGTAGCTGGGTCATCTTTTAGTATCAGATGACGTGCTTGGCTGGTAAGCGTAGTAAGTAGGTCTTTCTCGTCTGCACCCATGTAGATACGGTAATACCCATTATCTTGTAATTCGATATGTTTGTTGTTGAATGTCAATTTCTTTCCTGCTCCATGGTCGCCCAAAGGCCGTGCTTATGAAGTCTGAATACGTCGAATTCAGCCCTCTCGCGTGGTCCTGACGATACGACGGCCTTACCCTTGTGATGGACGTCCAGCATAAGCTTGGTAGCTTTTTCCTTGTTGTAACCGAATAGTTTTTGGAAAACGAATGTAACATATGACATTAAATTAACGGGATCATTCCAGACTATAACTATCCACGGCCTATCAGGGACGGTGCTGGCCCTTGAGTAGAGTTCTTCCTTCTCTCTGGGTAAAGTTTTACTTGTAGCTACCACTGATGCACATTTTATCAAGATGCTTCGAATAATGCTGTGTGTCGGGAAAGATATTGCCAGAACCATAGGGTGGCCTATTCATAGTGCGATATTATTTATTGGCTCAGAGCATCAACCAGGATATTGCATGATAAACTGTTAACGGGAATGGCTACGTTATTGCGTGGCTCGGAGTAGAAGGAATCGATGTGACTATTACCGGCCGTGCGTCAGGTGAAACATTTGATGTGTCTAATAAAATAAGGGCTTATATAGCCTTGACTAAGCCACGTATCATCGAGTTGTTGCTGGTCACCACACTACCTGCCATGTTTCTCGCTAAAGATGGAGTACCGTCAATTGCCCTTATGGCTGGGACCCTTCTTGGGGGAACTATGTCTGCAGGTGGGGCAAATGCAGCGAATATGGTAGTAGATCGAGATATCGACAAACTGATGGAGAGAACAAAGGGCAGGCCACTGGCTATGGGGGTAATTTCTCCTGTGGGTGCGGCAATTTTTGCCGCCCTACTTGAGGTGGCAGCATTTATATGTCTTTGGATGGTTGCCAATCTTCTTGCAGCCGAGCTGGCTCTTGCCGGCGCACTTTTTTATTTGATCGTGTATACTTTATGGCTAAAGCGATCCTCCTCGCAGAATATAGTGATAGGTGGAGCGGCAGGTGCAGTTCCTGTTCTGGTAGGATGGGCGGCTGTAACCAACAACTTGTCATGGGCTGCCGCTGTAATGTTTGCCATAGTCTTTTTTTGGACGCCTCCTCATTTTTGGGCACTTGCGTTACGCTATCGAGATGACTATAAGGCAGTCAGTGTTCCCATGTTGCCAGTAGTGTCTACTTACAATACTACCGTCCTGCAGATGTTGATCTATACGATCGTCCTCTGGGTGTGTTCATTACTGTTAATTCCTGTTGGCGGCATGGGATTGATATATATAGTTGTTTCCGTGGTGGTCGGAGCGGTATTTGTTTGGCAGGCATGGGGTCTGTACAGGCGTGCAAAGTGGACATCTCCAATGAAGGTATTTCATTGGTCGATTACCTATTTGACCATCTTGTTTGTGGCTATAGCTGTAGACGTAGTTATTCGCCACCACTGAGGTACCCGGCTTTCCGTTGAGCTTTTTGGCGCTGTATAGGCAACCATTGATGACGGCGGAATAGAGTACACACGACGACCGTTAATCAAGGTTTGGTGCTTTCAAGCAACTTCTTCAAGGCGGGCGCAAAGGAGTTTTTGATAACTTGATAGACATCATCAGCGATGCTTTCTATGTAAGTATGAACCGTTAAGTTGCGCGCAGTGAGAAATTCAAACCAAATTTCCAGATTATCTATATATCCCAATTGAGCAGCTTCGCGAAAAGTTGCTTTTGGGCTTGTAGCCAATCTTCCATCTTCTTCAATAAGACTCTTTAGGTATTTCCACGACAGCTCGAAACAGAATTCAAAAGCCTGGATGGAGGCAGCGCGCTGGAGCTCTCCCTCGGGAGCCGAGAGCGCTCTTTGCAAGAAGGCCTGCGCCTTCTCAAGCTGCTGGAATTGAACCTTTGATCTGTCCATCTATAAGATCCACCTTGGATTGCTCGACTGTATTCCTGAACTCGGTTGTAGCAGCGCTTAAATCTACGATATCTACCATATATGGTATATTTGAGTCGTCCAACGCATTCCACAGACGAGATCTGACTGAGAACGGGAGCGGTTTTGTGCCAATGAAGCCTATGTCAATGTCGCTGAATTTGTGGGCAGTTCCATTGGCTCGTGACCCAAAAATAACCGGATGCCATTCATCAATGTCAACATACCGGGCAACAATACGCCGCAACTCTTCTAAATAGTAGTCTTCAAGCTGAAGTCCCATAATACAAATATATAGCTTTTTACGGTCTGTTGTATAAGCCAAGGAACTTTTGCAGGACTAACTTGGTCTATCATGTACACATCTATGCCCATCAGCTTCACTATGAGTGCAGCCAGTAATTCTATGTGGCCGACACTAGTGACAAGGGCAATTTTCGGTTTCAACAGCTTCCCTTTCTCGTACTGGGTACCTGTTCCCATGTCTTCAACACCACCGCCGACGCACTGGCTATCGATTTGTGGCAAGCTATAGTGATGCAAGCCAAGAAGAATGACGAACTTACAAAGAACACTAAATTGGGAGTACTGACCAAGGCAGCTACTACCGGCCAGCGTAAGTTATGGTCTCGCCGAGCAACGTCATGGGATCACGGGGCATTGCCAGGTTTGCATGATGTGGTGGCTCGTGTAATTGCAGTTGCTTCGCCAGGCATGAATGACATCATAGTAGATTTGGGCTGTGGTACTGGAGCCCTTACGCTGCCTATAGCAGAAAAGGCAGAGAGCGTGATCGCTGTAGACATCAGTGATGAGATGCTGAAGGAGCTGGACAACAAGGCAAGGGCATCTGGCATTATCAACATAAGAGCTATCTCAGATGCAATTGAAAAATTAACACTGGAGTCAGGAAGTATTGATATCGTAGTTACCAACTATGCCCTGCACCATTTGAGAGATCCGGATAAGGTACTGGTTGTGAGGCGTGCCTACGACTGGCTCAAACCGGGCGGCCGCCTGGTGATAGGTGACATGATGTTTGGCAGGGGAGCTACGGTGCATGATCGAAAGGTAATATCTTCAAAGGTGGCTGCATTTGCAAAGAAGGGTCCTGCCGGGTGGTGGCGAATAGCCAAAAATGTTGCCAAATTTATGCTGAAGGTGCAGGAGCGCCCAGCTACTATGAGCAGATGGATAGGATGGTTGGAGGAAGCAGGATTTACTGGCGTCCAAGGCGAGATAATTCGCAATGAAGCAGCAGTCGTTTATGGAGTAAAACCTACTTCGGGCAAGTAAATCTGTCTACGATATATATGGTGTATGTGAGCTGATGCCGGTTATGCAGTCATGGGCTTGCTCTTGGTTTGTACGACGATGTCAGGTGAGATACGAAACGAGAAAGAGGTTGGGATTGTATGAAGATTGAAGCCGTAAACGGTGATATTACCGGCTTACAGGTAGATGCGATAGTAAATGCCGCCAACCAGGCACTGGTAGGTGGAGGGGGAGTGGATGGAGCCATTCACAGGGCGGCAGGTGCAGCAGAATTGCATCAAGCATGTGCTGCAATTGGTTATTGCCACCCGGGTGACGCAGTAGCTACGCCAGGGTTCAGGCTGCCGGCCAAGTGGATCATGCATACAGTAGGTCCCGTGTGGCGGGGAGGTGATCACAATGAAGCAGCCATACTGGAGTCATGCTATCGTAGATCGATAGCGGCAGCTGAAGAGCTACAAGCAAAGTCGGTAGCCTTTCCCGCTATTTCTACGGGTGTATACGGCTATCCGCCGGATCAGGCTGCCCGTATAGCGGTCGACACATTACGATCAATAGACAGTTCTGTGGTGGAACGCTGCTTGCTGGTAGCTTTCGACGAAACAACATTCAGGATTTATATCAGCCTGCTTGATCTCCTATCGTAAGACGATTAGATCGCTCAATGGTAAATAGTAGTACGGTGCCCGTAAATGCAGTTATCTGCTATGACCCGTTATATTGTTCAACCGGCCACCACTGCACTTTATCAGTTAAGTTGGCAGATCTGGCAGGAGATGCGCATTGGAGTGATGTAAATGTAATAAATATAATGTATAATGATACTGATGCGAAGGCTGCAAATCAGCATTGACGAAGAACTGGATTATATATTAGCCAGCGAAGCCATCAAACGACATATTTCCCGGGCAGCGATTATTCGTGAACTTGTCCGAAATGCCTTCGGGAATGCAGAACATCGCGATCCCATACTTCCCCTGATCGGCGATATTGATGAAGATGCTGGGAATATTGACGATGTAGTATATGGATGATGAGGTTTGTCGATACGTCATTCTGGATCGGGTTGCGTTACCGAAAAAGATGCACGTCACCAACCAGCCAAATCTCTATCTGGCTGGCCCAGGACAGCTTCTTACTGCTACGCTGATCTTGGGTGAGACCTGGACGTTTCTCCGTCGCCGCAGCGGACAAGTACGGGCTATATAATTTCTTGATGCTGCAACGGAACTGGACTCGCTCAGTATTCGTCACATAATCGACAAGAACCGAGATGAACTCGGAGTTGCGCAAGTATCCGGTGGATGCTTGCGGGAAAAGGGATGATCGCTGTCAGGCGGGTAGCTGCCAACATGAAGACCTACATGATACTTCAGTGCTTGGAGATGCCGCGGGTGCGTCGTGGAGTTCTTCGGTTTGTCAAGCTGGTTGTCCACTCGGATGGGAAAGCCAGTTCATCAGTGCGTTTCACCGAACGCCTGGAAGAGATCGGCGCTAGCCCGAGTATCGGGACGGTGGTCGATAGCTTCGATAATGCACTGGCAGAAACGGTGAACGGGCTTTACAAGACCGAGTGTGTGTATGGACCCGATGCCCGCGGATGGGATGACGTCAATCATCTGGAACAAGACAGCCTTGGGTGGATGGAATGGTATAACCACGAAAGACTCCATGGTTATCTTGATGATATACCGCCTGTGGAGTTTGAAGAGAGCTATAATGCAAAACAGACCGACCAACTACTGGTTGGAATCAAATGAAATGAGCCTCCAACAAACCCAGTACACTTCACTATTGTAACCAGTATTTTTGCGGGAACATTGTTACTCAGTTCTTGTGCAACGACGCACAAGAGTCCGTCAAAGCCAACTGCCAATACGATAGCGAAACCATCAACCAGTACTATGATTACCCCCGCTGTGGGGAACCGGTATTTGCCAACACTTATAAATTCGAACACGAATCATTACATGTCTTTTTCGTGTGTGTTACCCACCTTCTGCATGGTGGTAACCACAACCGGCTATGCTGTTACTTACCACGGATAAACTGATGACGACAGATATATTTGCACCACTGAAGCCTCCAACTTCTCTATGGCAGTATTGCCCTGAGTTCCAAGCAACCGGTTACGCGCTGGCTTAAACTTTTCATATAAACTGTTGAGCGTTTTTACGACAACAATACCATCAACTACTGGCTAAGCTGCGTGATCTCAGCCGTTGTAATGGGCAATAATGTTGTGCAATTCATTGGCTGCCGCAGAGCCGTAGTATTTTGTGACACATGCAAGTTCGTGTGTCTGTATGGGAGTCAGCTGGGGTGGTTGGGTAGAAGACGACGAGGGGATCGGCGGAACCAGGCTGCCTGTCCCCGGTTGCGGGAGCAGATTGCCTGATGGCCCACCTGCCACTTGCGGCATGACAACGGTCTGGTTGGTACCAAAATTGGATAGATATATGTACGAGTGGTATTGCCCCCCCGATGAGTTGGACATCTTATCGGATACTTCTCTTATGTATCCATTTGAATCGACATATACATGTGCCGGCACCTGCGGCTGGTTGGCAAGGCAGAATGAGACTTGCGCCACCTGCTTCTCCGCTTGTGTGATGCCACTCATGTCTAACAGGTCGCTTGGATTGACGGTAATAGCATACTCGGTTGTCTGTATACCATCTACCACCTTGTGACCAATTACAGTTGAGGAGGTAATTTCCTGATTGGCCAGATCCAGCATGCCGGACGGACTCGCTATGTCCATCATGGCCAGCGATCCCATATGAATGCCAAGGTAGCCAACTACCAAGATATAAAGTTGCATCAAAGTATAAGGAGTCCAGGAGCTGTTGTAACTCTGCATTGTCTGGGAGCTGGGTGGACACGGACACGGAGCGGTGGTTGGTATTCCTCTCCCAAGGGCTACGTAGGCAGTAGTGCCGGATACCCGGAGAGACGTATCTGCACCTCCACCCGCATAAATTGATTCTTCAACCGGATCAAGGCGAACAATCGCGTTACCGGTCAGCAAAAAGGACACTGGACTGCCGGTAGAGCTCGCTCTGCCAAACTCATAGGTAACATCGAAAGAGCCGGATGAGAGCGTATGGCCAAGTGCCGACGTTACCGCCCTCAGTGCCCTGCTGCCTTTTTCATTGCCGGACTTACGATATATTTGCCCGTGGTGACCGGATGATGACTGCAGCCCGGTAAGTGCTACAATAGGTATTGACAGTATGCCGATAGATGCTACAACCAGCAAAACTACCCCTGCACGACCCCACGTAAGCCACTTCATGATACAATTATAACACGTGAATGTTGACATTGCTACAATAAATTGATAGTTGCAGCAGTCATTTTGGCCGGAAGATAGCGATAAAGATGCAAATGAAGATGCAGATACTGGAAGCCATGTCCTGCACATGGACATAGAGGAGGGCGCGGATGCGGATATGCCGGGTGCGGCTACAGGTACGGTGATGCCGGATGCCGGTGCCCCGATAGATGAGGTTGCCGGTTCAGGTACGGGCGTAGGTGCGGGTATATATACCACCCAGGATCAGCAGATTATCCATCACCAGAATGAGGGTTCGGATGCAGATGCCGGTGCAGGCATCGGCCTGGCCAGAGGCGTGAGTGCGAATACAGGTATGGATGGCGCTACCGCCGGTATTGCCGAGTGGTCCAGGACGGTATTCGATGCGGTACTCGACAATGTACTGTCAGTATTCTACGGTAGGGAACGTCCTGTACGGCTTGCCATGTGCTGCTTGGCTGCCGGAGGGCATCTACTGGTGGAAGATCTTCCGGGCGTGGGAAAGACCACCCTGGCAAAGGCGCTGGCAAACTCTCTGGCTGTTTCATTCAGGAGGGTGCAGGGCACAGCCGACCTCATGCCCTCAGACATCACTGGAACCATCATCTTCGACAGGAACAGTTCTCAATTAAACTTCCGGCCAGGCCCTATCTTCACTAATATCCTGCTCGTAGACGAATTGAATCGAGCTTCACCCAGGGCGCAGTCCGCTCTACTTGAAGCCATGGAAGAAGGGCATGTGACCGTAGACGGGGTAAGCTATACATTACCGCACCCATTTCTTCTTATTGCGACTCAGAATCCCTACGATAATTTTGGTACGTATGATCTTCCAATAAGCCAGCGAGACAGGTTCCTCGTGCGCATCTCGTTGGGATACTTGGATCGGGGCATTGCCGATACACTCCTGGCATCGAATGCGACCATGCCCCATCTGGACTCGCTTCGGGCGGTTGCCAGCCCAGATGTGATAGTCCGGCTAAAGCAGGCCATCACGCAGGTGCACATGTCTCCGGAAATACGCGGTTATATTCTCGATCTGGCCGAGGCGTCCAGATCCAATGCAAATGTCCAGATCGGAGCTTCATCCAGAGCATTTTTGTCTCTGGCACGGGTTTCACAAGCATACGCACTTTCGTTTGGAAGACTGTACGTAACGCCCGACGATATAAAATCAGTTGCACCGGAGGCTCTGGCTCATAGAATAGTGTTGGCACCGGCTGCGGAGATGGCGGGTATTTCTGCAGAGTCAGTGGTACTTGAGTTGCTGGAGCAGTTGCCGGTTCCGGCCATACCCTCAGGGCGGCACGGTAGCGCGAGTCGGCAGACGGAAGGATAATACTCGACCTATGCCACTGCTATCCGGCCGGGGCATTGCAGTGATACTGTCCACGATCGCCATAGGGGTTGCAGCCAAGCTGCTCTCCAATTACGCCCTTTTCTCGGTATCCGTACTACTTCTTTACACTCTGGTGATAAGCAACGTTGCCGTCAATTACAGAGCAGCCAAGGCATGTAAAGCAGCAGGCGTAGAAGTAACGCTTACTGCCGGGGAGGTCATGGCAGACCCTATCCATTCATTGTCAGAGGTTGATCCCGGCCCGGCAGATTATCTGACCGGCATATACGGATGGCGGTTCGCTTATGATGTCGAGAATGATCCCGGCCCGGCAGATGCACGCCACCGGAACACTTTACCTCCCCGCAATATCTCCGGAGCGAATGTGGCTTATGCCATCCTGACCGTCAAAACTTTACATAGATTACCCAGGTTGTTTCTCGAGAACCCCTTGGATGCCTGGGTCAGGCATTTGCCAGGGTTTGTATCTTCAGCCGCTCGCAGCTCCTATCGCTGGAATGATGATCACCGATCTCCTGCCCGCAGGCATGTCCGTCCAGTGATCATCCCGCCTCTTGCTACCGGAACTACGTACAGGGTAAGGATGCCCGTCCCTACACAGTGCCGGGGTATATGGATATTGCAGCCCCTGCTCTTATGGTACGAGGATCCCCTTCGTCTATTTCGCCGAAAGGTGACCAGTACCGCCAGAGTATATGTCACGGTACTACCAAGGCCGGATGAGCCGGCAGAGATGCCGGAACCATTGACATCGGGAGGGGCACGGAGTTTGCCGGATACCAGCCATGCATCCGATACGGCAACTATGGATATGGGAGAGGGGGATTTTTTCGGTCTCAGGCCGTATGTACCGGGAGATCGACCTACACTGCTGCACTGGCAGAGTATAGCGTCGGCGGATATCTTTCTGGCAAGGGAGTTTGCTTCACAGTCCGGTGGCAGGTTACGGCTTCTGATAGACAATGCCGTAGAGGAGACGCAGGCTGTAGGAGATACAGAGACAGCTCAGGCCGCAGAGTGCAACGAATCGCTGGAGCTGGAAGCGGTAGTAGCGCGTGCGGGAAGCATTGGGTCGGCAGCGATACGGTCCGGCCTCGGACTCGAGATCCTGACTATTGACGGAGACCGCATTGTCATACCGCGATCCGACACAAACAGCCTTACCCTGTTACGGGAGTTGGCCGTCGTATATCCGTCTCCCACGCCTCTGCCGGCCGGAAGCCTGTGCGGTGTGGTCAGGGTTATTCCGGCAGGCAAAAATACCATTATGATAACCAGCCGGAACGATCCACCGGATTTATCTCTTTTGGATAGAGATATGATGCAGCGCATGTCGGCATCGATCTATGATGCGCAATGGCGTTACTCCGAAACAGCCGGCCAGCCAGCGGCCATCCTCTATCATGTCGCCGATCCACGGTATAGCAATGCGTACGGTACAAATCCACGGTATAGTAACCCGTCCGCGGGAGTTGGCTCTCAGTGAAGAACGCAAAGTCCAGGATTAAGACCATGTTGTCCAGAGCGCTGCCAACACTCTTACTGTTTGCCATGGCTGTATTATCCGGGCTGGAGGCCGTCTCCATACTTGCCCACCCCACGTTTCGCCAGCTGATGCTGCCGTTGGGAGGCTCATTGCTTGCGGGCGTACTCGTATCGGTTTTATTGCGCAAGCTCAATATCCCCCTTGCCGTCGCCATTGTTTCAGGATCTGCCGTAGCAGTTGCAACTGCATTATTGGTTATCGATCCCTCTACGGTCAGCCTTGGTCCTCATGCGATAATCCATCGGTTGTCGGCACAGCTTGATGTCGCGCTGCACGCCATACCGTCACCGCCCTCCGGCTTTGCAACAATGCCAGGTGTAGTATTTGTGGATGCCCTGGCAATATCCGTTCCGAATATTGCAGCTTTCTCAATCTGGGTAAAGCGTACAAACGTCTTTACTGGGAATGCCCCACATGGGCAAAGTGAAACCAGGCATGGGCAAAGTGAAGCACTGCCATTCAGCAGTCATCCTGCATTGGCAGCCGTTCCCAGTTTTGTACTGCTGTGTACTGCAATAGGGGTTACGGGCGCCACGAAATCAGCGTACGCGATATTCTATGGGCAGAGCGTATCCAGCCTGATTGCTTTGGCCTACCTTACTGTCGCAGCGGCATTTCTGGCCACCACTGTACCCTACTACGATTCATTCTATGTTGCAAGACTACTGCCTGCTGCACCATCCACCACCCTTCCATCCCCAGCACCAGCACCGTCCACCCAACCGTCTACCACCCCGTCGCCTGAAACCAGTTTTATTCTGCCAAGATTACGGGGATCACTTGCTGCAATATCTGTTTGGGTAGTGTTGATCATAGTAGTAGCTCTCAGCGTGCCCGGTCTGTACAGTGCGCTTGCGTCCGGCAACAGCAAATCCCATCCAGGGATCCCACCAGGCAGTACTACCGCCAACCAATACGGGCAGGCGACACTGCAACTGGAGGACAATCTATTGACGATGAAATTGACCCTTGCCTCGACCGTAATGTTTACGGCAAGTGCCAGCGCTCCCACTTATTGGCAGGTAGGGACACTAAGCTACTTCAATGGAACTCAGTGGCTGGCAACCGGACCCGGTGTCAGCCTGCAGGACTATCAAAGATACGACCAGGTAGACCCATCCTCATCCGCACCGATATCACGGGCATCCCCCCTGAATCAACCCTACCAAGATATACACTTCTCACCAAGTGGTGCCGGGAAGGCTGATATAACGATAACAGGACTCGTATCGTCTCTCCTGCCGGTACCTCCATACCATCCTCACCCTTCTGGGGTAAGAGGAATAAAGCATATCGACGGGATGGGGTTTTTCCTCTCCTCCGGCACCATTCCAGGCATGAGTTATCATGTCATCTGGGATACTCCCACCACGACCGGGAGGAATGATAGGCAGTCCTCCCATGGGAAGACCCCCGCCGCTCATGGTTCGCCATATCTTATTCTTCCCCGGGAACCGGCAGCGGTGGTTGCACTCGCGCACAAAATCATCAGGGGAGATCATACCGAGGAGTCAAAGGTAGCTTCGCTTTTGGCATTCTTCCGGTCGGGTAATTTCCACTACAGCCTTTCCGCTCCGGTTGCACAGCCTCATAAATCAGATTCATCCGGGTCATCCTCTCAGGGATCCAGCAATCCACTTGTATCATTCTTGTTTGACACTCATTCTGGATACTGCCAGCAATTTGCCGGAGCATTCGGAGTGATGGCACGTCTTGATGGCGTAGCAACCAGAATTGCCGTCGGCTTCACCACCGGATCGCAGGTCAACAATACCTCGTATTACACTGTTACAGGCATGGATGCCCATGTCTGGCCTGAGGTATATATGGGCGCTCTTGGCTGGGTATCAGTAGAACCCACTCCCGGCATTGCCGTAAGCAGCCCGGCGGCAAAGGGAGTCATAAGCTACCCTTTGCCGAGGTATCCGCATACCACAACTCCCCCGTCTTCCCCGGTCACCCCAGCGACCATTCCCGCAAATCACATTCATCCAGCGGCTCCAGGAACGGTGAAGCGCCGTTCGCATACCGGTTCGAAAACTCCCCATAGAGCACCTGCAGGATCGATCTTTACTTTCTATGTGATCATTGGTATAATTATTTTGGCAGTAGCCGTGATTGCCCTTTTGGGTGCAGTAACACTGAGGAGACGGTGCAGGAGGGGTTCTCACGTAAAACGTGGTATACATAGTAACGCGATTGTATTTGATTCATGGATTTCGGTTGAGCGCTCTCTTCATCGCAGTGGGTTTGAACGGGAACCGAATGAGACCCCCCTGGAATATGCCCGCAGGATAGGGCTACCCGAGATGGAATCACTCACGCTACTGGTTTACAAGGCACATTTTTCAGCCGAAGATTGCACAGACTCCGAAGCAGGTACGGCAAAGCTGCTCTCCTCCGCTATTGCAGAGAAAGTCAGAGTTCACAGCAGGTAACGACCCAGGCAACCGAGCGGCAACAACTTCCCAGGATTTCGAGCGATAGTACCGGCATTCCTGATAGGTGTAATCCATATGGATGTCTGCGTCGAGTAGGCGTTCAGCGATTATCGGGCAACCGGATTATTGGCATATATGATCAAAGCCGGGCGCGCTTTTCAGAGGTTTCGCGTTCACCATCCTTGTGCTTTTCCAGCGTTCTTTGGGCGGTGTGGGCGCTAAAGTCTTATTGAGCAGGATGGCTGCCCAAAAAACACGATCTTTATCAAAATACACCAAGGTCGTATCGATGTTCTCGGCCACCCATAGCCTGATACGATCTTCTCCGTAGCATCTCCATAACCACTGCCAATCGTCTATTTCGCCAAAAAGAAGGATTCGCTCTATTATCGTATTTGCGTTGGCGTCAGTGTCCATGGCGTCAAATTTGTTATTCCAGAACAGAGGCGCCAGGTGATCAGGCAACTTCATGGTTCCATACTTCCCGTGGAAGGACTTGTGTGTCTGCGGTTCAACCGCTGCATGCACATAATCGTAAACTACAGCTTCAATTCCTTCGACGATCTCGTTCCACGAAGTATTATGGCGTAGCTGTTCATCTAGTGCAGCTACATCCGTAGCGTCCAGATCATCGTAGTAGGTCAGTTGTTTGACAAACAGCTTGGGACTGAAGTTTTTTTCACCGGCAGTGTTGAACATCATTTCCGCCCTTTGAACAATATCTTTAAGCGATATCTCATTACGGATAACTACCCATAAATCGGCGTAATCGCGAGCTGCTGCACGACGTCCAATGGTCGATGCCTTTGTCGCCGCAACATCCAGTATGGACACCATGGGCATGCCAGATGTCTCATGCGTTCTGTCCAATGGCGTATCTGCAAATGAAAATGGATACTGCAGAAACGTGACATTTGTGTGTCCAACCGAATACCACACCTGATCGGACTGGCATAAGGTTGCAGTGACAGGATATATGCCATCGACCAGATTTATAATTGCTCTCTGGTCAGGTAACTCACTTTCTGCGCCGGTAGAAAAGAAATCAAGGTCATGAGATATCCTGTGTCCAAATCGAAGCGCCAAATTGGTTCCACCTACCAGCCCAAAGTTATCTCCAAGTCCACCGGCATCAAAGCGCAATAGCAAATCAGACATTTCAGATGTAATCACTTCATGATGCAATTTGATCTGCTCCTGTTGTCTCTGGATGTAGATCGTTACGAAGTAGCATCAGTATAATTATATCATCCCGCTGAGACTATCCATGTAATTAGCGACTTCTGCTCATAGGGGTGGCGAGGGAGGTACCTTTGGTCTCATGAGACGTCTTCTCAGTAGATCCAGACCAGATATTACGGCAAGTTGCCTGATCAGGCTCCTGTCTCCTGGTAAGTTCAGTTCGATTGCCTCTGCGCTCTCGGCGGGGAGGGATAAGCCAATATATACCCTGCCAACCGGCTGATCGTCCTGAGTATCGGGGCCGGCCACTCCGGTAAATGAGAGTCCTATGTCGGCACCAAAGAGCTCTGCCACACGAGTAGCCATTTCTATAGCAGCTTCCCTGCTGACCACCGGACCGGGGGGTAGGTTGAGCAGTTTTTGTTTGACCGATGTTGAATAGGAGGTTATACCGCCATTTAGCCATTTGCTGGCGCCGGGAATATTGACCAAGCGCGAAGTAGCAAGTCCTCCGGTGAGCGATTCTGCGAGTGCAATAGTAAGTCCCTGATGGGCCAGCATGGATGCTACGACCGATTCCATGGTGTCGTCATCGATTCCAAATACTGAGTTACCTACGATGGAGCGTACTTCACCCTCCACCCTGTCCAGTAGTTGATTAACCGTATCGGGGTTGGCAGCTGTTGCAGTAATCCGCACCTTGATTCCCTCTATGCCACTTGCCAGGAATGCGATAGTTGCCCTTGGAGAAAGCGATGCCGAACTGGCGTGCCCAGAGCTATGGTCGGCGGTCGTGAGAGCGGTCACGTTGTCGGATGCGGGTGCAGTGGCGGAATAGGAGGCTGCGGGTGCGGCGGCTGTGGGTACGGGTGTGGACGGGGAGAGATCAGGCGAGACAGGGAGGAAGGGTGCGGAGGGGTCTTTATCCAGCGAATCGATTAGAGCTGCCAGCCTCTGTGCCAATGCAGATTCCGCCATCCCCCATGTCCGTAGTACCCTGCTTTGCATGACAACGCTTTCCCCGTTGGCCTTCATCCGCTCGAGCAGATCAGGTATCACCGCCCTTGTAAGCATCTCCTCCATCTCGCGAGGCACACCCGGCAATACGTAAATAACCTTGCGACCCATAGGGCATATCAGACCCGGCGCCGTTCCGTCTTTTTGGTGTATGATGAATGCCCCATCGGGTACATCAGCCTGCCGGAGATTGTTTGGTGGCATGTCTATCCCCTTGGATAAGAATAGATTCTCAATGTATTGTTTGACTTTTGTATCCTGAACCAAGGGCTTATTCATTACCTCGGCTACGGCTTCCTTGGTAATGTCATCCTGAGTCGGGCCAAGGCCTCCACATACTATAGCAGCATCGCTACGAGCCAAAGCTGTCCTGATGGCCAATACAATTCTGTCCCGGTTGTCTCCGACACTCTGTGCAAAATGGCATTCTATTCCGTAAGCAGCTAGATGCTCCGCCATCACGGTGGTATTTGTGTTGACGATCTGCCCAAGTAAAAGTTCGGTTCCTACTGTAACTAATTCAACTTGCATGTGTAGATACAATTCCATCATATAGATATTGGATGCCGCTAATAATTGTAAGTGCTGTTGCTATCCATAGTATGACTACCAGCGCTATATGGTGGTCTTTCATTGCGGGGATCAGTAGAAGACCGGCAGATATATCCTGTGTAACAGTCTTGAATTTGGCAAGCGGTCTGGCAGGAATGGATACTCCATGTCTGGATACTACAGTGCGGTAGGCACTCATAGATACTTCCCTTATCATAATGAGCGATACCGGTATCCATGATATTGTGTCACGATATACAAAGGAATAGAGAATCCCAAGCACTACGATTTTGTCAGCCAATGGGTCAAGAAAGGCTCCTGAACTGGTAGTTCCTTGCCGTCTGGCTATCCAGCCGTCAAGTCCATCCGTAGCAAATACAAATACTCCAATGACGACCGATGGCCAGTTTGCCCCATATGCCAGCACAAGCCCAATCATTACCGGGCTTGCCAGTAGCCTTGCAGCTGTTATTGCATTTGCAGGGGTGGCCAGAGCAGAAGAGCCAAACCGTGGCATATGGCTATTGTGTTGCTGGTTTTCGTGTTGGTTGCTGCTGTGTTGCTGCGCCCTGTGGGTGTTGCCTGTACTGCGCTGCTCGGTTCTTTTCGTGGACATTATGACATACCAGAATCCGCATGATTACTGCCCTTAAGGTGTATCCCCACTAATTTCGCCGGTTCCCCTATCAGGTCGTATCCCTGTAGCCCGGTAATTGCAATTGGCAGCAGTGAACCCACTGGGAGGTCGATGGGCACATCAATAATTCCGTCAATTTCCGGAGCCTCCATATACGATCTAGCTTTACCCGGGCTATCAACCAGAGCGGTGACAGTCTTTCCTATTTGGCCGACGCGGCGTGAGGTCATAATCGAGTCCTGCAGATCAGAACATTCCCTGATCCTTCTCATGATTACATCTTGTGGTACCCGGCCGTCCAATGTTTGCGCGAAAGTTCCTTCCTCAAGGGAGAATGGGAAGAATCCAGCCCAATCGAGAGAAGCTTCCTCCAGGAACTTCATCATCATCTCATGATCGTGCTCTGTTTCCCCCGGATATCCGATGACGAAGGATGATCTTAAGACGGCTTCAGGCTCAATTGATCGTATTGAATCGATTGTCTTCAAAAAACGCTCGCCATTACCCCACCTTCGCATTCTTCTGAGCAGGCTGGGTGAGCAGTGTTGCAATGACATATCAAAATATGGTGTACCACTGTTGCATATAGCCTTTATCAACCCATCGTTCAGAGAGGAGGGGTAAAGGTAGAGCAGGCGAAGTATGTCTACCATGCCAGCCAGCTCGTTGATTAGGTCTATGATAGGACGGCTTGAAGATGTCCCTGCTCCTGACTCTGTCCCCAAAGATACCTCCATTGCGGCGTCGTTTGGCTGTTGCAATGAGGGGTTGTCCAATTGCCGCAGAGCCTTCCCATCCATCCCCCAGGATGCCGTATCCTGCGCCACCAGAATTACTTCACGTATCTTGGAGCCAAGTGATTTTATCTCGTCGATGATTGCTTTTTTGGATCGGGATCTCTGGGTTCCCCTGAATGAGGGTATTGCGCAAAAACCACATTTACGGTTACATCCCTCTGCTATCTTTACATATGCCCAGGGAGATTTGCTGGGTGGACGTGGTAGCTCCAGAAGATCCATAGACGGGGTGAGTGCATGAGAGCTCGGCTGATGGGTACGGTTATAAGCGCGGGTACGGGCAGAAGCGGCAGGAGCTTGGGTATGGTTAGGAGTAGGTTGGCGATCAGAGTTACGGCTGGACGATCGGGTGCTGTGTAAAGTCACGGGAACTCCGAACCCAGCCACCAGGTCGACTTCCGGCATTGCTTTGGACAGTTCATCTCCGTATCGTTCCGCCATACACCCAGTTACTACCAGGCGTGCCCCGTTACGCTTTGCTGCAGCCAGATCCAGTATGGTGGCGATAGATTCCTCTCTTGCGGACTCGATAAACGCGCATGTATTTACTACCAAGACATCGGCACCTTCCGGCTTGGAGGCCTGCTCATATCCGGAAGACGTGAGCGTACCCTCAAGTTTCTCTGAATCAACTTGATTTTTGGGGCACCCCAACGACTCTATCCAATAGCTTTTGGCCATGTGAATAATCTAGCGCATCGTTCGGCCATACAGGATTACGCATACAGGTCTCCATAAAAAGCCCCTGCCAAATGTGGATAATCTAGCGCACCATTTGACCATACAAATTCGCATTTCCTCCATAGCAGATTGGCGGAGAGGGAGGGATTTGAACCCTCGGACCCGGTTTCCCAAGTCAACTCATTAGCAGTGAGTCCGATTCGGCCGCTCTCGCACCTCTCCGCTTCATATATTAGCTCAATATGCACCCGGTGCAACACAACACGCACCTTGCCAGTCTCTCTGGCGGTTTTCCAGGGCATTATTACTGCTTACGCTTACGGGACGGTGCGCCGGGCGAGAGGTGCAGATGTATAGAAACGTGACTACTGGGATCACTTCAGAATAGCCAGATCAGAAATGAGCAATTATTCACCAAGAATTAACCTTGCGTTCACCTTAATTTACCCTGCTGTTCAACCGGGCAATAGATAATGCCATTGAATCGTATCGAATGCGGTTCACAAGACAGGCCAAGCAAGACATACAACATAAGGAGGATGTCGAAAGTGATAAATAAGAGTTACGTTCAAAGCAAGAGGAGCGCCCAATGACTACTGGCCAGAGGAATAGTTCCCACTTAGCTTATAAGAGTCTCGACGATGCGCCATTGAACAGCAAGCACTGGCTGACAGTGATTACTGCTGGCATGGGCTTCTTTACCGATGCCTACGATCTGTTCATCATAGGAACGGTTACCGCGATCCTGACTCCTATCTGGCATCTGTCGACTGCCCAGCTTTCCCTGCTGAACTCGATTTCGTTGATTGCAGCAGTGGTCGGCGCTCTTACTTTTGGCAAACTAATGGATATATTCGGACGCAAGGCGGTCTACGGAATCGAAGTCATGCTGCTGGTATTAGGTGCGGTCGCATCAGCGTTTTCACCCAACTTCGCAGTGCTGTTCGCCTTCCGTGTCTTGGTCGGGATTGGAGTTGGTGGAGATTACGCCACCTCAGCAGTGATCACCTCCGAGTATGCCAACCGCAAGAATCGCGGACGATTGGTCGGTACGGTCTTTGCCATGCAGGGATTCGGGTTGCTTGCAGGACCGGCAGTTGCCGCAATCCTTCTCGGTGCCGGTATGTCTCATGCGTTGGCTTGGCGGCTCATGCTCGGGCTGGGAGCCATTCCGGCTGCTTCGGTCATCTACCTGCGCCGCAAGATCAAGGAAACCCCACGCTACACTTTGGCAGTGAAGGGAGATGTGGCGACAACCATCGAGACAGCTGCTTGGGTAACTGGAGCTACTCCGGCAGTACAGGCCAACGGACTGGCGACAGGCAGCCTCGCGAAACAAGGCAGCAGCAACGGAACCTCAGAGTCTCGGGGAGCCACCATCCGACCTCTCAGGTACAGGCTGACCGATTCGCCATTTTTACTCCGGCTCCTTGGTACCGCGGGAACCTGGTTTCTTATGGATATAGCCTTCTACGGCAATTCAGTGTCAAGCCCCCTGATTTTGAAGGCCCTCCAGCCGAAAGCTACGCTGCTGGACAACATCTTGATAGCAGGTGCAATCTTTGCGGTATTCGCCGTACCTGGATATTGGGTGGCGGTATGGTTGATGGACAAGATAGGGAGGAAGCGAATCCAGTGGCAGGGGTTCCTCGTTATGGCGCTCGCATTCGGAGCTATAGCCGTGATACCCGGGATGGCCAAGAATCCCTGGGCTTTCTTGCTGGTGTTTGGGATCAGCTATTTCTTTATCGAGTTCGGTCCCAACGAGACCACGTTTGTCTTTCCTTCAGAGGTATTCCCCACGTCTATCAGGGGTGCGGGAGATGGTATTTCTGCTGCTGGTGGCAAGACTGGAGCCTTTCTGGGAGCCCTATTCGTTCCTACTCTGTTGAAGACGATTCACCTGTCAGGCACGATGGGTATTATGGCCGCGGTATCAGTGATTGGTTTCCTGCTCACAGTCGTTGCCCTACCTGAACCCAGGGGCCGTAGCTTGGAGGAGGCCTCAGCTGAGACAATCGAATCACCAGGATCCGTAGAGCCACACCCACAGGCTGTCGGTAGCTAGTGCAGCTGGAACTTGATCTGCGTTGGCAGGGTGGTATCCGGCAGGGTACTGCAAATCAACTCTACCATATACCAGACAGAAAGAAGAACCCCGTGTATGCACGGGGTTCTTCGCCGGATAAGCAACTTACTGGATAATTGGATTACTGGTTGGTACGTCTTAAGACGCATGCCACAGTAGCAGATGCGCGTTGACCAGCAAATGGCTCCCGTGAGGATTACTATAATTTACTATGGACTTGGCTACACAAAATCGTAACGTAATCAATAGGTTAAATGTCGGTGATACTCTCACCAGAACGGCATGGAGGATACCGGACCAGCTTGCAGTGGTTGACGGCGATAAAAGGCTGACCTATGCAGAGTTGAACCAGCATGTCAATAGACTGGCCAACTCACTCAGCAGCCATGGCTACAAGAGGGGAGATAGAATATCGCTTATAGCAGGTAACAGCCTTGAGTTTATACTTACTTACTATGCCTGTGCCAAGATGGGCATAGTATGCATCCCCATAAATACAGGGTGGAGGCCTGACGAGATTGGCTATGTACTCGGGCACAGCCAGGCGCAGGGTGTAATCGTCGAGAGCCAACTCGCAGGCAACCTATTACCGGCACTTGAAAACGCCGGAACCTTGAGGGAGGTTATTTTGGCGCCCGGCGTAGGTGATGGAGAGGCAGTGGCGAGATTGTCGGAGACATGGAAGCCAGGCGTTCGTCGGTTTTGGGATTTGCTCAATGAGGGAGATTCCGGTGAGCCAAGCGCTTTTGTAGAGGATAGGGATCCTCTAACGTATCTCTATACGAGTGGCACCACCTCATCTCCAAAAGGGGTGGTCGGCAGCCACCTCTCTATTTACCTTGAATCGTTGACATGTGTAGTAGAGTCAGGATTTACCAAGTCTGAACGTACTGTAGCGATGATGCCCTTCTTCCATACTGCACAGTTGAACGGAGTAATTACGCCGACAGTAATGGTCGGAGGAACCATCTTTGTAGCCCGAACGTTTGACCCCGCTACTTTGCTTGAGATGATAGAGAGAGAAAAGATAACCTTTATTTTTGGTCTGCCGATGATGTATCGTATTATGCTAGACCATCCAGATCTACATAAGCGCGATCTTTCAAGTCTAAGGCGTGCACTCTATGCAATGGCTCCAATGCCAGATAAGGATTTGAAGCGAGCAATTGAGGAGTTCAAATGTGAATTTGCACTAGGTTTTGGCCAAACCGAAATGGCGCCCCTGACTACGGTATTCAAGCCCGAGGACCAGTTGCTGTATTCCGGGTCGGTAGGCAGCCAGATTATCAACGTCCAGACTGCAATTATGGACGACAATGGCAATATCTTGCCACCGGGGGAGGTGGGTGAGATAGTCTACAGAGGACCGCACGCCATGGAGGGCTACCTACATGACGAGGAGGCCACCTCCAAGGTATTCCAGTATGGTTGGTTCCATTCGGGCGATACCGGCCACTTTGATGAGCACGGTATTCTCTGGTTCGACGATCGCACCAAGGATGTAATAAAGACTGGTGGAGAGAATGTAGCTTCCATAGAGGTAGAAAAGGCGATTTATGCTGCCGAAGAAGGCATAATGGAGGTGGTAGTGATAGGGCTTCCCCATGATAGATGGGGCGAGGCGATTACTGCTGTTGCTATAGCTCGTGAAGGGGTTACCCTGGATCCGGAGCAGGTGATTGCCAAGACCAAGGAAAAGATTGCTTCGTTCAAGGCTCCAAAGGCTGTAATTTTTGTCGCCCAGATGCCTCGTACCGCTACGGGTAAGGTGCAAAAGCATCTGTTGCGCAAGGAATACAAAGATTACTATCAGGGTGCCGGTGCAGCCTAGTTCCGCCAATCCAATCAGCCGAAGCACACTAGCTCTATACCGATATCAGGTGGATGAGATTGGCCAATCTGACCGGTCGGGTGTTGCATATGCCCTGTTTGTATATTCTTAGCATGGCCAAGACGGCCAATATTATTGAAAGGTCGATAGATTTTCGGTCATACTATCAGCCAGAGCGTAGTTGAGCTACGCGATACAGTGCTATTGCACCGGCTGCCGATACGTTCAGGGAAGCTATCTTTCCAAGCTGAGGTAGGGATGCCACCACTGAGCACCTCTTCTTGCTGAGTGCGCTCATTCCCTTTTCCTCGGAGCCCAATACCAGCGCTACGGGTTCAGAGGCATGAAGAGTTATATCGTATAAAGAACTATGAGCAGATGAGTCCAATCCGACTACTGTGACTCCCAATTTATCCAGTTCCATAAGAGCGGCAGGGATACCTCCCACTACCGCAAAATCAAGATATTCTATGGCGCCGGATGCAACCTTGGTTACTGTCGCCGAAATATGAGCACTGCGATGACGAGGTATAATAACGCCGGTGGCCCCAGCACATTCGGCACTTCTCAAAACAGAACCCAAGTTGTGTGGATCCGTTACACCGTCAAGAACCACTATGAACGGAGCAGACTTTGATTTCATAACCAGGTCGTCTACCGTGTATGTATCCAGTGGAACTGTCCTGGCTATGACCCCCTGGTGAGAGTGCGATCTGGCTTCTCTGTACAATCTGGCCGGTGGCATATTTATTACTCTTGCGTGTCGCCTCGCAGCAAGTCTCTCAATGTCATCGAGTATAGGAGAGGCATCCATGCCTTCCTCCATGAGCACCTCATGCACTTTACGCCTTCCGGCAGATAGTAATTCAAGTACCGATCTACGGCCTTCAACCTGTTCTCCTCCAATCTCGTTATCATTCCGTGATTGGGGATTTCGCGGATTACGACCGGTAAGCTGGCTTCTCGATGATGCCCGTACAGGCATCCTGGTGGTTGTATTTCGAGACGATGCTTTAATAGGGGGTGATGCTTTAATAGGGCGTTTCATCTTATATCACGCTGGCATGCCGGTACCACATAGGCATATCATGTCGTTATCACTAAAAGCGCGCTGGAAAAACAGGCGATGCCCTCTTCATTGCCCAGTGCTCCCATACCTTCAGGCGATGTAGCTTTCACGTTGACACTTCCACCCGTTATATCCCTAAGCCGAGATTGGATGGACGCGATATATGGTGACAGCATTGGAGCTTCTGCAACTATAGTGGCGTCTATGTTTACTACGCGATACGACTTATTATTTAACATGCCCACGACCTGTCGTAGCATTTCTATAGAGTCCGCTCCCGACCAAACCGGATCGGTATCGGGGAAGTGATGTCCTATGTCGCCAAACCCGGCAGCGCCGAGAAGAGAATCTATCACGGCATGTGTAAGGACGTCAGCATCCGAGTGCCCCAGAAGGCTCTTTCCGTAAGGAATGCTTATTCCTCCAAGCATTAGACGATCACTTCTTTGGCCGAAGCGGTGTATGTCAAAGCCATTACCTATTCGCAGATTCGTTGGGGGTTCATTACCCTCCAATCCTGCCAATTGCTGGAGACGCGCCAGATCGTCAGGGGTAGTTACCTTGATATTATTCTTTTCTCCGGGAACCGTGACCACTTTTTCTCCGATCATCTCTACAAGGGTAGCATCATCTGTAGCATCGCGTTCCAATTCATGCGCCCGCCTGAGTGCACCGACTCTAAATGCCTGTGGGGTCTGTATGGCAACATAACGTGTACGATCAAGTGTGCGCAGCACCCTGCCATCCTCTACCTCTTTTATGGTATCCACTATTTCCAAGGCCGGTATTGCGCCGGAAGCGCCATCGCGTATGGCATCTATTACAGACTTTGCCAGTTGCGGACTCGCCAGTGGCCTTGCAGCATCATGCACTACTACGATCCCCGCATTTTCAGGCACAGCCGCCAGGCCGGAACGTACCGAAGCTGATCGGCTGTCACCTCCCATGGCTACATGGACGTTTGGAGCTCCTGGATTGCCGGGAATATCCACCTGGACACCGGATGATTTGACGGCAGGTTTGTAGTTATCCAGTCCATCGGGAGGTACTACCAGCACGATGCCGTCAACAAGTCCGTTAAAGAGCTGCAACGACCACTCGACCAACGTTTTACCGTTGAGTAGCGCCAGTTGCTTCATGGAGCCAAAACGATCTCCCTTGCCGGCGGCTACGACAATTGCCCAAATGCTCATCAAATGAAGCGTTTAGGCGAGTAGCTCGTCCAACCGCCTGGTCGCTTCATCCTCACTGGCGTTCAGGGCAAAGGTAAGTTCTGAGATGAGTATTTGACGTGCACGCGCCAACATCCTTTTTTCGCCGGTGGAAAGACCCTTGTCCTTCTCTCTGATTGACAGGTTTCTTACCACTTCAGCAACCTGGTATATATCACCCGATCTCAATTTCTCGGAGTGGTTCTTGTAACGTCGTGACCAGTTGGTAGGCATTCTGGCACCCTTTTTACTGAGTACCGCAAATACTTCCTCCACTTCTTCGTCGTTTATTACTTCACGCAATCCAACACTTTCTGTGTTATCCGTGGGTACCATCAAGGTAAGATCGCCGTATGCCAGCTTGAGTACCAGGTATTCCTTCTCCTCCCCAAAAGCCTTCTTTACCTCTCTGCGCTCAACTACAGCAGCACCATGATGAGGATAGACAACCCTGTCACCTTTTTCAAACACTCAGGCCTCCTTGCATTACATTTCGCATTGTTCTTTTCCAGCGTAGCCGTAGCTTAATATCATTATAGCTCAAAATTGGAGCGCAGAACAAGCTGCATAGACATCCAACCAAACAGGTTATTCATAACGTTCCAGAATGCTCATTTCAGCCAAGCGAGCCAATCCATTGCGCAAGATGCTGGCTCTATTGGTACCTACTCCATCCACCTCCTCCAGGGATGATTGGGATGCACGCATGATGATTTGAAGGCTACCAAAGTGCTCTACTATGCGATCGACGACCGGATCAGGAATGCGTGAAAGACGGTGCAACAGCCTGTACCCTCTGGGTTCCACTGAGTTGTCGAGTTGGCTGTACTCCCCCTTCCCCTTTATGATTCTTGCAATATTTTCCAAGTCTGCAAGATATTCTGTGGACATCTGCTGTAGGGACTGAAGCGCCTGTTGGGTAGAGATTGATATGATCGACTCTGCAGGTTGACCTGCTCTGGTAGGGATACTGTCTGTAGGTGCCCCATTGAGATGTAGATTGCGGTTATCAACTGTGGGTGAAGTGGCTGTCGATGATGTGACTTGCTTGCTGGTACCGTCTATCGTATTGACATAGTCCTGTATTATAAAGTTGCGCGCCTCGACCACCCCTGTAGCCAATTCATCCAACTGAAGTTTGAGCAGCCTGCCGTCATCTCCAAGTTCCAGTAGATATCCGTTTACTTCGTCAGCCAATCTGCAAACCAATTCTGCCGGCTGCAGGGTACTTACCACATCACGCAGGGTAACTACACCCTCCAGTTCAAGTGCAGAAAGGGATGTGACGGCCAGATCGAAACGCTGGCGGAAACGGGTAAGGGTTTGGATAACCTGTGTAGCCTGGTTGAACAGGTAACGCCTGTCTCTTAGTATATGCTTACGGCTCTCTTCGTACAGGGTAATTATGCCCATCGCTGCCGATACTGATATCACGGGTACACCGGTAGCTTTGGCCACTCTTTCTGCTGTCCTGTGGCGAGTGCCCGTTTCGGAGGTCGGGATAGAGTGGTTGGGCACCAGCTGTACGTTTGCCCTTGATATCCGTGAAGTGTCCTCCGACAACACGATTGCTCCGTCCATTTTGGCCAATTCTGCAAGTCGCTGGGGGCTGAACTCCGTATTAAGCAGGAATCCCCCCGAACAGATTGAAAGAATCTCCTCTCTGTCGCTCATCACCACCAGAGCGCCACGATGTGCCTGCACGACGCGCTCCAAGCCTTCTCTGAGGGGCATCCCTACAGCCAGCAAGGGCAATGCATTGAATGTTTTTTTGTCATCTGCACTGTCCATCCATACCATGATACATGATTTTCCCGCCGTCGGCTGCCGTCGCCATCCCCCGGCTGCCCTGCCGCCTCCGGCTTCCGCCCCTGACCGAGTGAATGCCATCACACTATTTACGGAACTGCACTGGATTATCGCGTAGGTGCTCTGATAGCGTATGATTATAGACGTGAACATATCTACATTGCTATCCTTAATCCCAGTGAGGCAGGGACTCCAATCAATGGAGGATCTGCTGAAAAGTTCTGTTGCAAATTCAGATCCTATGCTGAATCAGGTTGCAACATACCTTATTGATGCCGGTGGTAAGCGGTTGCGCCCCACCTTGGCCATTACTGTAGCTACCGGTGGAATCCATGAATCCACTCGCGAAGATCAGCTCGGTGCAGTGGCAGTGGAGCTGGTACACCTTGGATCGCTCTATCACGATGACGTAATGGATGAGGCATCTATGCGAAGGAATGTCAGAAGTGTAAACTCCCGATGGGGAAATCTTGTAGCTATTGTTGCCGGAGATTACCTTCTCGCAAAATCCGCTGAAATAGCCGCCGACCTTGGCCAGCATATAGCATCGCTTCTGGCAAGAACACTCGGTGAACTTTGCGCCGGACAGATAAGTGAGGTCCAGACGGCATATATGGTTACCAGGACGCAAGAACAATATTTCGATGCAATTGCCGGCAAGACCGCCGCTCTTATGGAGGCCTCATGTCGTGTCGGAGCGCTCACCAGTAAAATGCCGGAGCCGGAAACAGAGGCCGTAACTGAGTACGGAAAGCGCCTTGGGATGGCATTCCAGCTGCGTGATGATATATTGGATATTGTTGCTACGAAGGAAGAGCTCGGCAAGGAACCCGGTCAGGATTTGGCTGAAGGAATATATACACTTCCAGTACTCCTTGCACTGGACGACATGGAGGCTGGCGCCGATCTGGCTGCCATCCTGGGCAAGCCTCTCTCCGACGACGAGAGGCAGGAGGCGCGCTCACTAATTATGTCATCGGATGCGCTTCCCAGGAGTCTGGATATAATGAGACAATGGATAGATGCTTCCGTACAAGCTTTGGATGGAGCCTCCTCGCCCATTCTATGTGATCTGCTGGAGAAGCTCAGCAGATCGATTGAGGACGATGTCGTCGTGCAAGTTGAGTCACTGTGTGTTACACGATAAAGATAAGCACACAGGACCCAGTTTTTTACCAGGACAAATATCACTAACATACTTGTGTGATCCGGAAGGGGATATAAATGAGGAATATATCGAAACAAGTTGGTATTCGTGAGGAATTGCGCCGTGGGTGGTATTTGGGGGCTGCGGCTTTGCGTTCTGTGGTGGATCTTGGACCTGGCACAACCAGACTTGCTGTTACAAACACCTTTTCTCAGGGAGCTGCAAGTGCAATCAGGAAGGTAACTGGTGCGAGGCGAGTAGCAACGGAGGGGATCGGAGAGTTGTTGGGCTATGAGGCGGTAGCAAACGGTGCTGTATTTCGCTTCAAGGATGCCATGCTTGAAGTACTGGCAATGGGCGATCATGTAGTGCGGATCACCTGGGAACCCGGCAATTTGCCAGTTCCATACAGCCTCAGAGATGGATGGCCTCCTCCGGCAAGAAAGGATGCCAAGGTATTCCTTGAAGGCAATATCGACAGCTTCTATATATTACGATATAATAATTACATTGTCAGGATACACCCGACAGGTGCTGTACAGTTCTCCATTGACCATTCCGTGCTTTCGGATCAGTCTATTGGTGGTCGCAGCTCTGATGTTGCTCCTGCCCCGGACAGCTTCAGTACTGATCCGGATAAAGCAACCGAGACCTTGATCTGTTACGATCTTCCTCCCAGGCGGGTAGGCAAACAGTGGAGTATTGATAGAAAATATCGTTCCAAGAGTCTTGTATGTGGGCTGGGCGAAAAGGCAGGTCGTGTAGATTTGAGTGGCCGGGTTATTCATTCGCGGAGGGCACAGGGGAGAGGGCGGTCATACAGGCTTTGGAACAGAGACCCCGGTGGCCTATGGGGTCCGGGAGTAGATCCTCTTTATATGAGCATACCTTTTGTGATCTCCATTGATCCCGAGCAACCGGATACTGTGGTGGGATGTTTCTATGAGAACTCATGGGAAAGTTCCTTTTCTTTCCCTGTCACCAGTGATAATTTAATGAACGCAACCTTTGAGGGTGGAGCACTGCGTTACTACCTTATGGCCGGTAATCTTGGCGAAGTGTTGAAGCATTATACGGACATTACCGGTCGAGCTCCTCTCCCTCCCAGATGGGCATTGGGCTACCATCAAAGCAGGTGGGGTTACAAAACTGAAGACGATGTACGTGATGTAGCAGATAATTTCAAGCGTATGAATATACCGCTATCTGCGATACATCTTGATATAGACTACATGGACGGGTACAAGGTATTCACTATAGATCGCTCACGCTTCCCCGATATGAAGGCCCTTACAGATGGACTTGCCGAGCAGGGTATCAGAATAGTGACAATACTTGATCCGGCGGTAAAAGCTGTACATTCACCCGATCATGGTCTAGCTGGTAACGATCCCACCAATACAACCGACGACGGCAGTCCTGATCACGACCACGATATTACCTCTACCTCCGCCAGCCATGGGGCGGGCTCAAGCATCCAATATGATCTGTATGAAGATGGCATTTCCGGGGGACATTTTTGCAAGAATGCTCAAGGCGAAGTGCAACTGGGAGTGGTATGGCCAGGCAGAGCGGCATTCCCGGATTTCACGAATCCCTCAACCAGAAAATGGTGGGAAGATAAATATAAGTTTTTTACTTCCAATGGCATAGCCGGTGTTTGGCACGACATGAACGAACCGACCAATATAGCGCTGTTAGGTGATAAGACTCTGCCACTCGACACGATTCACAGTATGGATGGCAGGGGTGGAAAGCACGAAGAGGCGCATAACCTTTATGCTCTGGAGATGAACAGGTCCGGCTACGCTGGTCTTCTGAAAGCATCTCCAGACAAACGCCCATTTATCCTGTCGCGATCAGGATGGGCAGGTTCCCAGAGGTATGCCTGGGGGTGGACTGGAGATACCGAATCCACCTGGGAAGCCTTACGCCAGCAAATTCCTACCATGATTGGGTTGGGTCTTTCGGGTTTTCCGTTTTCCGGGCCGGACATTGGTGGATTCAACGGGGCGCCAAGTGAGGAGTTGTATCTTAGGTGGTTGCAGCTCAGCACATTTCTGCCCTTTTGCAGAACTCATTCCGTAGCGGGAGTTCCGTTGCGTGAGCCGTGGAAACTACCAGAATCCATACGTCTATACGTGGCGTATTACATTCGATTAAGATATAGATTGTTGCCTTATCTGTATACACTTGCGCATACAGCCACTACCTCAGGTATACCTCTGGTAAGACCGCTTGGCTGGAGTGGCCATGATGACGGTAGTGATCCACTTCTTTGGAAGATAGATGATGCTTTTATGCTGGGAGAATCTATGTTGGTTGCCCCCATGACGGCTCCAGGTAGGACTTCTCGGTTGATTCGCCTGCCCAAAGGTACTTGGTCTTCTTGGCCGGGTAGCTGCTGCTCAAGTGTCTTTAACAACAGTGTCGAGGATGTTCAATCCGAGAGTATCCAATTGAGGATGCACCGTTTGGGGTTCCCCGGCCAATTAAATGGCGGAAGAGTTGTTAGGCTGCCTGCGCCGTTGGAAGATATACCCGTATTGGTGCGTCACGGTTCTATATTGCCCCTTGATGATGGATGGCCGCAGAGCCAAACACAGTATCCGTCCACCTCCGGCCGAGCAAAGTTGTTGCCGGATGATGGCAGGCTGGATACGCCGGGAGACATGCTCGATCTTGAGCACAGGCCAAAGATGCTGTCATTTCACATCTGGCCAGACGAGAAAGGGTTTGGAAGAGGAACATGCTATGACGACTGCGGAGACGGGTATGGAGAATCCAGGATGGACGATATAACCTTTAGCCGGGAGGGGGATATTGCTACCCTTACCTGGACGAAACAAGGCTCTTATCCAGCTCCAGACAAGGTACGCGTCGTATTGCATGGCGTGTCTGCTACTCGATGCTATGTGGACGGTAACCAGGTTGATATAGATGCGCCGCAAGCACCCTATCAGTCTTTTTCAGTCACTTGCCCGTCATTTTCGGCAATGCGCCTAGAGATAGCATCGTTACAATAGCTTAACGATGGCCGACGAGTCGAGGCAAAGCTTCACCTCGGTCACCTTGCCACCGGCCACTGTTTGGTAGATTCCTAAATGGATAGTTTACGAGCTGCCTCAAACCTTTTGCTTACATCCTGCCAATTGACTACCGACCAGAGTGCATTTACGAAATCAGCGCGCACGTTGCGGTAATGCAGGTAGTAGGCATGCTCCCATACGTCAAACACTAAAATTGGTACACTGCCATTCCCGAGGTTGCCGTGGTGATCATAGATCTGCTCTACTATCAGTCTCTTCCCAAGTGGCTCGTATGCCAATGCTCCCCATCCAGACCCCTGGACAAGTACTGCCGCCTGAGTCAGCTGTGCCTTGAAGGCATCGAAAGAGCCAAAGTACTCATCTATTGCCGAAGCAAGTTCACCTTCAGGAGTGCCTCCTCCTCCCGGCACAAGGTTCTGCCAAAAAATGGAGTGAAGAATGTGACCTGATATATTGAACGAGAGCGTCTTTTCCAGGCCTACCAGTGCGCTAAAATCATTTTTTGCCCGGACTTCTTCCAGGCGTTCGATAGTAGAATTTGCACCGGTAACATAAGCTGCATGGTGCTTGGAGTGGTGTAGCTCCAGATTTTCTCCCGAGTAGTAAGGCTCCAGCGCAGAATAATCATATGGTAATTCTGGAAGTGTATAAGGCATTTCTTTCTCCTTTGCAAGTCTGTAATAAGTTCCCTAATTTAATAAATGAAATACCACACAAGTGTATCCCATGTACTCTTATATTATAGCCAGGTGTACTGAGCTGTGTGTTCCTGAGCATATTTATACGGCTTTTGCCGTAGATGCGACCACGTCATTTCATCCAGAATATACGGACTGTGATATTGACGGGTGATGGGCGAGACATCGCCTTATCTAGTCTCTTTGTCATAATGTTCGCGATGGAGTAAAAATGTGCCGGTGGCTCTGCTGACCAGTTTTTCGTCCTGATTGCGAATTTCAGCTTCGGTGAACGCAATCTGACGGGTGATCTGCACTACTTCCCCTCTGAATACCAAATGCTCTCCTTCTCTTGCGGGATACATGGTCTCAGTCTTCATTTCCAGAGTGGCTTTTGTACGATCAGGGCTGACCAATGCTGCATTTGCTGCAAAGTTCATTGCTGCATCCAATATGACCCCATGGACTCCCGCTTGTACTATGCCGTGAGGATTACAGGCCAAGGGGGATGGTATCCAGCTACCTTCCACCCACCCGAGTTGCTCTCCGTCTACTCCGTAACGTTCAAATGTGGAACCCAGAACCCCGATCAGCTTCATCCCACCATCTCCCAGCCATTTGTCCATATTTTTCGACATTCTGATCAGACGGTCGCTAACCTTCCACCACATCGCTCAAGAGATCTACCTCTATTCCTATAGATCTCAGCCACTGCAAAGCAGAGTCTACGTTGTCCGGTTCCCCTCCAATCTCACAGAGTATCCAACCCTGTCCCTCGTCCACATTGGCCTTTCTGATATTGGGTATCACGTTGTGGTCTTTGACAAGATGAGCCAGTACCGGTTCACGTACAAGTTGTTCAGGGAAGATCAATTTCACTCTTACATTCATTGCTCGTGACCACTTGTATTCTTTATACGATACATAAACCAGCTTTGCCAAATACTTGCGTTCATTTTCTATGACTCTTTGTAGCTTTCCAGATCAAGTGTAACATACTTGAAGCCTACCTCCCTCACTGCATTGAGTGTCTGTTCGCGTTCTTGCACTACTTGGTCAAAGTCATCCCCGCTTATTACTACGCGTGCTATATCACCATGATGTCTGACTCTTACCTGCTTGAATCCCAGTTTTCGGAGTGATCGCTCTGCTCGTGATACGGCAGATAATTTGTTGACATCTATAGGGGTGCCATGTGGTATACGCGAGGATAGGCATGCCATTGAAGGTTTATCCCATATGTCCAGCTTTAGTTGCCTTGCTATATTTCTGACCTCGTCTTTATCGATCTTCGCGTCCACCAGAGGAAAGACCGCCCCGTGTCTGCGCGCGGCTACCTGCCCCGGGCGGGCGCTACCAAGGTCACTTACGTTTACTCCCAGTACGATTGTAGCCTCCTCCATTTTAGCTAGTGGTTCTAGGGCGTCCATTAAGGCATTCTTACAGTGGAAGCATCGGTCACTTTCATTGGCTACGTATGCCGGATTGTCAAACTCTTGTGTGGGTATCTCGCTGAAACGTAGTCCCCATTGCCGCGCTAACTTACGACAGCTTTCCAGCTCTTCAGGATCGAGTGACTCAGATATGGCAGTAACACAGAGTGCACCGGTCGGACCGAGAACACTGTTGGCCACCCAGGCCAGCAAGCCAGAGTCCACTCCACCGGAGAACGCAACGATTACCCTACCCAATTCCTGGAGTCCTTCCTCCAGCTGTGACAGCTTGTCCATTGGGTCTCCTGCAGCGTTATCTGGCTGCTGCCTTTCCTCCGGCGATCCTATTGATATATTGCCCGTCGTAGTGCTATCCATCTCTGGGCTCCCTCCAGACTGGTTGGCGTACAGTGTCATAAAGAACATCCACCTTTTCCCCGTGTATCGCTCTGAATACATGCTCCTTCCACCTGTCGGCAGCTGCCAGCGGTGTGGGTAACGTGTCTTCAGAGAACCAGCCAACATCCATACACTCCAAGGGGTGCGGTGATAGGGTTCCTCCAATGGCTCTGCATTGGAACACAAGTGAATAGAGGGGAATTCTGGTGACACCCAGTCTAAAGCCGTCCAGCACTGCTATTATGCGGATAGGTTCTGCATCTATCCCGGTCTCTTCTTTTACTTCCTTAACTACGACTTCAGCAGCGGAATATCCTACATCAGCCCAACCTGTAGGATAAAGCCAGACGCCGGAATCTGCTCTTTGGATAAGAAGCAGCTCACCTTTATCGTTGCCAACGGCTGCACCTACAGCTACTTTGGGTGTCACATATCCTGGGACGCCCTTACCTACCTGCTTCATCCATTCACTCACCAATCCGTTTACGTGATCATCTCTACTTGCATGGTCTTGGAAAGGCGCGCTATCGCTACCGGTAGGATATTTATCATTGTAGGTCTTGGTGCTAGAGAGGTATAGTTCTCGTTGCTCGTCTGCTGTGGCATGTATGTCTGCAGCTATACGTAGTATCTCTTCAAATCGTTCCCGTTCGTAGAGGCTTTCTGTAAAACCCAACCCAGTACGAGCTACCGCTGCAAGGCTTTCGCTCCAGCGCAAAAGATCGTATTCTCCGGCAACCACGGAACTGGAGTCACTTCCTGAGATGTGGGTAGATACCTGCGATTCTGTGTTGTCATCTGATTGCCCCACTGTATGGTTTGATGCCGACTGATCTAATCTTGTGCTTCCATATTCCACAGTAGCAATAATAGTGCTTTTTTGACCAAACAGCGAGTGCAAGCCCCAAGCTTTGGCCGTGAGGAAGAGACCCCAAGTTTGTCCTACCGGATCAAGCACCACCTATGGCTACGGAGTGGGCTCGTAATAGTCAACAATGTCTTGTCAATGCTGCACATGGAAGCGGACTTATGGCAGGCAAATTGCAGTCTATATACATTGCAGCTCTTGACTGGTACAATCAGGCCTTTGCTTCAGCCGATATGTTGCCAAATAATTCATCATAGAGCGATCTATTTATTCGTTTTGCCGACTTACAAAATATAGAAAAAAGATAGATTGCCCTAATGTTTAGTCTATACAGGTTGGTAGTGGACGCTAAGATATACCCGCCAGATGAACAATGTCTACCAATAAAAGGCCAACGACCATGACTATGACAAAAAGGTAAATTACACTCATCTGCCACCTCCATTGATGTCCGGAGAGCCAAAACCTACGTATACCCTTGATGTCAAAGACCAGTGCCAGTAGACCTACAGGAATACCTATGATCGGACCTACTCCTGTCGCCAGGCCAAGTATGGGTAATAGCACGGGCAAGATTATGTAACTCAGCAGGCACCGAACTCCGGAAATGGCTATTGACAGACCGAACATCTTGTGTGCTTGCTCCTCCGAAATCTTTGGGCGATTTGCAGGGATACACAGCAACTTACACATGAAGGCATCCGCAGCGGATTGCTTCCTGAAAGTACCCAATTTTGATTTACCGGCGCTTCCATCTTGGTGGGTGGTAGCTATGCCATCTTGTTGTATCGTAGCTTCTCCATTTTGTTGCGCGGTTGTCACATCCTGTTTCAGGCCGTCTACATCCCGGTCAGGGATAATGCCCGGTACCTGAGCTCTTATCTCAGTCATCTCTCTCTTTTGTGCTGACGGCTGGTGGTTGTGCACCTTCAAGCTCATTCAATACGCGTTTTGTAACGTAGTGCTCCATAATAAAAGCAAGGAAGGGAAGGAAGCCGGCCGCTACTACTCCAAACACCTGTTTCAGCGTCCACTTCCCACGCCTCGCCAAGTCTGCTCCTGCTACCAGATAGACTATGTAAAGGAACCCGTGAATAGGTCCTACTATTGATACCACTTGAGGCTTATTCGCACCGTACTGTAACGGAACTCCGACAAACACCAGTATAATAAGCCCTATACCGACGATATAAGCCATTATCCTGTACCGGAGCAATGCAGCACGAATGGCATTTGGGCTATTTAGATTTTTTTGTCGATTGGAAGAAGGTGTAGTCATTTGCTCAGTTCTGCCAGATATCGATTGTAAGCAGATAGTTCATCGTCACCATAAATTTTCTCATAAATGTCCTCGTAGTTTGCATTGTCATGTGCGATCTCGGGTAGGTTGGGTTCTTTGTGGGTACTGCCAGTATTGGCCAATCTACCTTCTATGCCATGTTGTTCGTTTGCTCCAGTAACGTCAATGGCAGATTGTAGCGGATTTAGTTCTTGCAGGGTTGGCGTAGGCTCCGGCGCTTCATCGGCTGCATCTTCATTTCTATCGTCGTGAAGTAGCCTCCACCACATATATACGGCATACACTGCAAACATAGGCCATTCAAAGGTGTATACCCAGCTAAGGGTGTTGCCCGATAGAGCTACGTTCAGCTGCCACCATCCAAGCAACAGACACGCGGGAAATACTACAACCAGGGTAATATGCAGTCTTAGTGCTCTACGATTCAGCCACATATCACCGTTCCTCATAGTCAGATTTTACGCTCTTTTATCTATGGAGTCAAGGGCGCGCACGCTATGACGGCCACAACGAGCAAGCGAGTTTCCGTCAGACACCCGGAGCACGATACCACCGTGTCTGTCCGTATGGCGGCATAGGTTTGCGAGCTAAGATCAGCATCAAAGGTGGCCGGCTGATGTTAACTATGGTTCCATGAGCTGATACGCTCTAAGTAGGATTTGCTACGACTGAGCCCGGCCGTCCAGACTACAGAGACAATGAATGATTAGAACGTGAAGACAGTATTATCATACATGGAGCCGGTTTATAGAGCTCCACGGAGCTGGCTGGCTGCAGCTGTCTCTATCGTGTCATTTGCTATTGTGGTCTCGAGAAGGCCCGATGCAGTAATTCACCCCCAGTTTTTCGCTGAGGGAGGACAGGTCTTTTATGCGGACGCGTGGAACGACGGTCTCAAGGTGCTTTTCCGCGCGAGGGGAGGGTATCTGCATACTCTGGAGCGTTTTGTCAGTGCGATAGCTGTTCATTTTCCACTGGCCTGGGGACCGTCAACCTTTGTACTTGTAGCCGCTATAATACAGATAGCCCCTATATGGTACCTGCTGTCTCGTCGTTTTGACAGCGTCATACCCAGTCTCCCGGTTCGTATGTTGTTGTGCTTGATATATGTGGCATTGCCCAACTCCTACGGCGAGAGTATGAACCTTATAAATGCAGATTGGCATCTTGCTATCATCAGCTTTTTGCTTCTATATGCTGATGCCCCTAAGGGACGGTTTGGCTGGGTACGGGATCTTGCTGTGGTGGCAATAGGTGGATTGACCGGGCCTTTTGCAGTACTTATCTGGCCGCTGGCAGCGTGGCGCTGGTGGCGAGACAGATCTTCCTGGAGGCTAACTATTCTTGTTGCAGAAACTGTATTTGGCATTATACAGGGCTTGACAATATTGCTTACTATATCGTCGAATAAAGCAATAGGAGCACATTTGGGTGCAACCTGGAATCTTCTTGCCCGAATCATAGCAGGTCAAGTTGTTGTCGGATCCTTAGTGGGAATGAATGGGTATGCCCATATATACAATAGCTACTTATGGATTCATACCCCATTGCCTGACGTTGTCACCCTTATAGCGGGAGTGCTTCTGGTGTGGGCGTTTATAAAGGGGCCGGATATCTTGAAGGGGCTTATCCTATTTGCCGCGATTACAATGGCAGCATCATTACGGGATCCATTGTTGAGCACTACCGAACCCCAGTGGCTGATAATGCTGATGCCTGGTGCAGGCACCTATTACTACATGTTTCCGATGCTGGCTTGGATAGGAGCTCTCATGTGGTATGTTTCGCAGAGTATGCCGATCCTGTTACCGCCTGGCGCACCATTTCCTGATGTGGAGCAAGCAGGCAACTCAGGGGAACATAGTTTAGCTGCCGACCACGACGCAGTATATTCTTCTGACTCGCCAGATGAAAGCAATGGAAGCAAGAATAGGGCAACATCGGATAGGGCGGTGCTAAAATCGAGTAGATGGAAATTGACGGTATCAATTGTTGGGGGGATTCTTTTATTGTTAATGGTCTCCTATGGTATCCCAGCAGACTGGTCGTATCCTCCCTACCTTCCATTGTCATGGGGCGAAGCAGTGGCCAGGGTAGAGCATGCAAAACCAGGGACAAAGGTAACCATACCAATAAACCCAAGGGGATGGGCTATGACCCTTGATGTGCATGGGACCAAACCTGCTGTACCACGCAGAAAGGTGACGACTGGCAGGACTGGCAAAACCAAAGGAAATGGCAATAGCAATAGAGTCAGTATAACAAAGAGTACCAGTGGATGAATAACCCTATCGTGTACATAAGACGCATGCTACTGCGCGCCGGACAGACCCTTACTGGACTTCGCTTGGCCAGGGATAGCGGAATACCTTTGTATAGGCTTATACCACATAAGATCGTCTCGCGGATATTGAGAATATTTGGTGACTATGGGCCTTTTTCTCGCAAGAGGTCTTATTCTACCTGGATTGCCAAGTACGACACAATGGATGACAATGCACGTGCTCGTTTATCAGGATATTTTAATCAGCTGAGTACTTCGGGCGAAGAATTGCCACTTATCTCTCTCGTAATGCCGACCTACAATACGCCTGAGCTTTATTTGACCAAGGCAATAGAGTCTGTACTGGATCAGGTATATGAAAACTGGGAACTCTGTATAGCAGATGATGCTTCTACTAAACCTCATGTAAGAAGAATCCTTGAGCAATATGGCTTAAAGGAAAAGAGAGTAAAGCTCTGTTTTAGGGAGGAAAACGGGCATATCTCTGCGGCCTCAAACAGTGCCCTAGAGATGGCGACAGGGAGGTATGTGGCCCTTTTGGATCACGATGATATGTTATCTCCCTATGGGTTGGCAGCAGTTGCGTTAGAGGTGCGTGATCATCCTGATGCAGCAATCATATACTCCGATGAGGACAGAATAGATGAAAGCGGGAAGCGTTCCCATCCTTATTTCAAACCAGATTTTGATCCGGAGCTCATACTAGGCCAGAACTACCTATCCCACTGTGTCTTTGCAACAGACGCGATAAGAAGTGTTGGTGGCTTCAGGATTGGATACGAGGGCTCCCAAGATTGGGACCTGGTTTTAAGGGTATTAGAGACAGCTACCCCAACACAGATACGCCATATTCCCCATGTGCTCTATCATTGGAGAGCACATATGGAGTCTACGGCTGGTGGTATGGCTGCAAAGCCCTATGCTGCAGATGCAGCCAAAAAAGCAGTGGAGGATCACTTGCAAAGAACCGGACAAGAAGCTGAGGTGATCCCTCTCCCCCTTGTACTTGGAAATCGTATACGTTATCAACTTCCTGCAACCCTGCCGCTCGTGTCCATTATCATTCCTACAAGAGACGGCAAGCTATTACAGACATGTGTCGATTCTGTCATACAAAAGACTGCTTATAAGACTTTTGAGATTGTCATAGTAGATAATGGCAGCATACAACCGAGCACCCTTTCCTATCTCTCATCTCTTGTAGATAGGTGGGGAACTACAGGCAAGGGTAACGACGGCAGCGAGATGGGGAGCGGTAGGGGAAGTACAGGTGAGGGGTGCATAGAAATAGGTAGCCTTGAACAGAGAGATCGACTGTCTGGTCTACAGGTTGTACGTATGGACATCCCCTTTAATTACTCCATATTAAACAACGCGGGAGTAGCTCATGCAAACGGTGAGCTTATATGTCTTTTGAATGATGATATTGAAATCACCAATCCTGACTGGCTAACTGAGATGGTGCGTCACGCAATACGCCCAGAAGTTGGGGTAGTAGGTGCAAAATTGCTCTATCCAAACGGTAATATCCAGCATGGAGGGGTTATCCTTGGGCTGTCCGGTGGAGGTGCTGCTGATCATGCATCCAGACATACACCGTCATATAGCCCAGGGTATTTTGGAAGAGCAGCTCTTACCCAGTCGTTTTCTGCAGTTACCGGAGCATGCCTACTCACCAAGCGCGACCCGTACAATCAGATAGGAGGCCTTGACGAGGAGCACCTTCCCGTATCATTCAATGATGTAGACTTTTGTCTACGTCTTAAGGCCAACGGATATAGAATTGTATGGGAACCGGCAGCCGTACTCGTTCACCATGAATCTACCAGCCGAGGCCGAGACGACAATTTTAAAAAGGCAGCCCGGGTAAGAAAAGAGGTAGCCTGGATACAGCAGCAGTGGGGAGCACTCATACGCAACGACCCGGCCTATAATCCCAACCTTTCTCTGGATACAGCCGATTTTTCGTTGGCATGGCCGCCAAGAGTGGAACCGGTATGGGAAGGCTGTAATGAGATGTCTCTCATTACCTGACGCGCTACCAACATGGTGGCAGATGATCTGCCCATGGCTTTGCCTCTTCCAACTGTGCGGCCAGCGACAGCAGTAGCCCTTCTTCGGCGGGTCGTCCGATAAACTGGACACCTACAGGAAGCCCATTCGGCGTCCAGTGCAGAGGCAGAGATATTGCCGGTTGACCGGTCAAGTTATATGTAGCAGTAAATGGGGTAAAGCGTTTTTGTGCTTCAAAGTCCATTTCAGGATATTCGTCGTTACGGAAAAATCCTATAGGGGCAGGTAACTGTGCGAGTGTAGGAGTCATGACTACATCAAAGGACAGAGTGGATTCGACAGCCTGCCTTGCAGCTGTTTGAGCCGCTCCAAATGCTGCAAGGTATTCAGTAGCTGCCACCTGCCTGCCTTTATCTCTTAGCCACCGGGTGAGTACCCTGAGCTTGAGTTCATCTTGCGAAGCAACCGGCAGAGAAGCTGCACCGACAGCCCAGATAATTTCAAAATAAGGTATGAGATCCTCCGAGAAAGGTCGGGAGCAATCTATTACCTCATGGCCGAGTTCTTCCAAAAGTCGTGAAGTCTCCTCCCATGCTTTTTTGCATTCGGGATCTACCGCGGCTCCGGGAATCACAGGGTCGATATAGCGCCCTATCTTTAGCCTGCCCGGACGTCGGCGGGTAAACGACAGAAACGTTTCATCTTTTGGAAGCGGAGGAGCCCACCATGGGTCACCGGGCATTGGGCCGGCTATTATGTCAAGTAGGGCAGCAGCGTCAGCAACGTTTCGGGCAAGGGGGCCGTTTATACCGAGTCCGTTGGTATCGGGAAATACTGGGCCGTTACTTACCCTACCCCGAGAAGGTTTAATGCCCACCAACCCGCATACACTGGCTGGAATCCGTATAGAGCCGGCTCCGTCATTTCCCTGAGCAACAGGAACTAAGCTGCCCGCAACCGCAGCTGCTGCCCCCCCACTGGAACCGCCAGCGGATCTGGATAGATCATGAGGAGTACGGGCGGGTGGAGCGACATCTGGCTCGGTATAGCAGGGAAGGCCGAACTCCGGGACATTAGTCTTACCAAGACTGATCATGCCACCTTCTTTGATGCGAGTTACCACGTGGTCATCCACGGGCGACACGAAATCACGCATAACAACACTGCCAAACATTGTTGCAACCCCTGCCGTAAGGTTCAAGTCCTTGATAGCTACTGGCACCCCGTAAAGTACAGGTAGACTATCCTTTGATGGCAGGTCGTTTCCTGATTTGAGTGCGCTCTCTTTTTCCCGTGCCTCATCTAGCGCTCTGTCTGCAGTAACTGTTACAAATGCCCCCAGCTCGCCGGAGAGCGAGTCTATGCGAGAGAGGTAGTGTTCTACCAGTTCGACTGGACTAACCTCGCGATGCCTGATAGCTGTTGCTTGCTCAAGAGCAGACATGTCGTGTATCTGTGTCATCTATGCACTTTCCTTGCGAACTTCTTTCCCACTATCGTATCTGAGCTAATTATAAGTGAACTGGTCAGCCGATGAAGTTGCTGAGGTACCTGACCGAGTTTTTACCGTCACGTCGACTGTTCCTGCAGATCCAGCAGGGGAGGTGGCTGTTACCTCGGTAGAACTATCTACCGTCACATTTGTCACTTTTGAATTGCCAAAGTAGACAGCCGTAGCGCCTGTAAGATTAGTTCCGGTAATAGTTACAGTTGTACCACCAGTAGTAGGACCACTGGTCGGAGTTATAGCTGTTACCGTCGGCAAGGAACTCGTAGTAGAAGGCGAGGAGCAGCTTGGATATGCCCCGTAGACAATCTGTACTGGCGCACCGGATGTGGATTGGGAATAGGCTGCAGGATTCTGGGAGATAACGTTACCACTCTCACTTTGGGCGCTGACACTTTGGCAGGTCTTGCTGGGGGTAAATCCATCATTTACAAGGGTAGTCTCAGCTTGGCTCAACGCGTCTCCTACCACATTCGGTACTGTAGCTGGCGCAGGCCCCTCAGATACTACAAGGGTAATGGTGGAACCATATGGCTGGGTGGATCCACTTGGGGGTTGCGTACCTATCACGTAACCCTGTGCGATGGATGACGAATAGCTGTAGCTGTAGGTGGAGCTCACATTGAAGCCCTTTTTGCCGAGCACATTGGCTGCTGCGGTAGTACTGTCAGAGGCTACATCCGGCACAACTGCACCGGCCGGCGGAGGGCTTGAGCCGTTGGATACATAAAGCTGAACGGTAAACCCCTTTGATTCCTTTGTGCCTCTGGAGGGAGTCTGCCTTACGACTGAATTGGCAGATGATGTAGAGTAGATGTAATTTACGTTATAGCTTAGCCCAGCATGCCGTAGCGTAGACTCGGCGTTGCTCAGATTATCGCCAATTACTCCCGGAACAAACACGCTGTTTGAGGAGGGAGCCTTGCCACTACTGACTATAAGCTCTACAGGTACTCCCTTCAATACCATCTGCCCTTCCGGCGGAATACTGCGGATTACAGTGCCGGCAGGAGCACTACCATCTGCTACAGAACTTATCTTACCCACCTTGAAACCTGCTGAGTGCAGCATGCTGGTGGCGGTAGACACGGACTTGCCGTATATAGATGGTATTGCCACATTCGGCCCCTTGGAAGAAGAGAAGAGATGCCAGTATCCAAGAGATTCTCCCAGCATGACTACGATTACTGCCAAAGCAGCCAACAGTACAACCAGTACACCTACGTAGATGCCGGTATGGGTTTTCTCTTCCTCTGCGTCTTTGGGTGGCTTCCCATTGGTGCCTATATTTGAGCCCACTATCGGTAATGCCATAGTGGTACCAGCTCCCGAAGCGACCGAGTCGGCCAGATCCGCTTGTGACATTACTGTAGTAGTATCTGCCCTGTCAATGCCCTGGACTGAACGACCCTGAGCAAAGCTAACCAGGTCAGCGCGCAAAGCATCAGCGCTCTGGTAACGCAACTGGGGGGATTTCATAAGGCACTTGTCGATAATCGCCTCTAACGGTGGAGGGACTGAAGGCACCAGGCTGCTGAGCGATGGAGGCGATTCCCTCACGTGTTTGGATGCTACGGACACCGGCGTGTCTCCGACAAACGGTGGTCTCCCAGCCAGCATTTCGAATAGCACAATCCCCAATGAATATATATCGCTTCTACCGTCTACACCTACCCCTTCGGCCTGTTCTGGAGAGAAGTAGGTAGCGGTTCCCATAACAGAACCGGTCTGAGTAAGGCTATCTTCTGTGTTGAACGCTCTGGCTATTCCAAAGTCGGTAACCTTTACCTGTCCATCTTCTGTAATGATGACATTACCCGGCTTTACATCACGATGTACTACATTATGCTTGTGTGCGTATGAAAGTGCGGATGCCACATCTGCTGCAATCTCGGCTGCCCTTTGAGGAGTCATAGGGCCGTTTGTTTTAAGCATGGCTGAGAGTGGAAGCCCCTCTACAAACTCCATCACTATATAGTATGTACCTCCGTCTTCTCCCCAGTCGTATACGGATACTATGTTGTGGTGCGATAATCCAGCAGCAGATTGAGCTTCCCTGCGGAATCTTTCTACGAAAGCCCTATCTATAGACAACTCCCTGAAAAGCACTTTCAAGGCTACCGTTCTATCCAGCAGGCGGTCATGTGCCCTATATACCTCGGCCATTCCGCCGCGCGCGATAAGGCGTTGTGGCTCGTAGCGGCCTGACAGTATTCGTGGTATCATAGTCGGTTCCATCTGACTCTACAGCTTAACTCACTACGATCCGGTAATGGTGACACTGTTGCAGGTGTATGGTCGATTTTATCACCATGTTCACCCGTTACTTACAGAGTGATTGGATGAGGTTCCAGTACTTGAGGTAGATTTGGAACTCGGTTGACCAAATAAATTAAAGACAGCCTGCAACATTGCACGCTGGATCGGTCCCGCTATAGATGCCCCAGTTGCATTTGGTGCCTGCCTTGGTACAACCACTGCTATTGCTACTATTGGATGGCTGGCCGGTGCAAATGTTACCATCCAGTCAGTAGTTTCACCATTCATGCCTATCTGGGACGTACCAGTCTTTGCCGCCACCTGCCAGGATGACGGGAAAATTGAAGCTGCCGTACCGTACTGAGCAACTTTTGTCATAAGCGCCGACACTTTCGATGCAGTGCTTGACGAGGTAGCCTGGAGCCATTTTGAGGGCGTGTAACGGTGTATGACCTGTCCACTTGAGTTCATTACGTCGTTAAGGACATGGGGTTTCATGATCATTCCGTGATCGGCAATTGCCGACCCGGTCAACGCCATCTGGAGTGCGGTTGCCTGATCGTCTCCCTGCCCAATAGCCGAAAAGGCCACAAATGAAGGTACCTGCTGGAGGTAGCTAAGAGAGGCTAAAGTAGAGACGGCCGGTGCAGGTTGTATATCCAGTGGAGGACGTTTGTTGAATCCAAAGGAATCTGCTTCACCAATAAGATTTTGTGGTCCAAGGCTGAGCCCTATTAGCGAGTAACCCGTGTCGCATGATGGTGGCAGCATTTGCACCATAGTGCCGCCGCAAGCTTCGTAATCGTAATTATGCAGCAAATGGCTGGTCCCGGGAAGGGGGGTCTGCGTCAGGACGGGGAACGATTTATTTGCCAGGGATGGGTCTCTATCATAGACTGCTGATGTAGTAATAATTTTGAATGTAGATCCGGGCGGATAGGATCTTCTCCATGCCCTATCCAGCATTGGTTGGCTGGAATTTGCAAGATACGATTTCCACGCCTTTATTTCCTTGGTCGCTGTTTCGTAAGCGAGTGGATTTGGATTGAAGCTAGGGCTGGAATACATAGCCAGGATTGCTCCGGTGGAGGGGTTTATTGCCACTACAGAGCCGGTTCTATTGCCCAGTTCTTGTGCTGCTACTTCCTGCAGGCGGTATGAAACCGTTAGCCTGAGGGTATTGATGGTTATTCGAGAAGTAAATAGATCTTGGAGTGATTTGATCGGTTCTTTGTACGGTAGTAGATAATTGTTATAGTAACCTTCGACCCCATCCAGCCCGTAGATATACGAATCGTAGCCTACAATCTGAGCAAAAAGACCATTGGTAGGATACTCTCTACGGTAGCTGTATATATCATTTGGAGTGGCGACAGAGTCAGCAAGTACCTTACCGCCGGCAGACACTATAGTACCTCTGGGATTATCACGTGCCGCGAGTATATTTCTGGGATTTGCCGGCGCATTTGCAAGGCTCCCGGCCTGGATAACCTGTATGTTATTGAGTTGGACGAACAGTGCAACAAACCCCAGCAGGATCACTGCTCCGAGCCATCGTATGCGCTTATTCATGCCGGAACTCCCATATTGTAGCTGTTGCTGGGCCGATTTGGTACTGACCTGGTAACTGGCAAGGGGAGTGACAGGCCAAGTGGGGGTACTGTATTTATGCTGCAAGAAGTACTGCAAATATATGAGCCGGATATACCCGATACTGATGACTGGTCGAGACTGCGCTTTTCAGCCAGTAAGTCTTTTATATAGGCATCTGCTGCCCCTATTGAGGGCTCTTCCACGCCAGCCTTTAGCTGTGGCAACCTGTAAGATGCTATATCGGAGGCGGTTGCTCTGATAGCCTGTACTCTATGCGGCTCCATGCCCAGAAATCCACCTATCCTTCCCTGAAATACCTCTATTCTATTGCCTTTGAGCATTACGAAATAAGAACCGTTGACATACCACCTTACCAGACCGAATCCTCCAGCCACGATAGCCAAGAAAACGATCACGAACAAAACCGAACGAAAACTGATAAGTCTGTGTCCCTGGTAGCGCCGGTATTGGGGTTCGTAGCGAAGCGAGGATCGAGCAGGCATGTAAGACGGCCTGGCCGACTTCACCCCATTGCGAGAGTACCTATGATCACCTTGATCAGGTGTGCTTATGTGGCGGCTATTTCCAGAATGCCACCAGCGTGCTATGGGGGGCGAAGAGACGCTTGATTTCACTGTTCGCTTTATAGCATAGTTCTTTTGTGCTTGAGTATTGCCCTGCGCGACAGTGGATCTGGACGCTGCGCCCTTGCCTATGTCTGCAGCAGTTTTAATTGCGGCCACGGATAGGATTGTAGTACCGTCGGCAATAGAAGCACGTTCTTCTTTCGTATTTGACCCAGCCATCCTGCCGATCGTGTCGTTGTCCTGCAGGGCGCTCCGTGATGTGGATTGTGATGAAGCCAGCAAATCTGGCGAATCGTCTTCTGGTTGTATCGATAAACCGTTATCCAAAGACATGTCTGGAGGGTCATATAACTGGTGGCTTGCCTCTGTGCTTCTTGCGATAGTATCGTTTTGAAGTATGTTGTCAACGGTACTGTCGGGCAATACATCTACTACTACCGCGGTAATATTATCGCTGCCACCATTCTTATTGGCCGTTTGCACCATCAATTCAGTCGCCTGCTGGGGATCTATTTGTGCTGCCAAAATCTCCGAAAGCACCTCGTTGCTGACCTCATTTGATAGGCCGTCAGTACATAGTAGGAACCTGTCTCCCTCTTCTGCCGGTAGCTCCCATACATCGACATCTATTTCTTGTCCCATTCCGATTACTCTGGTGAGCGTATGCCTCTTGGGGTGGACTGCAGCTTCGGCTCCGGTAAGCTCCCCTTTGCGTACCATCTCTTCCGCCACAGAGTGATCCTGGCTTATCTGAACCATTTTTCCGTTATGATACCTGTATACCCTGGAATCTCCTACATTGGCTATACCAAAACGACCTCCACTTTTATGCGGCGTACTGCCACTGCTGCGGCTATCGCTATGATAATCTGGAGAAATCCCCTGCTGTGCATCCCTGGCGCTTCTGCCTCTCTGGGGCATTCCGGACTGATAGGAGTGTATAGGTTTATTACTTGCCCTTTGAGCATTCTCATCATGTCTTCCAGTGTGGCGTCCCGTATGCAGTAATCTCTTGTACCACTTTTTAGTGGCAGGTGATCCTTTGCCGCCATGTCGAGTACCCGTAATTCTCGTACCTACGGATAGTTCTGTACTCGTTTCTATGTTCCAGTGACCCTCACTACCGCCTGAGGTACTGCCGGGTGCATCGCCCGCCAGATAAACCAGGGTAGCCAACGTTGTTCCCATTCCGGCCAGATGTGAGTTTTCAGCCCCCTTCTGCCATACGATGAAGTTTGCGTACTTGATGGCATATATAAGTCCCTCTATATCGGAACGGCTCCGGTAAGATTGTCTTAAGGCGGTAATAGCCAGTTGGGCAGCCTCGGCGCCACCAGCATGACCACCCATCCCGTCTGCTACCGCAAACAGAGGAGGGTCTACCAGAGCCAGGTCCTCGTTTTTTCCACGAACCCGCCCAGTGTCAGAAGCATAACCAGCTATAATCTTGGGCACGAATATAGTATTTTACTGTACATGCGGTTGCTTTGCACTACAAGGTGGCTTATTATCAGCATAATGCCTCAAATACTGTTCCTCCGATTTGCACCATATCTCCATGTCTCAGGCGCGCCGGTACGGATATTCTCTTGGTATTGACCCAGGTTCCATTAGTGGAATGCATATCTTCTACCCATAGATTACCGGAGTTACGATAAAAGCGTGCATGTATATTGGACGTATAGGCATCATCTGTTTTGATATTGCAGTGTTGGGCTCTGCCAATAGTAAAGTTTTGACCAATCCTGTATGTGCGGCCACGCGATTCCTTTGGCTCCACTACCTTTAAGGTGGCAATGACATCTTGTATGGCGCCGCCTCCTGTAGATGTTCCATAAACCTCAGTTCCCCGGCTTTCCTGCGCCATTTCCCCCACTACTGTTCCCGTTCCCGCGACATTGGGAACATCGGGAACGGAGTGGGTAGCTCCCTGTGGAGCTAAAGCTACTTGTGCCGGTACTTGCGAATGTACTGGGTACTCCGCTCGTCTGTGCGCAGGGGTGTATTCTTCCTCATCGCGGTCGCGATACTTTGTTTCAGCCCAAACTGATCTTATCACCCTGAGAAAGAAGAGCCATATGACTATTACAACCAGCACCTCCAGAGCTCTTAAGAGCGTGGCATTTGCAACTGATCCAATCACTCCATACCACCCACTCGCATATTTTCACACCCAGCCCGCCAAGTGCAGCCTCTGACGGTCACCTGGTGTATACGAATCTTACTGTAGTGGTTCCCAACGACACACTGTCCCCATCTTTTAATGTGCTTGTAGTCACTGGCTTGCCATTCAGCAGAGTGCCATTGGTAGAACCAAGATCTCTTAGTATATACTCCTGACCATTCCTGCTCACTTCTGCATGCCTCCTGCTAACGTTCTGGTCATGTAACACTATATCACAATCTGATAATCTGCCAAGCACTATAGAATGATCATTCAGCGGTACACGGTAGCCGTCGGGTAGCTCTATCGCAGCAGTTTCATCTGCAACAGAGCCCTCAACAATGTTGTTTTCTATATCAAAATGGCCTCGTTTAAGTTCGCCGTCCTCCAGCACTTCTACCGATAGGGGGCCTACAAATATGTACCCTTCTCTTTCGGCATGCGTTTGTAACGCGATGGTCAATTCCTTCTCGAATGCATCCTCAAATTGTGCAAAACGATCTACATCATAAGGCGAAAGGTAAACCTTGAATTCATTTGGAGCTATAATCCCCCCCATTCCTACTCGCCTTCTGAGGTCCATTTCGCGTATGAGCTTCCGGCCAATTTCTACCGGCTGCAACTCTCCGCGAAAGGCAGTCGAAAATACGCCTTCAACGAGCCTCTCAAGTCTCGACTCAAACTCCTGTAATACCATAGCTTTATTGTACATCGCGAACCACCAAAGTCTGGTTCAGCAACCCCGAGTGGCCGATTTGAGCGTTGCGCTCCAGTACTCTGATCTAGTAGGCTGATATACTGGCATATACGCATGTGCACATGTGCGATTGATAAGACCAAGGGCGAGTGGCGGAATAGGTAGACGCGCAGGATTCAGGATCCTGTGGACGCAAGTCCGTGGGGGTTCAAGTCCCCCCTCGCCCACTTGCCGTTTGCATGTTTTCGTCACAACGGTTCTTAACTGGCTACGTGTAATGTTTGGGGAACAATCGCTTGATAACGTAATTGACTCAGAGTATAATATATGGCGAACAACATGGTGGCGTTTTAATATGATTATCGTTAAGGGGTTTGTACATGAAGCATTCCGAGATGGCAGGTGGTAGTGGTGTTGGGATGCCCAGGTTACGCGGAGCCCTGATTGTAATTGCAACTGCCCTGGTATTAGCTGCCTGCAGTCCGTTTGGAGGATCACCTTCGCCCATAGGGGGCTCCTCTGGCAGTGGCGCATCTACCGGCCAGCATGGGAATTTGCCGGTAGGAACTGCCCTTACCGGCTGGGGGTCGGAGCTGACATCACCGGGCTCTATGCCTCCCGGAATGAACAACTGGTCATGCAAACCCACAAAGGCGCATCCATATCCGGTAATACTGGTACACGGGACATTCGCGAACGAGGCGTTCAGCTGGCAGGCCCTGTCGCCGATGCTTGCCAATGCCGGTTATTGCGTATATGGCATGGACTACGGCGCCGAGCCGGAGACACTGGGACATTTTTACGGACTGGCTCCCATACAGAATTCGGCGAATCAACTTCAGTCTGAAGTGAATCAGGTGTTGTCCGCCACCGGGGCAACTCAGGTGGACATGGTTGGGTGGTCGCAGGGCGGCATGATGCCTCGTTATTATATAAAGTTCCTGAACGGTGCAGTTAAGGTGCATATGCTGGTAGGCTTGGCTCCTACCAATCACGGTACCACTGCCGACGGTGTGGTCGCTATAGCAAACTTTTTTGCGAAAAATTTTGGCTTCTCTTTCAACCAGTTGGGATGCTACTCCTGTACACAGCAGGAGCAGGGATCATCATTTCTTGCCAGCCTAAATCAGGGAGGAGTTACTCCCGGTCCTAAGTATGTAGTCATAGAGAGCAAGTATGATGAGGTAGTAACTCCATATACCTCAGCATTTTTATCTGGTCCAAATACACAGGATATTACCCTTCAAAACCAGTGCTCTACCGATTACACCGAGCATCTGGGCATTATCTACGATCCTGTTGCGCTTCAAGATGTGATGAACGCACTTGGAGCGGACAGTGCCAGTTTCAAGCCACACTGTTCCCTGGTGCTGCCGGTATTTTCTTGAACATATAAGTGCCGATATAGGCATAGAGGCTGACGTTCCATTGCCCGGCATGCTGTACATGTCGTGGCAGCGCAGGTATTGTAATAGGCATGGACATGGTTGCGGGAGTCGATTCATCTACTCAGTCGACAAAGGTAGAGATAAGAGAGCTTGATACTGGCAGACTGGTCGGATCGGGCAGATCGCCGCACTCACCTACCTCTCCGCCGCTATCCGAACAGGACCCATATGAATGGTGGAATGCCTTTAATGACGCCCTGGCGCAGGCACTATCGGCAGCTTCTACCAGTACAGGACAAATTATATCGTTACACAACATATTAGCTATAGCAGTAGCCGCTCAGCAGCACGGTCTGGTAGTCCTGGACGGCTCGGGTGAAGTAATCCGGCCAGCAAAGCTATGGAACGATACACAATCGGCAACTGATGCCCTGGAACTTCGTAACATGCTTAGCAGCGGAGATTCCGGCTGGGCGCAAGCGTGTGGCAGCGTTCCTGTAGCGGCACTGACCATTACGAAGTTATACTGGCTAAAGCGCATGGAACCCAATTCCTTCGCCCGTATTGCAACTATACTGTTGCCTCACGATTGGCTCACCTACAAACTCACCGGTAGATTCTGTACTGATAGAGGTGATGCTTCAGGCACAGGTTACTGGTCGCCGCGTGAGGGCATATGGCGATCCGACCTACTTTCCCTTGTGGACACTGATGTCGATTGGGGTAGCATGTTGCCCGAGGTTCTTGCCCCGGAAGAGCCGGCAGGGGAATGGAATGGCATCATAGTAGGACCAGGTACCGGAGACAACATGGCATCTGCTCTGGGCATAGGATTGAGCGTTGGCGATACTGCCATATCGCTGGGTACTTCAGGTACCGCTTTCACCGTTTCGGAAATACCTGTTTGCGATCCATCTGGATATGTATCCGGCTTTGCCGATGCCTCAGGAAGATTCCTGCCGCTTGTATGTACTCTCAACGCTACCAAAGTGACAGATATGGTGGGCAGGTGGTTATCCATGGGGTATGTTGCCTTATCGGATGCCGCACTGACAGAACCACTTGGTGCGAGAGGTGTGATGGTAATTCCGTATTTTGCCGGCGAGCGTGCACCAAACCGGCCAACTGCCCGTGGTGGATTTATTGGTCTATCGAGTGATACGGGCGCACCGGAATTGGCCAGAGCGGCATTTGAAGGTGTGGTATGCAGTCTATTGGATGCGAAGGATCACCTACCTGCGGACGAGGCAAGCAAGAATGCCCTTTTCCTTGTGGGAGGTGGCTCTCGCCTGAAGGCCTACCAACAGATCCTTGCAGACATTGCAGGCGCAGAAATTATTGTCACTGCCAATTCGGAGACGGTGGCTACCGGAGCTTGCGTACAGGCAGCCTCTATCGCCAGCTCGGCCCATGTCGGCCAAATCATTGAAGCATGGAAACTACGCCGAGGTAAACGCGTACAACCATCTGAGGGAATATCTAAAGAATCCGTCCGGGAGTTGAGAAAAAGATACTCACGTATAGCAGCATCCTCGGTATGGGATGCACAATAGCGCCATAGCGTAGCATCCACAACAAGATTATCTTAATTATAAAAAATATTTATTAAAAGCCTCCAGGAGTACCGTG